>JBKDUK010000123.1:0-25624 GCA_046339535.1 Planctomycetaceae bacterium | reverse complement strand
CCCCTCGCGATGCAGGCCGCCTGCGAACTGCTGCGGGACTGGCCCACCGATGGTCAACGGCTGCTGATCTGCGGCGACATGCTGGAACTCGGGCCCGAGTCGGCCGCGCTGCATCAGCAGCTCGGACGGCAGGCGGCCCGCGGCGGCCTCGATCGCCAGCTGGTCTGCGGCGAGTTCGCGAATGATGTCGCCCGGGGAGCCCTGGCCGGGGGGCTGCCCCTGCACCAGATCGCCTGCTGCGAACCGTTGGAATCGCTCTACCCCGTGCTGGACTGCTGGCTCAGTCCCGGCGATGTCGTGCTGGTCAAGGGATCACGCGGCATGCGCATGGAACGGGCCATCCAGTGGCTGCGGCAGCAGGCCCAGCCCACATCACCCGTCTGTCGCTTCGCCGAGCCGGCGGCCGCCTAGGTCCCGCCAGGTTCGATACTTCACTTCGCTCATTCATCGCTGACACAAGGAGACCTGGTTCAACGAGCGTGCGTGCTTCAGATTTGCGGGAATCCTGTCGCACAGGCTGGCTTCGGCTGGCCGGAAGCAAATTACGGCACCAGACCAAGTGGTTTCTGGGTCAATCACTCTGGTTGTCTGCTTTCCGCACGATGTTGAACCTGACCGGATACCGGGGCCTCGGCTTCGGTATCCGGGGAATCACCTCCGGGGGGTGGGCTGCCACGGCGGCCCACCCCCCGGTTTTTTTTGCGCGGCCAGCACCCGGGGAATGGCGCTCTGGGGTTGTGTTTTCGGCCCGCTTCGGACAGAGTGCCGCGCCGGGGATGGGTGGCTTTGACGTATCCCCCGACTCACCCCCGTTGACCTTGCGATCTGCCTCTCTGTCTTTGCCGAGTCTGCCGCCGTGCTGGTCTGGTTTCTGCAACGCCTGCTCAATGCCCGCGACACCGCCACGCTGTTGACGCTGCGCACCGCCCTGGCCAGCCTCACCGCGTTTGTGCTGGCCCTGCTGCTGGGCCCGGTGGCGATCCGCTGGCTGAAGGCCCGATTCCGCGAACGGATCGCCAGCGACTCGGCCCGCCTCGACGAACTTCACGCCAACAAGAAAGACACCCCCACCATGGGGGGGTTGTTTATCCTCGCCGCCGCCTGCCTTGCGACCCTGCTCTGGAGCGACCTCTCGAGCCGGCCGGTGCAGCTGGGACTGCTGACCGCCGTCGGCCTGGGAGCCTTGGGAGCCGCCGACGACTGGATCAAGCTCAGCACCCGCCGCAAGGGACTCTCGAAGACCGAAAAACTGGTCGGACAGACGGCCCTCGGCCTGCTGGTCTCGTGGGTGCTGTACCGTCATCAGGCGCAGTATCCCGCAGGACTCGATTTGGTCTTCCCCGGTGGGGCCTACACCCTCGGCCTGGGGATCGTCTTCATCCCCTGGAGCCTGCTGGTGCTGGTGGGAAGTTCCAACGGGGTGAACCTGACGGACGGGCTGGATGGACTGGCGGCGGGCTGCATGGTCTTCGCGGGCACCGCCTTCACCGCCCTCACGTACATGGCGGGGAACAAGGTGATGTCGGAGTACCTGCAGATCCCGCACATTCCCGGAGCGGGAGAGTTCGCGGTGGTGCTGGGGGGGGTGGTGGGTGCGGTACTGGGCTTTCTGTGGTTCAACGCGTACCCCGCGCAGGTCTTCATGGGCGATGCGGGGGCATTGCCGCTGGGGGGGCTGATTGGCCTCGCGGCCCTCGTCTGCCGGCAGGAACTGCTGCTGTTGGTGGTGGGGGGGGTGTTCGTGGCCGAGACCCTCAGCGTGATCGCGCAGATCATCAGCTTCCGCTGCTTCGGCCGGCGGGTGCTGGCGTGTGCTCCGCTGCACAACCACTTTGTCTTCCGGGGGATGCACGAGGTCAAAATCGTGGTCCGCTTCTGGATCATCGCCGCCCTCCTCGCCATCGCCGGCTTCGCCAGCCTGCGGCTGCTGTAATATCGGGTGTCGACCGCCGCCGTGCTGGACTGTCGCTGGGCCCGAGACATCGCGCGGGGACTGCGGGCTGCACCACCGAGGCCGCAGCGGACCTGTGTTTTCCGCCGGGCCAACCGTGTACAGACCCGGGCACCGAGACACGGGGATCGAGCACACGCCCATCCTTCGCAAAACCTCTCGTTGACACATATTACCCATTCCGTTAGAAGGCTGAGCCAGTGACCGGGGCTCTCCGCATCGTTGAGCTTCCCCGCGCATTCGACGGGGGGGGCTGAACGCGGACTGAGGAAACGGGGCGCTCCCAGGGAGGGGGAGCCCTGGCCTGCCAGATGCCTGGCGGGGCCGCTGTCACACGAGCTCTTGATGTCCTGGTGCTCTCTGGGGTCGCGGGGTGTCGGAAAGGATTTCGCAGATGAAGCGCACCGCGTTAATCACCGGCATCACCGGCCAGGATGGCTCGTATCTGGCCGAGTTGCTGCTCGCCCAGGGCTACCAGGTCCACGGCATGCTGCGCCGCACCAGCTCGCCCAACCTCGAGCGCATCGAACATCTGCAAGACCGCCTGCAACTCCATTTCGGCGACCTGCTTGACCAGCACTCCCTCACCCGGCTGGTCGCGAAGATCCGCCCCACCGAGGTCTACAACCTCGCCGCCCAAAGCTTCGTCCCCACCAGCTGGGAACAACCGATCTTCACCGCCGAGGCGACCGGGCTCGGAGTCACCCGCCTGCTCGACGCGATCCGCGAGGTCGACCCCGGCATTCGCTTCTACCAGGCGAGCTCGAGCGAAATGTTCGGCAAGGTGCACGAGACCCCCCAGCGCGAGACCACGCTGCTGCACCCCCGCAGCCCCTACGGCGTCGCCAAGGTGTACGGGCACTACATCACCATCAACTACCGCGAGAGCTACGGGCTGTTCGCCTGCTCGGGCATTCTGTTCAACCACGAGTCTCCCCGCCGGGGTCTCGAATTCGTCACCCGCAAGATCTCGCACGCCGTCGCGAAGATCTCGCTGGGGCAGCAGTCGGAACTGCGGCTGGGCAACCTCGACGCGAAACGCGATTGGGGTTTCGCGGGAGACTACGTGCGGGCGATGTGGCTGATGCTGCAGCAGCCCGAGGCGGACGACTTCGTCGTGGGGACCGGCGAGACCCATACGGTCCGCGAGTTCGTCCAGATCGCGTTCGACCAGGTCGGGCTCGACTGGAAGAAGTACGTGGTGGTCGATCCGGCGTTTTACCGTCCGGCCGAAGTCGACCTGCTGCTGGCCGACCCCACCAAGGCCCGGGAAAAGCTCGGCTGGGTCCCCGAATGCGGGTTTGAAGAGCTGGTGCGGCGCATGGTGCGGGCCGACGTGGAGGGACTGGGAGGAAAGGTCCCTTCCCGCCCCCTATCGGGCCGACGGAACGGGACCTGATGGGTGATGGAACCGGCTGCCAATACAACGCCCGCCGCTGACCCCCGCCGCGGTCCTGGCCAAGACAGCACCGCACAACGCATTGCGGGCCCAATCGGCAAATTCCACATCTGGCTGGAATGCTCCGCCACGCGGCAGCGCGACATGAATACCGGGATCCAGCGGGTGGTCCGGAACATCGTGAACGCGGCCGCCGGCTTCAGCGAGCGGGACGAGGCGCGGGCCGCGGGGCTGTGGTTCGACCGGCGGCGGGGCCTGCAGTCTCTGCAGCGGCTGCCCCTGCCCGAGAACCAGCTTCCCTGGCAGAGCAGCGAGGTCCACGGGTGGCAGCGCTGGGCCCGCGAGGGACTGAGCCGGCTCGGGCTGCTGCAATTGACGCGCCGCATGCGGCAAGCGGTCTCGCACGGTCAGACGCAAGTGCGGGCGCTGCTGCGGGGAGTTTTCCCCCAGGGAATCTTGCCCGGCCGGGGAGATGTCGTGCTGCTTCTCGACACCACCTGGGAAATCCAGATGGTCCTTCGCGATCTGCAGCGGGCCCGGAAACGGGGCGCGCGGCTGGGGGTGGTGGTCTACGATCTGATTCCTCACGAACATCCCGAGTTCGTGGAGCACAACTTTCATGTGAACTCCGTGCGGGATTGGCAGACGCTGCGCACGCTGGCCGACTTTATGATCTGCATCTCCCGAAGCGTGCGGGAGGATGTGCTCCGGTTTGAAGAGCGGATGGTGCGACAGGGCTGGCCTCGCCAGGAGCGCCCCATCGGCTGGTTCACTCTGGGGGCCGAACTGGATGCCGCCAGCGACGGCGCACCGTGCCGTCCCGAACTGGATCAGGTATTGCCCCCCGGCGGGCCCCGCGAGGCGCTGTTGATGGTCGGCTCGATTTCCCCCCGCAAGAATCATCACCTCGCGCTCGATGCGCTCGAGCAGTGCTGGCAGCGGGGCAGTCCCCAGCGGCTGGTGATTGCCGGGGGAATTGGCTGGAATTGCGAAGACCTGGTCACCCGCCTGCGGAACCATCCCGAATTGGGACGGCGTCTGTTCTGGTTCGCCGACCTGCGCGACGCGGAACTCGATCTCTGCTACCTTCGGTGCCGGGCGCTGCTGACCCCCTCGCTGGCCGAAGGATTCAATCTGCCCATCGTCGAAGCGCTGTCGCGCGGAGCGACGGTGTTGGCCAGCGACCTGCCGGTGCATCGCGAAGTAGGCGGGAAGTTTGCCGCCTATTTTCCCCCGACCGACGCCGCGGCTCTGGCGAACCTGATCGATCAGTTGGCCGAGAGGTCATCCCTGCCGGGCGTTGCCGCTCCCGGAGAGTTTCAGTGGCCGGGCTGGGATGTCAGTTGCCGGGAACTGCTGGCGGAGACCGAACGTCTGGCGGGAGCCTGCGGATGAACCCCGTGCAACCTGCCGAGACCGCGCCGGCTGACGGCCTTTCCGCCACGCGGCCCCGCCCGATCCTGTTGACCAGCGGCACCGGTTGCGACCCCAATCGCGGGACCAACCTGGGTCAGGCCAACTATTCGTATGCCTTCGTGGCGCGGCAATTCACCCGCATGCTCGAAGCCGACTTCGAGTTGCGGCCCGTCGCCGCGCCGGCGGCGGCACCGCCCGGGCCAGATGGAAACGGGTCACCCGTGGCGGCCCATCTGGGCTTCCGCCCGCCGCACGAGTTCGAACTGGTGCCCGGGGTGAAGAATGTGTTGATTCCCGCCTGGGAATTCCCCGAGATCCCGCGGGCTCCCTGGGTGACCGACCCGCGTCAGGATTGGGCCCGGACGGCGAACGACTGCGACCTGATCCTGCAGTTGTGCGAGTTCACCCGTGAGGCGTTTGAACGGGGCGGGGTGACCACCCCCATGGCGGTCATTCCCGTCCCCGTCGCCCCCGAGTATTTCGAAGTCGACGACTGGCGGGCCAACCACGAGATTGTCATCGAGACACCGGCCCTCGTGCTGGGAGCAAAAAGAGCGGAGGGGAGCCAGCACAGCCATCGCGATCCGACAACAACGGCACTCCCGGCTGCGTCGGGCGGAAGCAGCGTCTGGATACGCAGCGCCCGAAGCATTTACCAGCGCTGTGTGCATCCTCTGGTTCCCGTCTGGGCGGAACGGGGGGTGAAAGCGGGACTGCGCGAGGCCCGCCGGCAACGCGTCCTGACACGGCATGGCCCCGTCCAGCGGGTCGACCAGATCTCGCTGTCGGGAGTGGTCTTCACGACGGTGTTCAATCCGTTTGACCGCCGCAAGAACTGGGAAGACCTGCTCTCGGCCTGGAACGCCGTCCTGGGAGATCAGGAAGGGGTCACCCTGGTGCTGAAGCTGGTGGGGAACGACCCGTCGGGAATCGATGAGGTGCTGTCGCGTTGTCAGGCATTGGATCTGCAGCGGGGAGGCCGGTTGATTCTGCTGACCGGGTTCCTGACCGATGCCCAGATGGTGGATCTGGCCCGCGCGACCACCTGGTATGTCACCCCGACCCGGGCCGAGGGGGCCTGTCTGCCGCTGATGCAGTGGCTGGCGGCGGGACGGCCGGCGGTCGCGACCTGCCACACCGCGATGCGAGATTACTTTTCGGATGCCCAGGGACTGGTGGTCGAATCGCATCCCGAGCCGTGCCCCTGGCCGCACGATCCGTCGCAGGTCTTCCGGACCACCTGGCAGCGCACCGTCTGGTCGTCTCTGGCCGAACAACTGCGACTGGCCCACCACATGGCAGTGCACGATCCGCGGCGGTATGCCGGGCTGTCGCAGGCCGCCCGGCAGGTCTCCCGGGAACGCCATCATCCCTCGGTCGTAGGGCCCCGCCTGCGGCGGCAACTGAGGGACCTGGTGAACGCGTCGTCCCCCGTTCCAAACCCCGGTGCCTGATGTTCCTCCTGCATGCCAGGTTCCCTGGGGAGTGATTTCTGTGTCGATGGACCGCTCGCAGCAGCATGGCAACCCGTCGGGTGCCCCCGGCGCAGAGCAACCGCCCGGTTCTCCCGGGGGTGTGCGGCGGGTCTTCCTGGAGTGCACCCGCACCCGCTGCGATGGCTTGAACACGGGAATTCAGCGAGTGGTCCGCAACCTGGTGAATCAAGCCCCCCAGGTCGCACCCTCACTCGGGTTGACCAGCGAGGGGGTTTGGTTCGATCCCTTTCGCGGCTTTCAGCCGGTGCGGCAACTGGCCAAGCCGGCCGTTCAGAAAAACACGCACACCCGATCAGGGCCACTCTTCCGCCTGGCGCGCGGCCTGCTCGACGGGTTGGGGTGCTTGGGAGCGATGCGGCGCGTACGACAGCAGCTGCGCGAGGCGCGGCAGGGGGCCCTGCGTCCGTGGCGCGGCTGGGGGGGCCAGGAAGTTGCGTGGCAGCCCGGCGATGTGCTGCTGTTGGCCGACCAGACCTTCGCCTGGGCGTTTCCCTGGAAAGATCTCGAACGGGTGCGCCGCCGCGGGGGGCAGGTGGGACTGCTCATTTACGACATGATCCCCGTGCTGTACCCGCAGTTTTTCGTGACCGAGACGTTGTTGTCGCGCGACCGCTGGCTGCAGTGGTGGAGCCAGGTGCGCGACGAGATCGATTTCGCAGGTGCCATTTCCGAAAGTGTCGTGGCCGATGTGCGGCAGGTCGACGCCGGGCTGCCTCCCCGCCGGCGAGGGGGCGAACTCCCCGTGCGGTCGTTCGTGCTGGGGGCCGATCTGGATGGTCTCGATCCGGCCTCCCTCGGGCCACCCCCCGATTGGCTGGAGACCGTGTTTGGCGGCAACGGCGGTCCCACCGGGTTGATGGTGGGCACGATCTCCCCCCGGAAGAATCATGTGTTCGCACTCGAGGCCTGTGAGCAGATCTGGCGCAGCGGCGGAGAGGCCCGGCTGGCGATCGTGGGAGGGGTGGGGTGGGACTCGGAGGGACTCGTCCAGCGACTGCGGCAGCATCCCGAACTGGGGCGACGGCTGTTCTGGCTCGAGAGGGTGGGAGATCGCGACTTGGCCCACTGTTACCGCCGTGCCGCGGCCCTGGTGACTCCCTCCTGGGCCGAAGGATTCAACCTGCCCATTGTCGAGGCGCTGCATCAGGGGTGCCCGGTGTGGGCCAGTGACCTCCCCGTGCATCGTGAAGTGGGAGGGGGTGTAGCGCGGTACTTCCCGCTGGACAATGTCGACGGATTGGTCGCGCTCTGGCAACGGGCGGCCGCCGGAGACAACCCCCGCCCCCGCGACTTTCACTGGCCAGACTGGTCGCAAAGCACACAGTCGCTGCTGCGGCAGGTGGTCGCGCTGGCGGCGGAAGCCCGCCGCCGGTAGTCGCGGCCGTGGGAGAGAGTCGCTGCTCAACCCGCCGGGTGCCGCACGCGGGTCACCCGTGCAGCTCCACCAGGTCGAGGTCCGAGACCACGTGGTCGCGTCCCACGCTCTGGCCGTCGTGAACCCCCGAGCCCCAGACGCGGGCGTGGGTCAGCCGCTCGGCCAGATCCTTGTGCACCCGCCCCGCCAGGTCCTCCACCGTCGCTCCCCGCGGCACGGTGAAAGGGCTGGTGCGGTCGGCCGGTTTCCCCGGCTGTTTGGTGTAGATGCGGATCACGTCGAGCAGCTGATAGACCCGCGTGCGCAGCTCGGCCAGCGATTCGGGCCGGTCGCACTCCACCAGCAGCGTGTCGAACTCCCGCGGGTACATCTCGCGAAAGAACGCCATCCGGTCGGCACACCCGGGATCGTCGGCATGCGTCACCACCAGCAGCGTGCGGATCGAGACCTTCGAGAAGTCATCCTCGACAAACCCGGTGGATCGTCCCAACACAGTCTTGCGCGATTCGATCTGCTCGATCACCTGCTGCGTCTGCTCGGGAGCGTCGTCGGACGAGCCATCGAAACAGAGCACGATCGCGTCGGCACACTTCAGGATGTTCGTCAGATACGTTTCGTACAGACTGTCGGTGATGGGCGGGGTGTCGATCAGCTGCACCACCACATCTTCCCAGGGCATCATTCCCGGCTGGGGCTCGCGGGTGGTGAAGGGATACGGGGCCACCTCGGGATTCGCACTGGTCAGCTCCTTCAGCAACCGGCTTTTCCCCGCATTGGGGGCCCCCACCAGCACCACCTGACCCGCCCCCTGCCGGGGAAACTTGAAGGTCTTCGCCTTCTTGGGAGCCGAACGTTCGGCCTGCTGCTCGGCCCGCACGTCTTTGAGGCGGGTCTTCAGTTCGGCCTGCACCTTTTCCGACGCCTTGTGCTTCGGCAGCAACTGCAGCATCAGTTCCAGGCAGCGGATCTGCTCGTCGGTCGACTGCGCGCGGCGGAATTCCTCCTCGGCCTTGCGGTATTGCGGGGTGGCGTTGACGGCCATGCGTGGTTCCGAACGAAAGTGTCTGGCGAACGGGGGGACTGGGTGGGACGGTCGGGGGCGGCTACATGCTCTTGCCCAGAGCCGTGGCCACCTTCCGGCAGGTCGCCAGTGTCGCCTCGAACTGCGCGGGGTTCAATGTCTGGGCGGCGTCACTCACCGCCTTGGCGGGATTTTGATGAACCTCGATGATCAACCCGTCGGCCCCACAGGCGACCGACGCCGCCGACATCGAGGGGACCAGCGAGGCGATGCCTGTACCGTGGCTGGGATCCACCACGATCGGCAGGTGGGTTTTCTCGCGCAGGTAGGGGACGGTGGCCAGCGGCAGGGTGAAGCGGGTGTGGGTCTCGAAGGTGCGGATTCCCCGCTCGCACAAGATGACCTGCTGGTTCCCCTGGTCGAGGATGTACTCGGCCGCCAGCAGGAATTCCTCGATGGTGGCCGACGGACCGCGCTTCAGCAGCACCGGCTTGCGCTGTTCCCCCACCGCCTGCAGCAGGTGGTAGTTCTGCATGTTCCGCGCCCCAATCTGCAGCACGTCGGCATACCGGGCGACCAGTTCGACATGATGGGGGGTCATCACCTCGGTGACGACGGCCAGGCCGGTGGCCTCACGGGCGGCGGCCAGCAGTTCGAGCCCGCGTTCCTTCATTCCCTGGAAGGCGTAAGGGCTGGTGCGGGGCTTGAAGGCCCCCCCCCGCAGCGCGGTGGCCCCGGCCCCCTTCACCAACCGGGCGATTTCCAGGATCTCGGCTTCCCCTTCGACCGAGCAGGGACCGGCAATCACCCCGATCGTTCCGCCGCCAATTGTCAGGCTGCCGGTTTTCACCACCGTCGGCTCCTTGCGGGTCTCGCGGCTGGCGATCTTGTACGGGGCGAGAATGGGGAGCACCTTCTCGACATCGGTGTCCCCCTCCAGCTCGGCCTGGGTTCCTTCCTGTTCTTTCCCGGTGGCGGCAATGACAGTCCGTTCGACCCCCACGATGACGTGGGGCTTCATCCCCAGTTCTTCCAGGCGACGGGTCAGCCGGTCGATGGTGGTCTGATTACTCAGTGGTTTCAGGACAATGATCATGCGGGACGCCTTGCGCGAAAGCTGGAACCGGCAATGCGCCGGAGAGGGGTACTAGGGAGAAGCGACGACAACTCAACGGACGCGGGGTGGAGCAATCTCAGCCAGCCTGAAGCGAAAAACCACAATCAGTGCGGAGCGGAAAGACTCAGCCCGAGCCGAGCGAAAAGACGCAACCGGAAAGTGACGGGATCAGTCGAGCCCAAGGGGAGGAAAAAAAACAGGCCCTGAAATCCGGAGATCTCAGGGCCTGCACGAGTCACGTTCTTGCGGCGTTCAGCGCACCGCAGATCGATTCGGGCCCTGTTCGCCCCGATACCAAAAGCCATACCACCACCCAAAACTGCCGAAGCAGCCCCGGGAAAGTGACACCAACTTTTGGACCTGAGACATCACACGACGCCGAAAAAGTTTGAGACAACCTGAAGTACGGATGTAGATACGCATCCGGTTCCAGGACCGCTGAACAGACTTCCGCCCGTTCCACAATGGAAGACCAAGGTCCACCACTGTCATCGGTCAGGAAGTGGTTTTCATGCTGCCTGAGCTGTTGCTCTGACAGAGATCGACGAGTCAACAAACGCAGCCCGTCAACTGCTTATCAGGCAGCACACCTCTGGGAAGTACAACACATATACTGAACCACCTCCTTCCGAATCGGGGACCACCCGGGTTCGGTGCTTCCACTAAGACACCTACTGCCGGCTTGACACCAGCCCGGGACACGTCTGATCCGGGCAACCAACTCCACTACTTTTCTATAACGGGGGGGGCAGGGAGTCAACTTATTTTCTGCGCGGTTTTTTGCGCAGCACGGTCTGTTCGGAGACTTCCGCCGACCGTGCCGACAACAGGCTCAACACCCCCCGCCGCAGTTCATCCCCCAACCCCGCCGGCAACTGACAGGCCGGGCCCAGGGCCCGCACCGCCAACAGGTCGCTCTCCCACGGCGTGACGGGCCCTTCGACCCCCCTCCACCCAAGGCGCTCCTCACCCCAGACCAGGGCCCGCACGGGATGCAGGCAGAATTCCCGATGACCCCAGCCAGCCGCCAAAGTCCCCGTCAGCCGGTTGGTCCAGCGTTCCACCTCCCGTCTCAGGAATTCCAGATCGGGATCCGGAGAGGACTCGGTGGGCTCATCCGTCAGCTGCAGAGCCCACAACATCTCGAGCACCGCCTGACGCAGCGCCACCAGTCGGTTCAGCACCTGCGGCAGCGCCCTGGGCAGCACACCCCGCGCCCACTCCACCGGCTCTCCCCCGTGCACTTCCCCAACCCGTTCGAGTGCCTGCCGCGCCCAGCAGCAGAGCCAGATACGAACGACCAAATCGGTCGCCAGCGCGTCAGCAACAAGCGGAAACGCCACGGTCCTGGCCACCTCGGGAGTGAGCTGCCCCCGGACCAGCAACTCTCTCAATTGTTCGAGCTGACCATGGCACGATGCGGTCGCCTCAGAGACTCGGCCCGCCCAAACCGCGCACCGCGACCACTCCACCCTCCCCCATCGCGGCCGCTCACGAACCCAGTCCCGGGTCATCTGCACCGCCAGTTCCAACACTTGGGAAAGTTTCACTGCAGGCCCCTGCACAAACCAGTTGATCCACGTGCCCGTCTGGGCACATGTGACGCCAGTGACGCACGCACCGCCCGCCACACTGCCGACTGCCACACGGTCCCACCCGGGAATTTCCGACGCCCCCCGTGACACCCGGGACACTCCCGGTTCCTTCCCCCGACAGAGGCAAATCCTGGGCCAAAGTCGAAGAACCGGTTCACCCGGGCGAAAAACCCGATCCTTTTGAGAAGAACCACTCTCCGGGGATCGGTGTGGTCCAACCACTCCGTGGTGTTTCGTCAACATTCCTGTTGACCACTGTCGACAGCCACCACTGCCTGACCGGTTCGTCGGAAGTCGGATCCCCCCGGGTTGCCTCCCGCTGCGACCCGGTCGACAGTGGCACTGCGGGTGCAGCCATTCGCGATTCGCTTGTGTCCTCCGCGCGGGGCGGGAACAATCAGGTTCTTCCCCGTCCCCGTCTCTGCCCCCCGTTCGGGGGACGTGGGTTTCCCGGAGCCATTCATGCAGCCTGCCGTCCCCCCAGATACCACTGCCGATTCTTCGTGGAAGCTCATCACCCTCGCGGTGTTGCTGGCTGCCGGGGGGGTGATTTACTGGGCCTGCCAACCCGGCCCCCCGTTCGCTCCACCGCTCAAACGGCTCACCAGCGGGCAGCGTGAGGCGTTGTTCGCCGGGCGGAACCAGGTGCTGGGCCAACTCGACAACGCCCTCAGCGACGCCCAGATCAACCCGGTCCTCCAGAAGCTCGACGAACTCGAACAGATTCTGCCCGGCGATCGCTTCATTTCGCAGAATCGGGCCATCGCCTACGTGCTGGCCCTGCAGGTGCAAGACAAGGCCGAGGTTCCCAAGCTCTCGCCCGACGAGGTACTGACCGAGCTGGAGGCCATCAAACAGGCCGACCCCCAATCGGCCGTGCCATGGCTGCTGGCCGCCCAGGTGGCCGAGAAGAACAGCCAGGGGGAACGGATGCTGGCCGAGGCCCGCGAGGCGGTGAAGCTGGCCCCGCAAGAACCGCTGGCCTGGTTCGCCGTGGCCAAGGCGGGGGAATTCCTGTCGGGCGATCCCGAAGTGGCCCGCGAAACCGAGACCGCCCTGGCCAAGGCGCTCGAATTCGATCCGACCAACAGCCACATCCTGCGGCTGTTGGCGGTCGTCCTCGCGACGCAGCAGAATCCCGAGGTCGAGAAGGTCCTGCAGACCCTGCGATCCCAGACGGCATTGCTCGACCTGGTCCGCCGGGATGCCGCCGCACAGAACAAGGATCCCCAGGAAATCGACCGCTATTTCGATCAGGCGCAGCAGGCAGCGCAGGAGAAAGACTGGGACCGGTGCACCGGGCTCTGCACCCGCATCGGCAACCTCATCAAGTCGCAGGGCTGGGTCCAGTCGGACCGGCAGCGCATCGATCCCGACCAGCTCGCCCTGCGGTTCGTCGCCACCGACTTCAGCACGCGGCTCGCCCCCGCCGACGCCAGCGCTGCGCCCCCCTCGCCTCTGCAATTCGCCCCCGCCGAAGGGCTTCCCTCGTTGCCCGATCTCCCCGAGGTGGTCGATCTGCAGGTCGCCGATGCCAACGATGACGGAACGCTCGACCTGGTTCTGCTGACCCCCACCACCCTGCGGGTGATCACTCCACAGGAGGGCCGCTGGGCCACGCTCTTCGAGCACACCGGCCCCGGTCCCTGGCGGAGGGTGCTGGTCGCCGATCTCGACCGCGACGAAAACAAGAACGCCCGGAAGGAACCGGTCGCGAATGGGGCCACCCCCGCCAGCGATCCCCGCACCTGCGACACCGCCGATGTCGATTTCCTGCTGTGGGGTGCCGGGGGCATCGTGGTGCTGCGAAATGAACTGCAGGATCCTCCCCCCACCCGCGAGGTGCTGGTGGTCGAACAGTCGGACGAGTTCAACGCGCAGCGCGATCTGCGCGATGTTTGCCTGGTCGATATCGATCATGACGGCGATCTCGATCTCGTGGTGGCCCTCGACCAGACCGTGCGGTTCTGGCGCAACCGGGGCAACCAGACCTTCGAAGAGGTGACCGGCCGCTCGCAGGTTCCCGGCGGGTCGTTCGCTGTCGCGAGCCTGACCGCCGGACCATGGAACCACGATTGCTTCATCGATGTGGTCGGCACCACCGCCGACGGTCAACTGGGAGTCTTCGAAAACCTGGGGCACTCGGCCTTCCGCTGGGTCCCGCTGGACGACGAGGCCAAGGCCGCCCCGGCGGGAGAACGGGTGCTGCTGTTCGACGCCGATGGCAACGCCGACTGGGATCTCGCCACGGCCGGTCCGCGGGGAATCGGGCTGGTGAAGTCCCGCGCGTCTGAGGTGGGGCTGGTCAATATCGCCTCGGCACAACCCCTCTCGACCACCGCCGCCACGCAGGTGTTCACCGCCGATTTGAACAATGACTCGTGGTTCGACCTCGTCGCCTGGTCCACCTCTGCCGACGGGGCGCCGCAGGTCTTCGCGGGAAGCCCGGACGGACCGGTTGCCGAAGCAACTCCATTGACGCTGGCGGGACTGACCGCGATTCAGGCCATCGCCACGGCCGACCTCGACCGTGATGGCGATCTCGACCTCGTCGTGGCCGGGAAAGAGGGAGTCCGGATCTTCTCCAACACCACCCCCGCGACCGGGCACTGGCTGGCGCTGCGGTTGCGGGCCCAGCCCGACGACAAGGTGGCCCGGGTGAATCACCTGGGAATTGGCAGCGTGCTGGAAGTCTGGATGGGAGACCAGGTGCGGCGACAGATCGTCTCGCAGCAGTTTACCCACTTCGGCCTGGGGGAAGTGACAGCCCCCGACCTGCTGCGGATTGTCTGGACCAACTGCGTCCCCCAGGCCCAGCTCTCGCCCGCCACCGATCAGGTCTTGTGCCAGGTGCAGGTGCAGACCACGTCCTGCCCGTTTCTCTTCACCTGGACCGGTGAACGGTTTGAGTTTCTGTACGACTTCCTGTGGGGCGCTCCCCTCGGCCTGCAGTTTGCCGAGGGTGTGCTGGCCCCCGCCCGGCCCTGGGAATACCTGCACATCCCCGGCGACCGCCTGCAGCCGCGTGACGGCCGGCTGGTGCTGCAGATGACGGAAGAACTGCAGGAGGCGACCTATCTCGACCAGGTCGAGTTGCTGGCAATCGACCATCCCGCCGACGTCGAGGTCTTCTCGAATGAAAAGGTCGGTCCCCCCGACCTGGCTCCCTTCCAGGTCCACACCGTGCGGCAGCGACGGGCACCCGTGGCGGCCCGCGACCCACGGGGCCGGGATGTACTCGACGAAGTCACCCTGGCCGACGGACGGTACTTCCGCGGCTTTGAATCCCCCCCGCGGACGGGCCGGGTTGAAAGCCACTTTCTCGAACTCGATCTGGGAGATCTCGGTCCCGCCGAACAGCCCAAACGGGTGCTGCTGGTCCTCTCGGGCTATATCTATCCCACCCCCACGTCGGTCTCGGTCGGGCTGGCGCAGGATCCCGCCAATCCCCCCGGCCAACCCCCCGCGCTGTGGGTCCCCGATGCCTCGGGAGACTGGCGCGAAGTGCGGCCGTTCTGCGGTTTCCCGGGTGGCAAGAACAAGACCATCGTGCTCGACCTGAGCGATGCCTTCCTGACCCGCGACTACCGGCTGCGGCTGGTGACCAACTTCGAAATTTACTGGGATGAGGCCTTCTTCACGCTCGACGAAACCCCTGCTGAGATCCGGCAGACTCCGGTTGCGTTGGCCCGGGCCGATCTGCACCACCGCGGCTTTTCGCGCCGGGTGACCAACCCCCACAACGCCCCCGATTCGTACCTCTACGACCAGGTCGATCCCTCGACCCTCTGGCTGCCCATGCAGGGTGCCTTCACCCGCTACGGCGATGTGCGTCCGCTGCTGACCACCGAAGACGACCATCTGCTGGTGTTTGGCTTCGGCGACGAGTTGACGCTGGAATTCATCCCGCCTCCCCCGCCCCCCGCCGGCTGGAAGCGCGACTATATTCTGCACAACGTCGGCTGGGACAAAGACTGCGACCCCAACGTGCGGCAGTGCGCCACGGTCGACCCGATGCCCTTCCGCAACCTGGCGAATGACCCCGCCGGAGAAGACTCGGCCGCCTACCGCGACTACCTGCGAACCTGGCAGACCCGCACGGTGCCCCGGATGGACTTCTGGCGACGCAAGCCAAAGAGTTCCCCCTGACCGGGCCTGGGTCATCGCCTGACGACATCAGCGATCGCCGGCCCGCACAGTAAAAACAGGGCCGTCCAAGCGGGGGACGACATTTTCACTTCCCGGCGAGTGTCCTCATGCCGCGCGGAGGCCCGCGAAACAGCCGGAATCCGTTGACGACCGCGAATAATGGACCTGACCCCTTTTTCAGGCGAGCAGGTCGTGGATCACCTGGCCGTGGACGTCGGTGAGTCGGTAATCGCGTCCCGAGTAGCGGTAGGTCAGCTGCTCGTGGTTCAGCCCCAAGAGGTGCAGGATGGTGGCGTGCAGGTCGTGCACATGCACGCGGTTCTCGACCGCCGAGAGGCCGAACTCGTCGGTCGCTCCATAACTGAAGCCCCCCTTCACTCCGCCCCCGGCCAGCCAGTGGGTGAATCCGTAGTGGTCGTGATCACGCCCCTTCTGACCTTCCGAGGTGGGGGCCCGTCCGAATTCTCCCCCCCACACCAGCAGCGTATCGTCCCACAGGCCGCGCTGCTTGAGGTCGATCATCAACGCGGCGATTCCCTGGTCGCACGCTCGGGCCAGCTCGGCATGCCCCCCTTCGATGTTGTCGTGGCCGGTGTCCCAGGCGATGTCGTAGTCGTTGATCGAGAGCGAGAGTTGTACCACCCGCACCCCCCGCTCGATCAACCGCCGGGCCAGCAGACACCCCTTGGCGTATTCACTGTCGCCATACAGCGCGTGTGTCGCCTGCGTCTCTCCCGCGAGATCGAACGCCTCGGGAACCGAGAACTGCATCCGGAAGGCCATCTCCATCGCCGCGATCCGCGATTCCAGGGCCGACTCGTTCCGGGCCCGGTCCGCATGCAGCCGGTTCAGTTGCCGCAACAGGTCGACCTGCTGCCGCTGCGAGCCATTCGAGACAAACTGGTTCTTCAGATCCTGCAGCACCGACTCGGGACGCATCTGCTGGATGTTCACATAACACCCCGCATAGGCCCCTGGCAGAAAACTGTTCCCCCAGTTCGCCTGCTGCCCGCGCGGTTGGGCCCGGGGAGAGAGGGCCACAAACCCCGGCAGGTTCTGGTTCTCGGTCCCCAGCCCATACACCAGCCACGAGCCGAAACTGGGACGATTGGGCTGCAGATGCCCGAGGTTCATCATCAGAATCGCCCCGGCATGTTCCGGAATGTCGGTGTGCATCGAGTGGATGAAGCAGATGTCATCCACCTGCCCGGCCACATGCGGGAACAGATCGCTGACCCACTTGCCGCAGTCGCCGTATTGCCGGAATGTGAACGGCGAGGGAAACAGCCCCCCCTTGGTGTTCCGCAGCGACTTGCGGTCGACCTCGCTGGGGCGCTGGCCGGCATGCCGGGCGATGGCGGGTTTATAGTCGAACGTGTCGACCTGCGATGGCCCCCCCGGCATGAAGAGTTGAATGACATGCTTGGCCCGCGGGGGAAAATGCGGGGTGGCGGTCGCCAGTTGCCCCGCCGCCAGGCCGGTGCCCGCCGGCCCTCCCTGGCATGACGATTCCAGCATTGCGGCCAGGCCGACCGAGCCAAATCCGGCCCCCAGGCGGCCCAACAAATCGCGACGGGTCAGACAGGCTGGCAGGGGCGGCAGGATGTGCATGGCGGGACTGGATTGACAAGAGGCGGCAGGGGCAGGCGGAAGGAACGGATCAGGTCATCGGGGCGACGCCAGCCGGCAGGGCTCCAAGGCCCCGTGCGTCAGCCTGTGATCCGACGGCGCATCACGGACTTGACTCATCCGGTTGGCGGGGAGGATCCCCCACGGTCTTTTCGGCATCGGGAGTGCCCGCTGTCTTCTCCGTGGGAGTTGACTCTTCGGCCGGTTTGTTCCCAGCCGGATTGTTACCGGCCGGTTTGTCTTCCGCTGGCTTCGTCTCAGCCGGTTTCGTGTCAGCGGCGTCGGCCGGTTGCTTCTCTTCGGGTTTGGCCTCGCCGGGCTTCGTCTCGCTTGGCTTCTTCTCGCCGGGCTTCGCCTCTTGAGCCGGTGGAGTGACGACGGCCGCCTGCTCCGAGGGGTACAGCCGCAGGCGGTCGTTCCAGCCCCGCAGCTCGATGTAACGGTCGCGGGCATTGATGGTCAGGCTGCGGAAGCCGGGCTGTTGGGCCGACTTCTCGTCAAGCTTCCGCACTCCCGTGGCCTTGTCGAGCGCCACCAGGTGCATCGACCAGAAGTTCATCTGTCCCTTGTTCTCGAACTTGCGCGAGACAAACAGCAGCACCGGCGAAAACTCGAGCCGTTCGAGCAGCAGGTTCTGCCCCAGCACCTGCTGCTTCCAGCGGGTCTGTCCGGTGGCCAGGTCGAACGCCGCCACGGTGCCGTTGATTCGTACGTACGGCAACTGTTCGTTGTAGTAGTTCTGGATCGACCCAGGCCGGTTGACCACCAGATAGACCTGCTCGCGGTCGGTGAACACGAACAGTTCGTTTTTGGCCTTGATGTCGATTTCCGAGACATCCAGGGTCTGCCGCGTCCCCTCGGCGAGGTCCAGAATCCCCAGCGTGGCAGTCTTGATTTCCTTCCCCGCCGGTTCGACGTACGCCAGCCGCTCGTCATCGAGCAGGGTCACCAGCGCCCCCTTCCGGACGGTCAGCTTCCACCGGTCCTGATCCGTCAGCGGGTTGTATCGCCGCAGCTCGACCTCCTTCTCGGTGGTGGTCGCCAGCAGCAGATCGTCTCCCAGGGCGTGCAGCGATTTCTGCTGCAACTCCCGCAGCCGGGGAATCTCCACCGGACGGCCATCGAGCGTGCGCAGTGCCTGCGGTCCCCCCGGGGGTGCATTCCGGGCCACATTTGCCATGGGCATCGACACCCGCAATCCCATTTGTCCCATCGCCTGGGCCTGCGGATCGAGCGATCCCAAATAGACCACCCGATCGCCCCCCGACAGCCCCAGTCCACTCCGCATCACCTTCATCTGCCAGCGGACCTCGCCGGTCTCGGCATCCAGCACCTGCAGATACCGCCGTCCCTGCAGACAGACCACCTCTTCACCCGCCAGCGCCAGGGGACCGGCCGCGACCTGCACCTGCAGCGGCTGACGGTTGTTTCCGGTCGGGATGGTCCGCAACGGCAGGAACGGCGTCTGCGCCCGCCCGAAATACTGTTGGGCCGAGCGAGACTCCAGCGGCCTGGTCCACAACGTCTGCTTCTCGAACGGCGACACCGCGTGCAGCACCCCCTGGAACAGCAGCAGCATCCGGTGTCCCTGACTGCGGGCGAACGCCATCCCCCCGTCGTTCCCGGCCGTTCCCAACCGCAGCGGCAACGTCCAGAATCCCTGATCACTCGAGCCCTCAACCATCTCCAGACGCTGCGATTGCGGATCGACATTCAGCCGGTAACGGCCAAACAGCGGCGTGCGGGGTCCCAACTGACCCAGCTCCATGGTCGTGTAATTCTGGTAATTCGCCGCCATCCGCTCGGTCCGCAGCCCCGCCTCGGGCCAGACCACTCCCCGCGCCGGTCTCCCCTCGAGCGACCATTCCTGCAACAGGGCGGCACTCACCTGCGCACCAGTCCGGCCGTCAGGCAGGGGCGCATCACGAAAACGCGTTCCCAGGGTCGCCGCGATCGCGCGGGCATCTTCCCGCAGACCGAATTCCTCCAGCAGCCGCGCCAACCGCTCAACCGCCCGCGCCCCCAGAGCGGGACTGCCCCGCCGGGCCACCCGCAGCAGGTGGAACTCGGCCCGGGCCAGATGCTTGTCGGCGGCCAGATCGTCGGCGTACTTCAGGCGCACCTCGTCCGAGGGGGACTGATCAGGAAACCGGTCGAGAAACCGCCGCCGCTCTTCGATGCTGCCGGCCAACGCCCGCTGAGACAGCTCGGCAACCCGGGCTTCGAGCACGGGCTTTTGTTCAGCGGGCAGGCTGGCCAGCAGATCGACCAGCTTCCCCGCCACCCACCAGTCGGCCCGCACCTGCACAGCCGGATTGTGATCCTGAGGAATCATCTGGCGTCCCGAATCGTCCGCCAGCTTCAGGTAGGCGTCGAACGCCGCCTCGAACTCCTGGTCGGCCAGGTGCCGGTCCGCCTGCAACCGGCGCAGCGCCAGGATCTGCTCGGGAGAGTTCGCGAGATCCTGCAGTTGCTGCATGTCGGCGGCCATCGAGGGACGGTGGAAGTCGGCCCGGATCAACGACTGCAGCGAACTGAACAACATCCCCCGGCGACGCACCTCTGCGGCTTCCGGCAGAACCCCCTCCGGAATCCGCCGCAACAGGCCCACCGCCGTCTCGTGATTGCGCTGCAGCAGCGCCATCTCCGCCTCGCGCAGGAACGCCAGTGGATCCTCCGGATTCACCCCCTTGCGCTGGGCGATTTCCCCGGTGATCGTTTCCAGATCTTCGTAGGCCGTCATCGAAAACGGATCGACCGACACTAGCAACCCATCGGCCAGCACCAGGTTCCCCACCCCGCCCGTCGCCGTATCCGAGAGATACGTCTGCGCGACAATTTCCCCCTTCTCGAGGTCGAGCGTGGCAATTCCCCCCGCAGCCAACGGCAGGTGGTAGCGGTTCTCGCTGGCCACCCCCCGCCCCGAAGGAAGGGTGTGGCTGCAAGTCCAGACCTGGTCGCCATTCGTCAGCCGGTAGGCCACCGTCATCTCCCGTCCCACCACCACCACCAGTCCCTCAAACACCCCGGCCACGTACAGCCCATTTCCCCGCGGCTTGTTCCACACCTCTTTCCCCGTCGACTGGTCGAGGCAATACAAAAAGCCCTGCTGGGGTTCGATCGGGGCATGCAGCACCCGTCCCCCCGCGGCAATCGGGGGGGTCGGCTGCCAGACGCCCCCCAGGCTGTACTGCGGAACCATCTGTCCCAGAGCACTGCCGTCGGGCCCGGTCATCTGCGGCGACTGCGGCCTGGCGGGACGATAGCCCCAGGTCACCGAGTGCGTCGTCCGGTCGACCGCCACCAGCCAGCCCACCGTCGTCGGGCAGAGGATCTGCCCGTTGTCGATCGCGGGCTGTGCGGTGAACCACCGCCGGCCCACATCCTTGCCAATCGCCGTGTCGGCATACGCCACCAGTTGCGACCACAACTCGGCTCCCGAGGAGGGATCGAGACAGATCAGCCGAATCTGCCCCGTGCGGTCTCCCGAGGTCGCCTCCCCCAGTACGAACATCTCCCCCCGATCAACCACCGGCGGACCAAACAGGAAGTACCCGGCCAACGGCGGATCGAGATCTTCCCCCTGCGCCGGTCCACCCACCTCCCACAAGGGCCGCCCCGTCCGCAGGTCGTACGCGGTCAGTTGCGTCGCGATGTCAAACATCTGTTGCGGCATGCCATTCCAGCCCCAGTGCTGCCCCGGCTGCAACTGTGTCAGAAACTGGCTGTCTTCCAGCACGAACAGCCGCGCACCATCAGAACTCACCAGCCCGAAGTTGGCATTGCGGAACAGCAGATGCGCCAGGGGGGTATTCTCTCCCGCGCCCGGGGAATAGCCGAAGTTCCCCATTCCCGGCATCATCTGCCGGATCATCATCCCCCCCATGAACTGGTTGTGTTCGACCTGGTCGGTATTGCCGCGCAGCAGCGCGTCGATCGGCTGTTCCTCGAGGGAAGACCACAACAACCGTCCGGAAGCCGCCTCAATCACCTGAACCCCGTACAGCGTACGGACCGCCAGCAGACCATCGACCAACACGGGGTGCATCACAGGGATGGCGGGGATCTGGGCGTCGGTGAGATCCTCCAGCAGGTTGGTCACCTGCTCGTGGGCCGTCTCGCTCTGGGTCAGGCGATGCTGCCAGCGGGGAAACAGCAGCGGCGTGCCCCCCTTCTGCCGACCGGCATGCGTGGGATTGCCGTAGAATTGGGGCCAGTCACGCTGGGGTCCCGCATCGAGCCCGGCGGGAGTGCCGCGCCCCTGCCACCAGGCGGCGGGCTCCTGGCGCATTCCCGCCAGGTCAATCCCCTTCGTCCCCGCCGAAGCCAACAGTGTCTGCGCCGGCTCGTCGAGCCCCGCCCCGCGCAGGGCAAAGGCACTTTTCAACCGCCACTGTGGGTCGGCGGTCAGCGGGGCCTGCGCCTTCCAGAGGGCCGAGAACCACCTCCCGGCAGCCGCATATTCTCCCCGTTCGAGG
The DNA here is from genome assembly GCA_046339535.1 of Planctomycetaceae bacterium. GTDB lineage: Bacteria > Planctomycetota > Planctomycetia > Planctomycetales > Planctomycetaceae > UBA10511. The sequence goes on along the minus strand of JBKDUK010000123.1, from coordinate 3,998 downwards.
TGATACGACCCCAGCCGGTTCGCCGCCTCGTAACCGGCGGGGGTGTGGAAATACCCCCGGGCCACCCGCCCCAACCCTGCCGGCCGGCCCGATGCCAGCGCCTCGGCCAGCAGTTGCTGCGCCAGTCCGCTGTACTGCGTACGGTACTGTTCGAGCAGTTCGGCCGGGGCCTGGCCCCGCAATTCGTCAGCTGACTGCCGCAACGAACTCCAGGTCCCCTCCGTGTCGAACAGCGAGTCCTCGGGCAAATCGGAGATCTTCTGCAGCAGGTCCAGCGCAGCGGGCCAATCGCCCGCCTCAGCCTGCCCCTTCGCCTTCAGCAGGTAACCGGCCCCCTTGGGATCGTACGGGGCGGTCGGGTCTTTGGCATGCTTTTTCGTCCCTGGCTTGTCGGGGACTGGCTCGGTGGGAACGGTCGGATTTGGCTTGGCTCCCTTCGCCGGCCGGAAATTGCGGATCAACAGGTCGGTCAGCGGATTGCGCGGCTTGTCCTTCTTGTCCGCCGCTGGCTTCTCGGCGGCCGGCGTCTCCCCTTCTTTGCCCGGTTCCTGTTTGGAGTCGTCTTTCTTGGCTTCGTCTTTCTTCTCCCCCTCTTTCGGCTTCTCCCCAGCCGGTTTGTCAGACTCGGGTTGCGACGCCCCTTCCGCCGGTATCTTGGTTTCGGCGGCTTTCGCGGGGGGGGCGGCCGGCGGTTGCGGCTCGGCGGCACGGGCTCCCGGAACGATCGCCGCCAGCCAGACCACCATCAACACCCCAGGCCAGCGCCCCCACCAGCGGGGACGACGGACAGGGGTGGAGGAACCTTGGTGCGGGATCGGAAACGGATGGAAACCAGAGCGCATCACAACCTCGGATCACACGCGGCCAACCGGGGGGAACGGGGTCGCGGAACGCCGCGAATTCCCGGGAAAAGCAGATTCCAATTGTCAGCCCCCACCGGGCAAAACGCAAGATGAATGGCGGTCCCGTCTGGAATTCCCCCCTCCCGGGGAGTACCATTCGTCATCAGGGTGGTCTTTGATGGGAACCGTCGTTGCATGTTGTGTCCATTTTGTCGCAAGAGCGAGACCCGCGTGATTGACTCGCGGGCCAGTGAAGATTTTGCGATTCGCCGTCGACGGGAATGCCTCAACCTCAAGTGCGGCCGACGATTCACCACGTACGAAAAGATCGAAGAAACCCCGCTGAAAGTCGTCAAAAAAGATGGCACGCGGGTCCCGTTTGACCGGGGCAGGATTTTCCGCGGGGTCGAAAAGGCCTGTTACAAACGCCCGGTCAGTGCCGAGCAGATCGAACGGCTGGTCGCCCAGGTCGAAAGCGAGATCTATCAGAATTTCGAGGGGGAAGTCCCCTCCCGCTCGATTGGCGAGCTGGTCTTCAACGCCCTGCGGGAAGTCGACCAGGTCGCCTTCGTCCGCTTCGCATCGGTCTATCGCGAATTCCAGGACGTGAACGACTTCGTTGAAGAACTCGAGCCGATCCTCCGGCAGACGGGTCGGTCGTAAGCCCGCACCAATCGTCCCCACGGGGGCTGCTGAAGTTCGCGTGTGGTCACTTCCACCCGAAGCCCTGTCGCGTTTCCAGCCAAGCCGGTCTCTACCACTACTGTTGCCGAGGGGAAGGAGGTCTCGACCCCGACAACCAGAAGCCAGCTGCCTCCAGTGACGGTCGGCTTCAATTTTCCACTCAGGTCATGAATGCCAGACGACCAACAAACGTCGTTCGCAGTCATGCGAGCCACACAAAGATCTGGATGGCCGTCAACAGGACCAGGAAGATCAGGAACAGCGTCCGCACAAACGCCCAAAAACTGGACGACAAGTCCCCCCTCGAACCTGCGACTGACGTCCGGCCGACAGGCCACACCATCTGGAATCCGTTCCAGCATGCGCGGCACAACGGAGTGGCGACGGCATCAATCAACGCCACCGCTTCTGCCTCCTGGTTGTCACAGGCCGAGCACGGCACTCTCCGGCGCACCCCATTCGTGAAATTGCCAGGACAGCCGGTCGATCAGTTGTTCAAACCGGCTTTCACCCAGCACCTCGAACCGCCTGGCATCCAGTTCAATCAGCAGCCCGCCACGATACGGCAGCTGCGCAGGTTGCGGATCAGATCCCATCCCTCTCAGCCAGGATGGAGGTATGCCCGCAGCGTACAGGATTTCCGCATCCGGGAAATCATTCAGGATCCGCTCCACCAGTGAGACGTGTGGCGATGCGCACAGAATCCTGATGGTCCCATCCCAATAGACCAGCTTGAAGATGACTCCCCGGTGCAGTCCCAGGTAGTACTTGTACGAGGCCTCCCAGCGGAATCCCTGCGATTCCGCGAGACGCTGCATCTGCTCGTGAAGTCCGGTGGAATCCAGCATCAATCCAGTCCGGAGGGGTGGCGCCAGAATAAGGGAATGACCGCACGCACGTCCCGGGCTGGACACGCCCCAGATCCGGCCCGGGTCACACCGCCGACAGCCCCCCGTCGATGCGGATCACCTGACCGCAGATCCAGTTCGAGGCGGGGCTGGCCAGAAACAGCACGAGATCAGCCACCTCGATCGGCTCCCCAAACCGGCCGGCGGGAATCCGCGCCTTCTTGGGGTCCCCTTTCTGCGGATCACCCCAGACCTGCTTCCCCATCGCCGTCAGCACCACCGTGGGAGCGACCGCGTTGGCCTGGATGTTGTGACGGGCCCATTCGGCGGCCATCGCCTGTGTGAGGACGTTGAGCCCCCCCTTCGCCGCACAGTACGCGCCGTGGTCCTCCGGGGGCTGTACGGCGGCCGACGACGAAATGTTCACAATCTTCCCCGCCCGCTGGGCGATCATTCCGGGGGCCACCGCCTGCGACAACAACCACGGCGCCCGCAGGTTCACATGCTGCGTCTCCTCCCATTCCTCGACGGTCGCCTCCAGCAGACTGTGCACATGCACAATCCCCGCATTGTTGACCAGGATATCCACTGTTCCGAAGTGTTCGAGCGTCTTCCGCCCCACCTCCCGGGCCCCCTCCACGGTCCGCAGGTCCGCCTCGATGCAGTGGCACCGCCTCCCCAGTGACTGGACCTGCCCCTGCGTCTGCTCAAGCCCCGCCCGATCCCGACCGGTGATGACCAGATCCGCCCCGGCATCAGCGAACACCTGGGCAATCTCGGCCCCCAACCCGCGCGACCCCCCGGTGATCAGGGCCCGCTTGTTGGCGAGAGTCATTCGTTCTGTGTACTGCGGCATCGGAGCGTCTCCAGGAACAGGAAAAACCACTTCAGAGTAAACAACGCCGCGTCCCTCGGCCATTCCACGTGGTCCGTCTGGTCCTTCCCCAAGGTGATCGCGCCGACCGCTGACATCGGGAACCAGGCCCCAGCCAATGACCGGAACAGTCGGTTGTGCGAATGTCGCAGGGTTCCGGCGACGGCGGCTCGCGATACGCCGCGGATCGATTCCGGCGATTGCACTCACGCGAATCGCCGGGGAGGCCAAGCGGCCCTACACACACCCCAAACCCCCCATACAACCACTCACCAGGAGCACCACACTCTGCTTATTCTGCCCATCTTTACATTTGGCATCGACCAAAGCAGGAACCACAGCCCAAAGCCCAGGTTTTTTTGATTTTTATGTAATTAGTACTTTACAACCAGATTTGGTTGTGTAGATTAAGAACCGTGACGCGGGAATCATCTGAGTCTTGTCTGGAATGATTCAACGTGTCCGAGATCGCTGGAGTGGTAAAGCCGAGACAGCGACCTGCCTTGTGCGGTTGCTGTGACGGACGCCAGTTCCGGAAAAGTCTGTCCCACACCCGTTGATTTGTGGCGGGGCAATTTCCGGCCGAGGCCGGGTTGTCGATTTGGTTCTTGCTGTTCGCGAAGACTTGTGTCCTGTCTGCCTGGATGGAGGTTGTCGTAAGCCTCCAGCAAATGGGATTGGTTTTCGTTATACCCTGGGAGAGTTGTCATGTCTCTGATCGTCCGCAGCGTGAAGTCGGTTCTGGTTCGT
>JBKDUK010000122.1:0-4775 GCA_046339535.1 Planctomycetaceae bacterium | reverse complement strand
CAATCACGGCGGAAGCGACGTACACATTGGCCGAGTTCCAGAAGCGAACCGGCTTGAAGGAATGGGCTCTGCGCCAAGCCAGACGATCCGGCTTGAAGGTGATTTACCTTCATGGCCGAGGCTTCCTGCGTGGAAGTGACTGGCTGGAGTATATGGCGAAGGCGGCGGAAGCTGCTGACGCTGCGCAGACTGATCCCCAAGCCCGCTAAATGAAAATGGCCTTCCTGATGGGCGGCAACCCGGGAAGGCCAGAAAGGAACTCGTAATGAATCATAGCACGTTGAAGAAACGATCCGCCAGTAGTGGCGACATAAGTCAACAGACAGCGGGGAAAACTACCCTTCCGTCGCCAGACGAAGGGGCGATGGAGGCTTTCCCTCTCGAATCGCTGCCCCCGGTGATGAACGATTTTGTTCAGGCTTCGGCCAAGGCCCTGAACGTCGATCCGGTGATGATATCCCTGCCATTGCTGGCCACGATGGGTGGCTGCATTGGTGGAACGAGGAAGATACTGGTGAAAACCGGATGGAGCGAACAGCCCTGTTTGTGGACTGTCATCGCTGCCGATTCAGGCTCTGCCAAGTCCCCCGCCTTGGAGGCTGCCAGCGGCTTCCTGAAGCGACGCCAGATGGCCGAACACAAGCGACATGAACGGGAACTGGCGGAATGGGAAAGAACGATTCTGGATCTGAAGGCGAAGGCGAAGGGGAAGGATGAGCCCCCTCCCGAGGAACCCCCCAAGCCCCGGCTTCTGCACGTCTTCACGAAGGATATCACCCTCGAAAAGCTGGGAGAGATGCTGCGCGACAACCCCCGGGGAATCGTCAGTCTCCAAGATGAACTTGCTGGCTGGTTCGCCTCGTTGAATCAGTACCGGGGAGGCAAGGGAGGGGATCGGGAGGCCTTCATGTCGATGTTCAGCGGCGAGTGCCTGAAGGTGGATCGAATCACCCGAGGAACGCTGCTGGTTCCCGCCCCCTTCGTGGCAATCGCCGGTTGTTCAACTCCAGATTCGCTACGTGCAGTTCTCACGAAGGATGGCAATTCAGAGAACGGCTTGGCGGCTCGATTCCTGATCTGCAACCCTCCCCGGCGGCTGAGGAAATACACTGAGGACACCATTCCTGAGGAAGTCGCCGAACGGCTTGGGGATCGAATCACGGAACTGCTGGATCTTCGCTTCCAGCATGATGAACACGGCAACGCGAGGCCGGGATTCCTGCCACTGGAAAAAGAGGCGAGGCAAGTCTGGACGGAATGGAATAACCGCCATGCTGGGGAAATCATGGCACATCAGGGTGCTGTTGCGGCTGCATTCTCCAAGATGGCAGGAAACTGCGCCCGGATTGCTCTGATTCTTCAATTGGCCGATAACCCCGAGGCGGCTTCAGTGTCCGGCTTCTGGATGGAGGCGGCTTGCACAATCACACAATGGGCCAAGGGTGAGACGGCGAGATTCTGGCTTGGTGCCCGCGAGGCTACCCGCCATGCGGAACAAGTGCGGCTCGTTGAATGGATCAGAAGTCAAAATGGGCTGGTGACAGCCCGCGACTTGATGAGGCAGTATCGCCCCCGTCCCGAAAAGTCTGATCAGGCAAGGCAATTGCTCGTTGAACTGACGAAGTTAGGCCTTGGGAAAATGCGCCTTATCGCCACTGATGGGAGGCCAGCGGAGGCCTTCGAACTGGACGCCACTGGCGACACAAGCCCGGAAACCCCCGAAGAACTCCCCCTTCCGTCGCCAGTCGATGAAGATTCAAGCCTTCCATTCTGAGGAATGAACCCATGACGCACCCCCCCAAGATGGCCGTGATCATCAACGGCGAAGCAATCGAGGTGAACCCCGATCGGCCCGTGTACCTTGCGGCATTTCAGGATTCAGGCAACGCCACCCCCGGCGAGGGAACGACAGTCGAGAGGCTGCGGAAACTGCTGAGGGTGGCCAAGGCTCTGAAGCTGGTGAACGTAGTTCCGGCGAGGGATCAGACATGACGCTGGGGATCTACTGGCCCCTACTGTGGGCTCTGAATGTCGCGGTGCCATTGTCCCTCATGATGGCCTTCGTCGTCACCGGTGCGATGCTCTGTGGTGTGGGGCTCTGGCTGGCGATCCGGTGGGAGGGGGGGGCGAAAAAGCTGGGGGGAGGAAGTGATCGAACCGCATGTCCCCCGCGCACATATTTTCCATCTGGCCCAAGGTGATATCATGCCTTCGAGGCGACGGCGGAAACGATACCAGCGGGAAACTGCTGAGGCGACTGCCAGAACCCCCGGATTCTGTCGGGGGTGGGGACGGGGTGCGCCCATAGGCTATCGCGATGTGGCAATGGTGCGACGTGCGATCCGCGAGGGGTGGCAAACACCCGAGGCAGTCCAGCAGCGGACGATGAATGACTTGCTGGCCGTTGTCGAGAACGGCCGAGACGACTGGCTGGCCCTGCGGATCGTCTGGCTGCTGATGTGGCTGGATGGCCTCCAATGCCGCTAGTCCGCCTTCTGTGTCCGGCTGAGGCGACTGGCTGCCCGTAACAGGGTTTCCCTCATCCAGACTGACAACGCCACCCCTGCGCTGTCTGCGGCGGCTTGCATGGCTTCCAGTTCCGGGGGGGAGACGGGAACCTGAATTCTGTGCGCTCGTTTCTGTTCAGATGGGAGCGGTGGACGCCCTGCCTTTTTCGCTGCTTTCTTCGTCATCGTGGAACCCCTCGAAAAGAGAATCGGTATGTATTCAAATCGCTTGACGGCGGCTTGAACTGCCGATATTTTAATCCGTACGTGAATTGCAAGCAATCGCAACTCACGTTTTCCAACCCTTTTCCCCTTGGAGTGCGACGATGAAAAAGATGTGGACGGTAATCACCGTGGATTATGGGCGAAGTTCCCTGATCTTACGGGCGCGACATTCCGCGACTGGGAAAGTGAAGTCGCGAAACGCGAGTTCGAACAAGCGACGCGAGGCGAACCGCGAGGCTGCGGCATGGGAGGCGGAATTGAACGCGAGAGGCCACATCGACGCCCCCCGGCTGGCCGAGGCGGTGGAACTCTTCATGGCCCGTTACGCTGCCTCCCGGCGGAAGGGAACCCAGCAGAAGTTCCGGGCGGTGTTCGGGGTGTTCGTCCAGACGATCGGGAACCCCCGGCTGAGCGATATTGATGAACGGCTGCTGGCCGAGTTCTGCGCCAAGTATGGGCGGGGGGTGACTGTCTCAACTTTGTGCTCTGCCTTGCGTCACATCCGGGTTCTGCTGCGATGGGCGAACCGCAACCGGTTGTTGCCAGTGCTCCCCCATATTGAGATGCCACGATCGGCACAGAAGGCCAAGGGGCGGGCGCTGACAACCGAGGAAGTGGAACGGGTGTTGATGGCGGTGCCTAAGGTTCGCCCCCGGGATTCTGCCCCGTGGCGGCTCCTCATCAGTGGGCTGTGGACATCTGGCCTTCGTATCTCTGAGGCTCTGAGCCTGCAATGGGGGGAAGGCGCTGTGGCGATCGTCGGAATGGAAACTGGACGCCCCAAGATCCGGATTCAGGCGGAGGCACAGAAGGGGGGCAAGCTGACGGAATCGCCCTGTACGCCCGAGTTCACCGAACTGCTGGTTTCCATCCCCGAGACGGAGAGGCGCGGCCGAGTGTTCAAGGTGCCCGTCCAGCGACGAGAGGGGGCCAGCGGTGTGGTTTCCAAGTGCTGTAAGGCTGCTGGCGTGAAGGGTACTTGCCACGACTTCCGTCGCGGCTTCGCCACCAAATGGGCCAGAAGGCTGCCAGCCCAAGCCCTGCAACGGCTGATGAGGCACAGTGCGATAAGTACCACCTTGGACTATTACGCTGTGGGCGACATTGGGGTTGAAGATGCAATTTGGGAGGGAATTGGTAACAAAATTGGTAACACGCCGATTGCGGCGGAAACTGACGCTATCGAAAAACGCTGAAAAACAAGTGGCCGGAGCGGGGATCGAACCCGCACACCCCGTGAGGGATACGGGATTTTAAGTCCAGCCGAATCCCGAGGCTACGTTTTGAGAACCCCTTGATTCCCCGAGAATCAGGGGGTTTTCTTATTGGCTTTGGATGCGAATAAATGGGTGAATGGAGAGGGTTGGTAACATTTTTGGTAACAACTTTTCGGGGATCATTACGCCCAAGCCCCCGGGGCGGATTGCTGGTTCCCCCGGCGGTGTTCCAATGCCTGAACCGCGAGAGGGGCCACTGCTGCGGCGGTAGTCACACATCTGGCCGAGGCGCTACTAAATTTTCCGGAAACGGCCAAAGTGTTTTGCCATGGGAAGTTAGGGTTTAACGAGACAACCGAAATGGGGGCAGAGGTAAGACTCACCCTTGATCGTCAATCGTCGCGGCTTAAGATGGGCCTTGTTCGCTCTTTGATTTAGCGGGGAATGCCCTGTGATGGAGCGCACATAACACTAACGCTCGTCGATGATCCCGGGAGATTTTGCCATGCGTCATTACTTCACGTTCCATCCCCCTCCAAGAGAACCATGTCATGCTACCAAATCGGCGAAGTGAAGAACGACAAGTTTCCCGGGTGACTGCCCGGCGGTGCTCCCCCATGATTGAAGGGGGGTGCTGAAATGAGGAAGCCCGCGACGAAGCCCGCCCATGCTGCCCCCAATGGCACAATCACGGCGGAAGCGACGTACACATTGGCCGAGTTCCAGAAGCGAACCGGCTTGAAGGAATGGGCTCTGCGCCAAGCCAGACGATCCGGCTTGAAGGTGATTTACCTTCATGGCCGAGGCTTCCTGCGTGGAAGTGACT
>JBKDUK010000121.1:0-24209 GCA_046339535.1 Planctomycetaceae bacterium | reverse complement strand
GAGGCGCTGGCGGGTCATCCTTGGGCTGATGTTTCGGGAGCCGAATTGATTGACGACCTGCGTGGTGGTCCCGCCGATTCTGCCGCTGCCGATTCAGGTTCAGGGCCGTGATCACTGCGGTCGACTCCTCCGTTTTGTGGTCGCTGATCAAGCAGGAGGCGGGGTGGCCAGACTGGGCATCCACGCTACAACAGGTGGCGGCTGAAGGACCATTGGTCGTCTGCCCAGTCGTATTTGCTGAACTGTCTCCATCAACCACCGATCCCGGCTCGCTGATGGGATTTCTGAATCGGTTGCAGATCGGCTATGACCATCTGTCGCCAGGCGCCGCATTTCTGGCGGGTGAAACGTTCCGCCGTTATCGAGCCGCAGGTGGCCAGAGACAGTACTTGGTACCAGACTTCTTGATTGCCGCGCACGCCATGTCACAGGCGGATCGTCTGGCAGCCGTTGATCGTGGTTACCTGCGTGTCTGGTTTCCCCAATTGAATTTGCTGCAACCGCCGGCACGGTGATCTGGCGGTGTACAGTGCGGGACACCCCTGGTTCGTGGAGCCAGTGATCTCTGTGCCAGGCTGGTTGAGAATCGGAGTGGGGTGTGGCGCGCGGTTCGACCGGCGTCGTCGCCCTCGTGTGCCGTCTGGCGTTGATCGGTACCAACACGAACAGCGTTTTGGCTCTCATCGTCCGCCAAAAGATGCTGCGGGTCCGCCGGCCCGGTCCGATGACCCGCTCACCTGCCGGGGGTCGGTTCGGCGGAAACGTTGCGAAGCCGCGACAACCGCCGCCCCCCAAATCTCAGAACCCGCCGGCGGTCCGGAAGTCTTGTCCGGGGGCGAAGCCGCCGCCGCCGCCACTGCCGCTGCCCCCGCCGCCGCCACCGCCGCTGGTGGGGAACGAGAAGCCGCCCGGCATGGGGAAAAATCCGCCGCCGCCCCCCCGGCCGCCCGACATCGGGGGGAAGGGGAAGCTCCAGACGCCCCCTCCACCCAGGCCGCCGAAGCCGCCTGATCCGAAGGTGGGGTCGGCCGAGACCCGGCGGTAGCGGTGCTGGTTGCGGAGGGTGCCCCAGAGCTCGTTGGCGGTGGTCATGCCGCGGAGGAAGTTGTCGAGCATCACCTGAATGAGCCTGCCGTCCGGGAAGAGCGAATGAATGTCGTCAAACCGGCTGCGCTTGTAGTCGCGGCGGACCTGTTCGAGCTGCTGCAGGCGATCGAGGTGGCGGGCGTGCAATTGCTTGGCCCCCTGCAGGGCCTGCGCCGCCTGGTCGTGGGATCGTTCCAGCTCGGCCAGCCGGCGGACGATGAGGTTGTCTTCCGGTGTGGGGGTCAGCTCGGCCCGCCGCATGAGGGCGGGGATCGGTTCGCGCTTCAGCTGCTGCACCAGCACTTCGATGCTTTGCTGGAAGTCGTCATCCTCACCCCCGGCGAACTTGTTCCGCTGCTCCATGATCGCCTTGTAGCGTTCTTCTTCGGCATGGATACGGTCGTCGATCTGGTCTCCCACCGCCTGGGCCTGTTCGAGCTTCTTGCGGAGGGCGGGGGCTCCCTCGGCATCCGTCGCCTGCTTTTCCATTTCTTCGAGGGCCGCGTATTCCCGCTTCGCCTTCTCGCGCGATTTGTCGGCGTGCGCCTTGAGCCGCTGGGGGATCTCGACGATGGCGGCGTAGTTGACCCGGCTTTCGTGGTACCGGCACAAATGGGCCACCCAGCTGTCGAGCCAGCTGAAGAGGGGGAACCGCTGGTACTGGGCCGTGTTGTACTTCCGGTTCCAGAGGTACATGAAGAGGCGGTCGTTCTCGTACGGCTTCGAGCGTTCGGTGAAGTCGGTGCCGACGTGGCTGGCCTTTTCTTCGGCCCGTTTCGCGACCCCATCGGCCTCGCGGGCCGCCTTGAGCTGGGCCTGGTAGGGGGGCTCTTGGGCGAGTTTCTTCTGGGCGGCCGCCTCGCAGTCGTCGAGGGCGCGGGCCGCCTCGGCGATCTTGTCCTGGGCCGCCTGCCGTTCTTTTTCGAGCAGGTTCTGCCGGTCGACCACGTCGTCAAGCTGGCGCTCGAGCACCGCCAGCTTGTCGTGCCGGCGGGCGAGCAATTCGTCGGCTTTGCGGCGGGCCTGCTCCATGGCCTCGGAGAACGGGACCATCTGCTGGTCGTCGAGCATGAGCCGGGCGAGATCGCGGAACTGCTGCGCCTGCTCTTGCCGGATCTCGACCTGCTGGCGGGTGGCCGCCTGGATTTCCTGATCGACTTCCTGGACTCCCCGGCGGAGCTGGTTGAGGGTTTTTTCAATCGATGAGAGAACTTCAACACCGGTGGGCATGGTGGCAACCTCGCTGGTGGTTCAGGTTCGGGGAACAGAGACGGGGCCTTGGGGAAAGGGGACAATCACCAGGCGGTGATGGCACCCCCCGTGCTGGGAACCAGGAACTCGGGTTCGAGGTAGCCCCGCTTCTTCTGGCCGAAGCGATTGTTCTGGATGATGCCGTCGTCTTTCTTGTCGTTTTCGACCTGCTGGAAGGTGAATTCATCGACCCGCAGGCCCCACTTCGAGACCCGGCTGGTGAGATTGGTCTCTTCACTCTTGATGGGCAGGGTGAGGCGGGTGTTGTCGGGAGTCACCGCCTCGACGATGATGTAGTAGTTCATTGAGCCCTGGTTGATCTTGGGCTCGCGAAAGACCCCGGTGCTTCCCTGGGCGACGATCCGCAGCTCGTACTCGGACTCGACCAGCCGCCGCAGCTCCTGCAGCTCCTGCAATTTCTGCCGCGACTCGCGCACCTGACCCGCCTGCAGCAGGCCGCGGGCCTCGTCGGCCAGTTGTTTGGCTTTCGCTCCCGGGCCGTCGACCTTGGCTTCCCGGGTGATGGCGTCGGACGCGTCGGCAATCTGCACCGGGGTGTCGCGCAGCACCTGTCGCCGGGGCCCCTCCACGAACATCCAGTACGCTCCCCACAGCAACCCGCCGATCACCGCCAGCGTCCCCAGCCGCAGCAGCCACCGGCCCCGGTCGATGTAGATTTCGGCCAGCCAGCGCTGCCAGCCCGGTGGGGCCGGTTCGTACTTGAAACGGTCGCGGCGGGCCGCCTCGAGTCCCCCCCGCAGCACGTCGTCGGTGACGTCGATCCCCTGGGCGGCGTAGATCTCCTTCATCCGCCTGATGAGCGCCTCTTCCTCACCCGCGACATTCAGTTCGCGGGCGATGATCTGCTCTTCCCGACGCAGCAGATCGACCATGTCCATGGCGATCATCACATCGTCGAGGGGGGGCTCGGTGGCCGGGGAGACTGCTCCGGCGGCAGGGGTGGTGTCGGTCGACATGGATCGCTGCGGGAAAATGTCTCGGATGCGGGTCGGTGCTGCGCCCCCTCACACCGGGCCGAAGGGGCGGAAGGCTGACTGGTTGTTCGAGGCGAAGCAGTATGGGTCGAAGTTCTCTGGTCGAATCGGTTGGGAGGAGGGGGACAGCGAAAGAACCACAGCCCAGGGGCCGGGCGCTTCCCTCCGGACCGCGTGCTCTCGGGAATTCAGCGCTCACCCAGGGGCTGACTTCCCGTCGGCAGGCGGGTCCGCAACGGTCGGGGATCACGTGTCGCCCCGGCCCGTACAAAATCGAGCCGGGTTTCCAGGCCAAACCCCTGGCCAATCGCGGTCAGTTCCGCGCGCAGTTCGGCGACGTTGACATGCGTGGGAATCGCCAGTTCCAGCAGGATCACCGGAGATTCCTCACCACTCCGCCAGCCGTACATGTCGGTGATGTCGATCTGCTCCCGCGCCAGCCGGGCCGAGAAGCGGGCCAACACCCCCGGCGGGTCATTTCCCGTGAGGGTCAGCTGGAACACCTGACAGTCGTGCGGAGGAACGGCGGGAACCTGTTCGGCGACCGGGTCGCGCAGCAGTACCGACAGGCCAAACGGCCGACCGACTCCCTCGAGATGCCCGACGATCACGCCGGGATCGCGTTGATCGGGAAAATCGGCCGAGAGAATCATCGTGAAGAAGTTTTCGACGACGGTCAGACGGATGTCGCGGATGTTGCCCGAGAGCTCGGCCAGGGCGGTCGACACCGCGGCCAGAATCCCGCAGCGGTTCGCCGCCATCAGACCCAGCACGTAGTGTTTGGCCATGGGATGCACTTCTGGAAGGAGGATCGTTAGTATCGGTACCGGTCGGTTTCCAACGCAAGCCAGACCCGGTCGGATCCATCAGCGAAGGGGTTTGCCCCCACTCACATCCCGGCGTTTCCCTCTGTCTTGCAGGCCCCCATGACGCAGGTTCCTCGCCTTGTCTCCCTGGGACTTCTGGCGGCACTGATCGTGCTGCTGGGGTTGATGTTCTTCCAGGTGCTGGCCCCGTTCCTGCTGCCGCTGTTTCTCGCCGCCGTCCTGGCGATGCTGTCGCAGCCCCTGTACCGCAAGATGACCGCCTGGACGGGGGGACGGACCAGTCTGGCGGCCGGGCTGACCACCGGCCTTGTCCTCGCCGCCCTGATGATTCCCATTTCGTTGGGGACCGTGCTGGCTGCCCGGCAGATGTATTCGCTGGCGGGCCGGGTGCTGAAAGATGCCGAATGGAACGAGATGTTCGGGGCGGTGAACGACCGGCTCAAGCTGCACGAGTGGCAGGTGTGGCTGCATGAGGTGACCGGCGATCCGGTGGAGGATGAGGAACAGCTCGAACAGGAGCTGCGGGACCGGCTGCGGACGGTCGCCACCACGGTCGCCAACAAGACCCTCAGTGTGGCCGGGGCCACCCCCTCGCTGTTGGGCAGCCTCGCCTCGATTGTGATCTCAACCCTCACCTTTGTGGTGGCGTACTTCTACTTTTTGGCGGATGGACCGGCGATGCTGGACGACGTGGTCCGGCTGATTCCCGTCCAGGCCGACTACAAGCAGCACCTGCTGCAACAGTTCGATCAGGCGGTGCGAGCGGTGGTGGTGGCGACCTTCGCGGCCGCCGTGGGGCAGGGGATCGCCACCGGGGTGGGAATGCGCCTGTGCGGGTCGGGACATTTTTTCTTCTTGACCCTGCTGGCCACCCTGACGGCACTGGTTCCCCTGCTGGGGACGTGGCTGGTCTGGGGGCCGTTCGTGCTGTGGCTCGGCTTTCACCAGGGAGACTGGGTACGGGCCGGATTGCTGGCGGTGTATGGGGGCGTGGTGGTGGGCCTGCTCGACAACGTCATCCGCTCGTACGTGCTGCACAGCAACGTCAAGTTGCATCCCCTGCTGGCGTTCGTGAGCGTGATGGGGGGGATCCAGTTGATGGGGCTCTGGGGGGTGTTCGTGGGCCCGGTGGTGGCGTCGTGCCTGCATGCCCTCTTGAAGATCTTCAATACCGAGCTGGATCATTTTTCCGACCGTTCTTCGCCGGGCAGTCCCAGTCCTGCGGATCGCGACCGCGGGCTTTCCGATCGGCCGGAAGGGGCTCCGGCGGGGTCCGCACCGGTGCTGGTTCCTGCGCCGGCGGGGGGAGTGCCCGATCTGGTCCAACACGCCTCTCCGGTCCCCGCCGCCCCGGGGGTGTCCCTGCCCGCCGCGCCTCAACCCCGGTCCACCGGTTGAGGTCGCCCCGAGTGGTCCGCACCTTCCGACAGGCGGGCCCGTCCGCGTTGTTCCGTTCTTTTCGACCCTGTCTTTCCTCTGGCCCGTGCCGAAAGGTTTGCCCCAATGCGCTCGCTGCATTTCCGGTTGCTGTGCCTGGTTCTCGCCGGGGGGCTGTTCGCCCTCTTCGCCCACACAACCCGGGCCGATGAAATCAACCACCGTCTCGACATTTACTTCATCGATGTCGAGGGAGGGGCGGCGACCCTGCTGGTGACTCCCGAGGGAGAGTCGCTGCTGATTGATTCGGGCTACCCCGACAACGGCTATCGGGACCGCGACCGCATTCTGAAAACCCTGCGCGACGCGGGACGAAAGCAGCTCGACCATGCGGTGGTCTCGCACTGGCATCTCGACCACTTCGGCAACCATGCCGCGTTGGCCTCGGAGATTCCCATCCGCAACTTCTGGGATCGGGGCATTCCAGACACGCTGATGGAAGACGCGCAGTTTCCCGAGAAGGCGGCCCGCTACCGGGCCGCCGCACAGAACCGTTCGCGCACCCTCAAGGTAGGGGACACCCTGCCGCTGAAGGCCGGGGGGACGCCATTGACGGTGAAGGTGGCGACCGCGAGCCGCGAAGTGCTGCCCAACATTGGCCCGGCCAACCCGCACGCCGCGGCGCACAAGCCCCAGGCGGATGATCCCAGCGACAATGCCGCCAGCCTCTCGCTGTGGCTGAAGTTTGGCGACTTCTCGTTCCTCTGCTGTGGCGACCTCACCTGGAACGTCGAGGCGAAGCTGGTCACTCCCAACAATCCGCTGGGGCAGATCGAGCTGTTCATGGTCACGCACCATGGGTTGAACGTCAGCAACAATCCCGCCCTGGTGTGGGCGATCGATCCGCGGGTCACCGTCATGTGCAATGGGCCGACGAAGGGGGGGGCGAAGGAAACCCAGGAGACTTTGCGCAAGGTCAAGTCGTTGCAGGCGGCGTACCAGCTGCACCGCAACGTGCAACTGGCCGACGGCGAACAGACCCCGGCCGAGTTCATCGCCAATGGCGGGCAGACCGAAGGGTGCCAAGGACGGCTGATCAAGGCGTCGGTCGCCCCCGATGGCAAGTCTTACACCGTGCAGGTGGGGCTCGACGGCAAGCCGCAGGCGTTCAACTGCCGCCCGGCGAAGTGATTCTGGACGGCCCCCCCGCCGCGCCCTCCGTGGTACGGCGGGGGCCGGTTTTTTCTGCAGCGGCTGCAACCCTTGCGAGTTCATCTCTCTCCGCATGTCTCCATCGTCCCCAGAGAATTCCGCCGCCACATCGGCCGCGCAGCAGTTGCTGCAGCGGCTGCTGGCGAATCTTGAGACTGTCATCCGGGGGAAGCGCGAGTCGCTCGAGCTGCTCTTGTGCTGTCTGGCCGCGGGGGGACATGCCCTGCTCGAAGACATTCCCGGGACCGGCAAGACAACCCTGGCGAAGGCGCTCGCGCTGTCGACCCAATGCGTCTTCAAGCGCGTGCAGTTCACCCCCGATCTGCTGCCGACCGACATCGTGGGGTCGTCAATTCTGAACCCGCGGGAGGGGACCTTCCGGTTCAATCCCGGGCCGGTTTTCTGCAACGTGCTGATCGCCGACGAAATCAACCGTGCCTCCCCCCGCACCCAGTCGGCCCTGCTCGAAGCCATGGGCGAAGGGCAGGTTACCGTCGACGGGCAGACCCACATTCTCGAGCCTCCCTTCTTCTGCATCGCAACGCAGAACCCGATTGAATTCCACGGCACCTATCCTTTGCCCGAGGCGCAGCTCGACCGCTTCTCGGTGCAGTTGCGGCTGGGGTATGTGACCGAGGACGAGGAACGCCGCATTCTGCGCGACCAGCAGGCCCGGCACCCCCTCGACACGCTCGAGCCGGTCGCCAGCCCGGCCGACCTGCTGGAACTGCAGCAGGCCACCGAGCGGGTGACGATCGAGGAAACGGTGCTGGGTTATCTGCTGCGGCTGACGGCGGCGACCCGTGAAGATGTGTCGGTCAAGCTGGGGGTCTCGACCCGCGGCTCACTGCAGTTCGCCCGGATGGCCCGCGCCCGGGCGCTCCTGCACGGGCGCGACTTCGTGCTGCCCGAAGACCTCAAGGCATTGGCTGTCCCCGTTCTGGCGCACCGCCTCGTGCTCGATACCCGGGCCCGCTATGCGGGGGTCGACAAGCGGAACGTGATTGCCGGCCTGCTCGAGAAGATTCCCGTCCCCAAGTAACACGCGCGACCGTCGGTTGTTCCTGTTCGCTGTGTCCGTTGTCTGTTCCGCAAGGCCGTTGTGATGGCCCGCCGTCGCCGCTGGTCGTTCTGGATGCCCGCTCTCGAGCATCCCCCTATTTTGTGGGCCGACGATCTGCACCGGGGGCGGTTCACCATCGGCGGGCGGGTGCTCTTCTGGGGGGTCATCGCCACCGGGACGCTGCTGCTGGGGGAGATCACCACGCTGCTGTTGGCGGCGTTCAGCTTTGGTCTGACGCTGCTGGCGCTGGCCTGGGTGGTCGGTTGGTTTTACCGGCCCCGGCTCGAATTGCGGCGCGATCTCGGTCCGTGGCCCTCGGCGGGGGAGATCTACCGCTATACGGTTCGGGTCAAAAACACGGGCCGGCGCACCGCACGAAACATCCTGGTCGAGGAGCGTTCGCTCCCTCCCGACCTGCGTCCGGTCGAGGAACCTCCGGTGATCGACGAACTCGAACCGGGTGAAACGGCCAGTGTGCGGCTGGCACTGAGGTGCGGTCGCCGGGGGGCGTATGAACTGACCCGGCTGCAGGGGGCGACGTCCCTTCCCCTGGGATTGCTGAAATTCGGCCAGCGCCGGCGGGTGAGCGATCGCCTGCTGGTCTGTCCCCGCGTCACCCCGGTGACCGGTCTCGATCTGCCCGCGGTGCGGCATTATCAGCCCGGTGGCATTCCTGTGGCGTCGCATGTGGGAGACTCGACCGAGTTCTCGGGGACGCGCGACTGGCGGCAGGGGGATCGGGTGCGCGACATCCACTGGCCGTCGTCGGCCCGCGTTGGCCGGCTGATCGCCCGCGAGTTTCAGGAAGAGTACTTTGTGCGGCTGGCGGTGGTGCTCGACATCGGGGCCAATTCGGCCCGGGCCGAACTCTGGCTCGAAGACGCCATCTCGCTGACGGCCGGGCTGGTCGAGGCGCTGGCCCGCCGCGACAACATTGTCGACCTCTTCGCGGCTGGTCCCACCGTCTACACACTGCAGGCCGGCCGGGCCCTGGCCCACTTCGAACAACTGCTCGACATTCTGGCCTGCGTCGAGCCGGGGGCCTCGCTCGATGCCCAGGCGCTCGAAGAGGTGCTGGTGCACGAGGCCCCGCGACTCTCGGCGGTGATTTTCGTAATGCTCGATTGGGAGCCCAGTCGGGCGGGAGTTGTGCAGACGCTGCGCCGCCTGGGAGTGGCCGTGCGGGTGATCTGCGTGCGCCCCGGCGTGCAGCCGACCGATCTCAGTCCGGAAGAACTCGTGTCGGAGGTCGTTGTCCCGCCCATTCCCCGCCAGGCGGAGGCACGCCGATGAGTTCCCGGACGGGGGAGTCTTCCCCCACTCGCTGGAGCTGGCTTCCCCCGGCAGGGCTGGCCCTGCTGTATCACGGCCTCTCGCACGACCGTCTGGCGGGCGCCATGCTGACGCTCGCGAGTCTGGCGTTTGTGATCTGGCGCGACCTGCGACTCCACCGCAGCGGTCGCGGTTGGATTGGGCTGCTGTTGGTGGGAATGGTGCTGGGGGCGTTGCAACTGCCCGTCAGTGTGCCTCCATCGGGCCCGATTGGTCCGTTGCCCCTCAGCCTGTTGACCGGCGCCATGCAGGGACTGCTGATCTGGTTTCTGCTATCGGACCAGCCGTTGTGGTTGGGGGTCACCCAGTGGGTGCTGCTGGCGCTGTCTTCCAATGTCGCGGTGACGGGTCCCCTGTGGGGGGTGTTGTGGGGCTTCATTCTGGCCACCCTGGCGAAAGGGGGGCTGGCAACGGGGCTGGGGCGGACGCTCACGTCGCGCGGCGGCTGGGGGACGGGTGTGGCGGCCACGGCCACACTGGTGACTGCCCTGGTGATTTCCCAGGATCTGGCCACCCGCATTCGCGCGCTGGAGGAACCGTTTCTGGCGTGGCTGCAGAACCTGATGTACGACCCCCGGCAGGTCGCCCGATCGTCGCAGACGCGCGACATTACCCTGCTGAGCCGGGGGCAGATGGAACTCTCCCCCCGCCCCGTCCTCGACCTCTCCCGCGCCCCCTCCCGCCTGCGGACCCAGGTGATGGATGAATTCGATGGCAATTCGTGGTCGACCTCGGCGCTGTTGCGGCAGTCGCGGCGGCCGTTGGAGCCGGCGGTGAAGAACCGGGGGGCCGGGACCCGGCTCGACTTCCTGGTGCTGGAAGATGCGCTCGACCACCTCCCCGCCCCGGCGGGGACTTCAGCGGGGTTTGGGTTCAACGCGACGGTTGATGCGGGGGGGGTATTGACTGGTGTCGGTCGGGTGCGCGATGGAACGCTGTGGTTCGACCCGCAGGAGCTGCTGCCGACCGAGGCACCACCGGGACCGGCACTGACCCGGCTTCCCGACCGGCTGCGCGCCGAGTTGACCCCGTTGCTGCACGAGCTGGTGCCCCAGCCGGGAGACTCGTCACAAACCGCCCGCGAACTCGAAGCCTTCTTCCAGCGCGAGTTTGAGTACTCGCTGCAGACCGATCTGCTGACCGATGGGGGTGGACAGCATCCCTTGACGGTGCTGATCCGCCAGCGGCGGCCGGCGTGGTGTGTGTACTTCGCGTCGGCCCATGCGTTGCTGCTGCGGTGCGCGGGGATACCCGCGCGGGTGGTGGGGGGTTATCTGGTCCCCGAGGGGGGACCGCTGACGGGGCATGTGGTTGTGCGCGAACAGGATGCCCACGCCTGGGTCGAGGTGTGGAACGAAACCGAGCAGCGGTGGCGGACGTACGATCCCACGCCGGCCGCTTCCCGCGTCACAGCGCTCGATCCGTACCAGTCGGCAGACTGGCTGGGGCGGCTGGGGCGCGAGTTGCAGTCACTCGCCCGGCGTCTGGCCCTCAAGCTGCGGAATCATCCTGTGAAAGCGCTGGGGCAGCTGGTGGGGCTGCCGGCGCTGCTTGTGCTGATTCCCCTCGCGGCCTGGCGCTGGCGCGTCCGGCGCCAGCAGACGCTGGGCGCGCACCGCAGTGCGCTGGTTCTGACAGCAGCCGACCCGCTGCTCAACCGGGCCCGCCAGGAATTTGTGCGCTCGCTGATGCGCTGGGGAGTGAACCCCGGCCCGCACGAAACCGATGCGGACCTGCTGGAGCGGCTGGCGCAGCGAGCCGACGCTCCACACCCCCGGGCGCGGGAATTCGTGACCCGTTACCAGCACGCCCGGTATCAGCGGCTGACGGGGGATGAGGAACTGCTGCGGCTGGCGCAGTTTTAGAGAACACACTGCCCGAGTTCCGGGCCCTCCGCGAGGTCCACTCAGTCCGAAGGAGGCCGCACGGGCGATGCCGGTTGTTCGCTCAGCCTGGCCATCGTGCCATCGTCAAAGTGCTCGTCGCAGTGCGGGCAATACAGCATCCCCCGGCGAAACCGCGCGGGCAGCGCCCGCTGGCACCCCGGACAGGCGACCCGAATGCCAAACTTCACCAGGCAGAACGGCAGCAGGAGCCACAGGTACTGGATGCCCAAGAGGGCCGGGGCCTCGTAGATCTGGGACGGTCCTAACGGTCGAATCCCGGGAACCCAGACGATCGGAGTGAGTAACCACCGTAGCCACATGGCAAGTGACAACCCCAGTTGCAGCAACGCCACCAGCCCTGTGAACCACCAGATTCGCCGCCGAGTGCGGCGGTAATCCTCAGCCTTCACGGTGAACATGGCAGGGATCCAGGGTGAGTCGGGAATCTGGTTGGGGGGGAACAGTCGTCTCAGGCGGCGCCGTCCCCGCGCGGCCGTTCATTCCGGGTATTCGCCGCTTGTCGGACCAGGCGCTGCGGGTGTACGGGCCAGACGCTCCATCGTGCCATCGTCGGTGTACTCGTCGCAGGCCGCGCAGTAGTAGACCCGGTGCGCATGGATCCAGGTCAGGGAACCGAGACACTGCGGACACACCACGCGAACAGCGAACCGCCAAATCAGCAGGCCTACGGTCACCAACACCATCGCCTGGAGCAGCCAGAGTTCCCAGGGACGCACGAAGTAGCCGAAGACAAACAGGCGATGCGGCATCCGATCAGTCAACAGTTCCCCCGCCACGATGGCCAAGAGCAGCAGCCCCTGCAGCGACCCGAGCAGCAGCAGATAACGCCGCAGGCGCCGTACCAACGCGACGTACTGCCTGGGAATGAGGGAAATCATCGCAGTGTTCCGCAAACGGCCAGAACCACATCACTTCAACCAGCGGGTCCACCAGTCGAGAATCTGACCCAGCCGGTGGCGGCGCAGGTCGGGGGGGCCGCTCCGGCTGAGGCCGTGGCTCGACTCGCGCGGGTAGCGTACAAACCTCACTGGCACCTGGTTGAGGTGCAGCACCGTGTAGACCTGTTCGGCCTGCTCGACGTTGCACCGCAGATCTCCCTCGCTGTGGATGATCAACGTCGGGGTGCGGGCTTCCCCCAGGTACTTCAAGGGGCTCATGCTCCACAGCGCCTCGGGGCGATCCCACGAGTTGCCGGGGAAGTAACTGTCGGGCTCATCGGGCAGGTCGCTCGAGCCAAACATGCTCACCAGGTTCGACACGCACCGGTCGGTAATCGCTCCGGCGAACTCCCGGGTGTGCCCGATCACCCAGTTCGTCATGTAGCCGCCGTAACTGCCCCCCATCACTCCCAGACGCTTCGGGTCGACCATCGGCTGCGACTTGAGGAACCGGGTGACCGCCTGGATATCGACCCAGTCGGCCCCGCCCCACGCCCCGCGGATGGCCGCGGTGTGGTCGCGCCCATACCCCTTGCTGCCGCGCGGATTTGAATAACAGACCACATACCCCTGGGCGGCCAACAGCTGGAACTCGTGGAAGAATCCGCTGCCGTACTGGGCGTGCGGTCCTCCGTGAATCTCCAGTACGCCGGGCATCTTTGGCCGCCGTTTCGAGGCCGGGGGCAACAGCAGCCAGGCATGCACCTGGGTGCCGTCGGGGGTGTCGATCCAGTGCTCGGTCGGGGCCGAAAGTTCCAGTTCATCGAGCAGCGGCTGGTTGAAGGCGGTCAACACAGTGACCGCCAACTGATCTCCTTCCAGTTTTCCGACCGCAATCTCCGAAGGATGAGTCGCATCGCCAAAGCACATGGCGGCCAGTCCCCCCTTGCGGGCCAGATTCCCCAAGTCGTGCTCGGCGGCAGCCGTCGTCAGAAACTGGAACTTGCCCCCCAGGGTGACCGCGGCGATTTGCGCCCGGCCATGCCGGCCGATCTTCACCAGCAGTCGGCGGCTGTCGGTCGTCCAGACGAACTTCGGGGCGAAGGCGGCCTCAACCGAGTCGGCGAGGCAGACCGCCATCAGGCATTCATCGGTCGCCCTGGTCAGGCTGCGGGGATTGCCCGTCTCGGGCTCGCAGACCCAGAGTTCGAGGTTTTCGACGCTGTAGAAGCCATCGGGGCCCAGCCGGCCCGCGTAGGCGATGTGCCGTCCGTCGGGGGACCAGACGGGTGTCCCCTTCGGACCCGGGGGGAGGTTGGGAATGGGCCGCACCTTCCCCGAGTCGAGCGCCAGCAGTAAGAGTTCGTCATGCTCGGGCTGCAGCAGGGCCTGCTTGTGGCGGTTCGCGGCAATCACCAGCCGGGTGGAATCGGGGGAAAAGTCGAACGAGAACGTCCCCAGCCGGTCTTCCCGCCAGGTGTGCTGAATCTCGCCCGTGGTACTGTCGACCACGTGCAGCACGTGCCGGGTGGCGTTGAAGTAGCCGTCGCCATCCAGGCGGTACCACGGATCGTCGATCACGCGCGGCGGATCACTGGCCCCGGAGTCGGTGCGGGACTTCTTCGCTGCTTCGGTCCAGTCGGGGTCCCGTTCGCGGAAGGCCACCGCCAACCGCCGCCCATCGGGAGACCACGCCACCGCACCGAAGGATCCTTCGGCAAACTGGGTAACGGGGCGGGCTTCGCCTCCCGCCAGGTCCAGCACATAGACCTGCGGGCGACCCTTGTCGCGTTCTCCCACGAAGGCCAGCTTCGACCCGTCGGCCGAGAACCGTGGCTGCCGGTCTTTGTTCCCCCAAGTCAATTGCCGGGGCTCGCCCCCCCCGGTCGGCACCAGCCACAGGTTGGTGACGTATTGGTTCTTGTCTCCCACATGCTTCCGCACGAAGACAATGGCCGAGCCATCGGGGGCGATGCGGGGATCGGAGACCCCAATCAAGCGGGTGAGGTCGTCGATGGTGATCAGCCGGCGGTCGGCTGGGCGGGCCCCCTTGGCCCCACGGGAGGTCGAACGGGACTTCACGCCTGTGCTCCGGAATGCTGCAGAAGAGAGGTTGGAAAAGTCTTCATCGGCCCGTGGCTCGGGGCACGGACCGAAACCCCGGCACGTGAAGGCAACAGGGGGACCGGGCGAATCTCTGGGTTGGTCCGGTCGCCTCAGGACAACAGACCATCGATCACGTGGCCATGCACGTCGGTCAGCCGGCGGTCGATGCCGTTGTGCCGGACGGTCAGCCGGGTGTGGTCGATTCCCAGCAGGTGCAGGATCGTGGCGTGGATATCGTAGACCTGCGTGGGATTGGCGCGGTCGAGGGGCTTGTAGCCCCACTGGTCGCTCTCGCCGCAGGTGGTGCCCCCCTTGATTCCCCCACCCGCCAGCCAGTTGGTGAAGCAGTACGGGTTGTGGTCGCGTCCCTTGCCCCCCTGGGACGACGGCATGCGTCCGAACTCGGTCGTCCAGAGGATGATGGTGTCGTCGAGCATGCCCCGTTGCTTGAGATCCTGGATCAGCGCGGCGGCTCCCCGCGCCATGCCGCGCGATAGCGGGCCATGGTCGCGCTCGACGTCTTCGTGAGAATCCCAGTTGCGGCGGGGGAAGCCGTTGTCATTCCCGCTCCAGATCTGCACGAACCGCACCCCCTGCTCGAGCAGCCGTCGGGCGACCAGGCACTTTCGGCCGAAGTACTCGATCTCTTCGGCCGGGTTGATCTCGCTGGGCCAACTGGTCTGCCCATGGTCGAGGCCGTAGAGCTTGAGGATGTGCTGCGGCTCGCCGGCGAGGTCGAGCGCCTCGGGGGCAGCCAGCTGCATGCGGGCCGCCAGTTCGTAGCTGCGGATGCGGGCTTCGAGACGCGAGTCGCCCGGGCGTTCCCCCGCATGGTCGCGGTTCAGCCGTCCCAGCAGTTGCTGGGCGGCCCGTTCGCTGCCGGACGTCACAAACCGGCTGCGGCGGTCGGGGTACAGATCGGCAATGGGGGTCGGCTTGCCGGGGAAGATGATGGTTCCCTGGTGCTGGGCGGGCAAAAACGCCGTATCCCAGTTCTTGGGTCCATTCGAGGCAAACCCCCGGTGATCGGGCAGCACCACAAACGTCGGCAGGTTTTCGTTGAGGCTGCCCAGGCCGTAACTGACCCAGCACCCCATTCCCGGAAAGCCCGGCAATTGGAACCCGGTCGCCTGCAGATACGTCGCCTGGCTGTGGACCCCCGTCTTGCCGACGAGGTTGTGGACGAACGCCATGTCGTCGACACAAGGGCCCAGGTCGGCCACGACTGCCGAGAGCGGTTTGCCCGATTGGCCATACGGCTGGAACTTCCAGACCGGCTTCATCCACGGTCCGAGGCCATTCTGGAACGCCTCGACAGGCTCGCCGAAGTCGGATGGTTCCCCATGGTGTTTCTCGAGGGCCGGCTTGTAGTCGAACAGGTCGACGTGGCTGGCGGCCCCTCCCATAAACAGCTGCACCACGCGCTTGGCGCGCGGGGCGAAATTCGGCATGTCGCTGCGTCCCCCCAACCCGGCGACCGGGGCCAACCCGTCGGCCCGCGTGGCGTCGGCCGCCAGCAGCCCTTCTTGCTGCAGCAGGCCACTTAAAGCCAGCCCGGCAAACCCGCCTCCCACGTCCCACAGGAAATCGCGGCGGGGGAGGGGATCGAGCGGTGTGCGGAAAGGGGCCGACGCGGGCATGGGTCAGATCCGAAAAGCGACTGTTCGCACGGAGTGAGAAACTCGCTGTGCAGCGTACCACACTCCCCCTGGGTTGGGCGAACACGGGAGCTGTCAAGCCTCCCCCCGATTGGGGCTTCGCGTGTCGAGACATCCCGCGTTGGGACCTGTCGACAGTCGCCTGGCGAGCCGCACGGCGATTGGGCCCGGACCGGGACCGAGCCGACAGTTGGATCGCGACCGGTTGGCCCAGCCGGGGAGACCGACACGGTACGCAGCGGGCCGCCCGCCTCTGCCTGCCCTCCCTACTCGCCGGGCCTGTCCCATCGGTAAACTGACACCTGTGTGAAACGCTCGCCGGTGGCCGGGGGAGGTTGTCTCCCGGTCCCCGTAGCCGATTGTCCTGCCGAGGTTTGCGCCATGACCTTCCCCTTCGCCTCTCGTTCCCGCCAGTCCCTGAAGTCGCGGTGGCACTGGCGGTTGTTGTGGCTTGTTCCCTTGGTGGGGCCGCTGGTGCAGGCCTCCGCTGTCCGGGGGGCTGATGAGGTGCAATTTGGGCGCGATATTCTGCCCATCCTCTCGGCCCATTGTTTCGCCTGCCACGGCCCGGATGCCCAGGCCCGCAAGGCCGACCTGCGGCTGGATGTTGCCGAGGGGGCCCTGGCCCAGCGCGACTCGGGGCCCGCCCTGACGGCTGGTTCTCTCGACCAGAGTGAAGTGTGGCAGCGCATCATCTCGACCGACGAGTCGCTGGTGATGCCTCCTCCCTCCACCAAGAAGCCGTTGACCGACGGACAAAAAGAGCTGCTGAAGAAGTGGATTGAACAGGGAGCCAAGTACCAGCGGCACTGGTCGTTCACCCCGCCGGTCAAGCCCGAGGTTCCCGCGGTGGAAAAGGCGGGCTGGCAGCAGAACCCGATCGACCGGTTCTTGCTGGCCCGGATGCGCGAGAAGGGGCTCGAGCCGCGTCCCGAAGCGAGCAAGCCGACGTTGATCCGCCGGGTGGCCTTCGCCCTCACCGGGCTGCCCCCCACCCCGGCCGAGGTGGAGGCGTTCGAAGCCGACACCACGCCGCAGGCGTACGAAAACATGGTGAACCGCTATCTCGCGTCGCCGCGGTATGGCGAAGAGATGGCCCGGCACTGGCTCGACGTGGCCCGCTATGCCGACACCCACGGCCTGCATCTCGACAACCTGCGTGAGATGTGGGCTTACCGCGACTGGGTGGTGGGGGCCTTCAATCGCAACCTGCCGTTCGACCAGTTCACCATCGAGCAATTGGCCGGAGACAAGCTGCCCAACCCGACGCGCGAACAGCTCATCGCCACCGGCTTTAACCGGTGCAACGTGACCACCAGCGAGGGGGGCTCGATCGATGCCGAGTTTCTCTTCCGGTATGCCGTCGACCGCACCGCCACGACCCTGCAGGCCTGGATGGGGCTGACCGGGGGCTGTGCCGTCTGTCATGACCACAAGTACGACCCGCTGACGCAGCGGGAGTTCTATTCGCTTTACTCGTTCTTCTACAGTGCGGCCGACCCGGCGATGGACCGGAACATCAACACGACCGATCCGTTCCTGCGGCTGCCGAACCCCGAGCAGGAACAGGACCTGGCCGCGTTGCGTCAGGCCGAACAGCAGGCCCGCCAGGCGTTCGACGAGTGGCTGGCGAAACAGGATCCCGCCGACCCGGCGAGCCAGCCACCCGCCGCGGTTCCCGTGGCGGTCGAGGATGTGTGGTTCGACGACGAGTTTCCGTTGAACGCCCGGTTGTCTTGTTCGTCGCGGAACGCCTCGACCTGGAGTGTGGCTCCCCGGACCCCGGTGGTCTCGGGACTGCGGGCGCTGCGGCAGGCGTTCGCCAGTTCGTATACCGACAAGGCCGAGAACTTCGGCGTTCCGGTCACCGTTCCCGCCAAGGCGCGGTTCAGCATTTTTGTGCGAATCGATCCCAAGGAACCCCCGCAGACCCTGATGCTCGAATTGAACACCACCAAGGGGGTCCGCCGGGCGCTGTGGGGGAATGCCGAGAAAATGGGTGGGGGGGCCGTCGGCTCTCCCGAACGGCTGCGGGTGGGAGACATTCCGACCGATGGTGCGTGGAACCGTCTGGAAGTGACCGGTGAGCAGTGGCAGCTGACCGGCGGTGAGGCGGTGCGGGGGATCACGCTGGGGCAGTTTGGCGGCGTGGTCGACTGGGATCGCCTCGCGGTCGCGGGGGAACTCGCTCCCGAAGCCGACCCGCGGGCGTCGTTCGTCGCGTGGTGGAAAGACCGGACGGGAGTCGACACCCCGGGCATTCCGGCCGATCTCGCGGCACCCCTGAAAGAGGGCCCCGAGAAGGAAGTGGCTCCCGAGATCAAGGCCCGGCTCAGGCAGTACTTCCTGCAGACCGCGGCCCGGCCTGCCAGTGCCGACTGGCGGCAGGCCCGCGCCCGGCTCGACCTGGCCCGCGCACAGCGGTTGGTGCTGGAAGAGAGCCTGCCGGGCACCTTCATCTTCAAAGATCTCGACCAGCCGCGGGACGCCTTCGTCATGACCCGCGGTCAGTACGACAAGCCGGGCGAGAAGGTGACCCCGGCCGTCCCGGCGATCTTCCCTCCGCTGAAACTGGATGACCCCAACCGTCGGCCCAACCGGCTCGATTTGGCCCGGTGGCTGATGGCTGAAGAAAACCCCCTGCCGGCCCGCGTGACGGTCAACCGGCTGTGGCAGCAGTTCTTCGGCACCGGCCTGGTGAAGACCAGCGACGACTTCGGCGCGCAGGGAGAACCTCCCAGCCATCCCGAGTTGCTCGACTGGCTGGCTGTGCAGTACCGCGAGCTGGGGTGGAACACGAAAGAGTTCGTCAAGCAGATGCTGCTGAGCTCGGCCTTCCGCCAGGATGCCCGGGTGGCCCCCGAGGTGCTGGCGAAGGATCCTGAGAACCGGTTGTACGCCCGGGGTCCCCGGTTCCGTCTGGATGCCGAGCAGATTCGCGACAACGCACTGTTCGTCAGTGGGCTGATCAACCTGAAAATGGGGGGGCCGGGCGTGCGCCCCTATCAACCCCCCAACATCTGGGAACCGGTCGGTTATGCCGACAGCAACACCCGGTTCTACCTGCAGGACCATGGCGAAGACCTGTACCGGCGCAGTCTGTACTGCTTCCTCAAGCGGACGGCCCCCCCGCCGTTTATGAGCAACTTCGACGGACCGAACCGCGAACAGTTGTGTGCCCGGCGCGAGCGGACGAACACCCCGCTGCAGGCGCTGCAGCTCATGAACGACACGCAGCAGTTTGAGGCGGCGCGCGTGTTTGCCGAGCGGATTCTGGAGGAAGGGGGGAGTTCGACGGAGGACCGGCTGCGGTTTGCCCTGCGGACCGTGCTCGCCCGGACCCCCGCCGCCGAAGAACTGACCCTGCTGACCCGGGCGGTGGACCATTACCGCGAGCGGTATGCGGCCGATCCGCAGGGAGCGCGGCAGGTGATTCATGTCGGGGAGGCCGCGGTGCGGTCGGAGGCGAGCCCCACTGATCTCGCCGCGTGGACACTGGTCGCCAATCTCATTCTCAATCTCGACGAAACCGTCACCAGGAACTGATCCGCCATGCATCCCTTTTTTCAGCACGATTTGTTGGCGACCCGACGGCAGTTTTTTGGGAACACGGGGGTCCGGCTGGGAACGGCCGCGCTCGCCGGCCTGGCGGCCGGGACGACGCTGCGGTCGACGGCGTCGGCCGCGGACGCCAGTGGGGCGGTGCATCCCGCTCTGCCGGGATTTCCGCACTTCCCCCCCAAGGCGAAGGCGGTGATCTATCTGCACATGAATGGCGGCCCCGCGCAGATGGATCTCTGGGACTACAAGCCCGGGCTGGGTGAGTACTTCGACAAGGATCTGCCCGACAGCGTGCGGCAGAACCAGCGGATCACCACGATGACCAGCGGCCAGAAACGGCTGCCGGTCGCTCCGTCGAAGTTCCAGTTCCAGCAGCATGGTCAATGTGGCCGGTGGGTGAGTGAACTGCTGCCGCACACCGCGAAGCATGTCGACAAGCTGGCGGTGGTGAAGTCGGTGCATACCAACGCCATCAACCACGACCCTGCCTGCACCTTTGTGATGACAGGGTCGGAGGTTCCGGGGAAGCCCAGCCTGGGCTCGTGGGTCTCGTACGGCCTGGGGGCCGAGACAAACAACCTGCCCGCCTTTGTGGTGCTGACGCCAACCTGGAGCGCCAAAGCGGCCGCGCAGGCGCTCTTCACCCGCATGTGGTCGAGCGGATTTCTGCAGACCAGCTACAGCGGCGTCGCGCTGCGCAGCGTGGGGGACCCGGTGCTCTACATCCAGAACCCGCCGGGGGTGAAGGCCGACGACCGCCGGGCGATGCTGAATGTGCTGTCGCAACTCAATGAACGGCAGTTCCGCGAACTGGGGGATCCCGAGATTCAGACCCGCATCAGCCAGTACGAGATGGCGTTCCGGATGCAGTCGAGCGTCCCCGAGCTGGTGGATCTGTCGAGCGAGACGAAGGCGACGCTCGAAGCGTACGGGCCCGATGTGACCACCCCCGGGACGTTCGCCGCGAGCGCCCTGCTGGCCCGCCGGCTGGTGGAACGCGGGGTGCGGGTGGTGCAGTTGCTGCATCGGGGGTGGGACCAGCACGGCAATCTGCCGAGCGACATCTCGCTGCAGTGCCGCGATGTGGACCAGCCCAGTGCGGCCCTGCTGAACGACCTGCAGGAACGGGGTCTGCTCGACTCGACAGTGGTGGTCTGGGGGGGCGAGTTCGGGCGCACCGTCTACTCGCAGGGGCAACTGACCCGCGAGAACTACGGGCGCGACCATCACCCGCGGAACTTCTGCATGTGGCTGGCGGGGGGTGGGATCAAGGGGGGAATCAGTTACGGCGAGACCGACGACTTCAGCTACAACGTCGTTGACAAGCCGGCGAACGTGAATGACCTCAACGCCACGATCCTGCACTGTCTGGGGATCGATCACGAACGGTTCACCTACAAGTTCCAGGGGCTCGAGCAAAAGCTGACCGGGGTTGAGAACCCCAAGATCATTCCCGACCTGCTGGCGTAGGGGTCGTGGTCTGCGGCCGAAGTGGAATCTGTTCCCGGAGAAGCGGGTGATGTTGCTGGAAATCTGCTGTGGTTCGGTCGATGACGCCCTCGCGGCGCAGGCCGGCGGGGCCGACCGGATCGAGCTGAACTCGGCGCTCTTCCTCGGGGGGCTGACCCCCTCGGTGGGGTCGGTGATCGAGGTGAAGCGGCAGGTGACCATCCCGGCGATGGTGATGATTCGCCCGCGGGTGGGGGGCTTTCACTACAGCGATGCCGAGTTCGCCACGATGCGGGCTGATGCCGAGCAATTGGTTGCGCACGGCGCCGACGGACTGGTGTTTGGCTGCCTGAACGACAGCGGCACGATCGACCGCGCCCGGACAGCCATGCTCGTCGATCTGGCCGGGGCCAGGCCGACGGTGTTTCACCGGGCCTTTGACGTCGTTCCCGATCCCTTCAAGGCGCTCGAGGAACTGATCGACCTGGGGATCACCCGGGTGCTGACCTCGGGGCAGGAGGAGTCGGCCTACAACGGTGCGGCGTTGATCCGGAAACTGATCGAGGCGGCGCGGGGCCGGATCGAGATCCTGCCCGGTGGGGGGATCGACCCGTTCAACCTGCAGGATGTGGTGCAGCGGACGGGTACCCGGCAGGTGCATCTGGCCCTGTTCAAGCCGCATGCCGACCACAGCTGCCAGCACCGCCCGCAGGTGTACTTCGGCGGCGGACTGCGCCCCAGTGAAGAGCGGATCGATGTGATCGACGCCAACGGGGTCGGCCACATTCGGAAAATGCTGTAGCCACTGGTCACGCTGGTGACACAGCAGGCCAAAAGCAAAAGGGGGACAGCCATTGTCTGACTGTCCCCGCAAGCTGATTCACGGGACCTCGTCGCTGTGATGGGTGGCCGAGGACGCGGCTGCTCGGCACCTTGTCGGGTGTGACCCCGAGGCGTCTTGCGTCGCCCGTCACTTCACGATGAGATTGACCATGCGATCGGGGACGAAGATGGTTTTGACAATCTGCTTGCCAGCCAGTTGACCCCCCAGTTTGCCGTCGGCGTGGATCGCCTGCAGCACGGTCGCCTCGTCCGCCCCGGTGGGGACAGTGACCTTGCCGCGCATTTTCCCGCCGATCTGCACCGGAATCTCCACCTCGGCCAGCACCAGCAGGCGTGGGTCGAAGGTGGGCCAGGGCTCATAGGCGAGGGTCTTGCCATGGCCGAGCAGTTGCCAGAGTTCTTCGGACAGGTGTGGCGCCAGCGGGGCCAGGAGCAGTACGAATGGTTCCACGATCTTCTGCGGCCGAACGTCACTCGAGGCGAGGGCGTTGTTGAACTCCATCAGCCGGCTGATGGCGGTGTTGAACGACAGGTTCTCGAGGTCTTGAGTGACCGCCTGGATCGTCTTGTGCAGCAGCCGGTTCTGCTCGGGGGTCGGCTCGACAGCCTGGACGGCGGGATGCAGGCGGATTTCGTCGGCCTGTTCGTCGGTGATGGAACGCCAGACGCGGGCGAGAAACCGGCTGACCCCCTCGACCCCGGTGGTGCTCCAGGGCTTGGTCGCTTCCAGCGGGCCCATGAACATCTCGTACAGCCGCAGCGAGTCGGCACCGTACTGGTCGACCACATGGTCGGGATTGACCACATTGCCGCGTGACTTCGACATCTTGAACGACCGGCTCTCGACGATGATCTCGGGTTGGTCGACGAGAACGAAATCGCCCCCCTTCTTGGTGACCTGACTGGCGGCGAGGGACACCGGCTTCACCGGCAGACCGGTGGCCCTGTCGAGGATCCCTTCATCGGTCTGGCCGGGGGCGATTTCGCGGGCCGAGATCCACGAGCCATCGGCACGCTGGAAGCCGGTCAGTTCGGCCTCTCCCAGGATCATTCCCTGATTTACCAGCCGGTGGAACGGTTCATCTCCCTGCACACAGCCCCGGTCGTAGAGCACCTTGTGCCAGAACCGCGAGTAGAGCAGGTGCAAGACGGCGTGCTCGGCCCCGCCGATGTAGAGGTCGACCGGCATCCAGGCGGCCTCCTTGGCGGGGTCGATGAACGCCTGGCTGTTCTTGGGGTCGATGAACCGCAGGTAATACCAGCACGAGCCCGCCCATTGGGGCATGGTGTTGGTCTCGCGGGCGAGGCGCACGCCGTCGGACGCGGTCTGGAACCGCCATTCATCGGGGGCCTCGGCCAGCGGGGGCTCGGGGCGGCCGTGCGGCTTGAAGTGCCGCATCTCGGGGAGCAGCACGGGGAGTTCACTCTCGGCATCGGTCCGCATGAGGCCGGTGGGGTTTCCGTCGGCATCGAGTTCGTGCCAGATGGGGAACGGTTCGCCCCAGAAGTGCTGCCGGCTGAAGAGCCAGTCGCGCAGGCGGTAGTTGACCGCTCCCCGCCCCAGTCCCCGTTCGGCGAGTTCGCCGGTGATCTGCTTCTTGAACTGCGCGGTGGGGGTGCCGTTGTACCGGTCGGAATGCATGGCGGTTCCCTCGCCGGCGAAGGGGCGCTGGACCGTGCCGTTGACGGTGCGCTCGAGGGCAAGTTCGTCGCGCGAATGTTCGTAACCTTCGGGAGGGGCGACGACCGGGATGATGGGCAGGTCGAACCGGACGGCGAATTCCCAGTCGCGCAGGTCATGGGCGGGGACCGCCATGATCGCTCCGGTGCCGTAGCTGGCGAGGACGTAGTCGGCGATCCAGATCGGCACCGGCTGCCCGTTGACCGGATTGAGCGCGTGGCTGCCGGTGAAGACGCCGGTCTTCTCTTTGGCGAGATCGGTGCGGTCGAGGTCGCTCTTCATCGAGGCCTGTTGGCGATACGCTTCGACGGCACTGCGTTGCGTGGCGGTGGTGAGGCGATCGACGAAGGGATGCTCGGGAGCGAGCACCATGTAGGTCGCACCGTAGAGCGTGTCGGGGCGCGTGGTGTAGACCCGCACGACCTCTTCGCCCGGCTGGAGCGGGAACCGCGAGGCGGCACGCGACTTCTGCCATGCGGAGAAGCCCGCCGCATGGGCCGGGCTGCCAGGGGGGCCGATGTAGAAATCGACCTCGGCTCCTTCACTGCGGCCGATCCAGTTGCGCTGCAGCAGCTTGATCGACTCGGGCCAGGCGACATGGTCGAGGTCCGAGAGCAGCCGTTCGGCATACGCGGTGATCCGCAGCATCCACTGGCGGAGCGGAATGCGCACGACCGGGTGACTGCCCCGTTCGCTCTTGCCGTCGATCACCTCTTCATTGGCGAGCACGGTGCCCAGGGCGGGGCACCAGTTGACGGGGGCCTCTTGCTGGTAGGCGAGACGATGGCGGTCTTGATACCGGCGGATGGCGTCGGTCCCCTGCGCCTGGATGTCGGCGGGGATGGGGAGTTCGGCGATGGGGCGTCCCTTGCCGACGCAGGCCTGTCCGCGGTGATCGGTCCAGGCGAACTCGGGGTCGTACCAGGTGTCAAACAGCTTGAGAAAGATCCACTGGGTCCAGCGGAAGTAATCGGGATCGGTGG
>JBKDUK010000120.1:0-2068 GCA_046339535.1 Planctomycetaceae bacterium | reverse complement strand
GGTGGTGGGCAAGCCCCCCGACCAGTTGTTTGCCCAGCTCGACAAAAATGGCGTCGGCAAGCTGACCGCCGACGAAGTGGGGGAAGAATACACGGCGGCGTTCGCACAACTGCTGCGGCGGGGAGACAAAGACGGCGATCGGGTACTGACGCGGTCCGAGTTTCTGATGGCGTCGCGGCCGCAATCCAAGGAGGAGCCGGCGAAGCCCCCCGAGAAGCCACAGCCCGAGAAGCCGAAGAACGAGAAAGAGGGTGGTCAACCGGCGGCGGAATCAACGGCCAAGCCAGCGGCCCCTCCCGCCGAGACACCCACTCCGCCCCCGACTCCCCGGCCGCGCGAGCGTCGGCCCGACGCCCGCCCCGGCCGGGAGGGGAACTTCGAACCGGGTACCTTCGTGCGCAATTTCGACCGCAACGGAGATGGCAAGATCACCCTCGAAGAACTTCCCGAACGGGTGCGTGAGAACGCCCGGAAAATTTTCGAAGAGGCGGGCAAAGACGAACTCAGCCTTGAGGAGTTCGGTACCGCCATGGGCCGGGCGATGCGGGGGAGCATGCCCCCCGGCGAAGGGGGACCGGGGGCGGGGATGATGAACACGTTCCGGCAGTGGGACCGGAACGGCGACGAAGCCCTCGAGCTGGACGAGATTCCCGAGCCGGTTCGCGAACGCTTCAAGCCCCTGTTCGAGCGGGCGCAGGTCGGCAAGATTCCCCTGGACCGCTTGGGTGGCCTGCTGCGCCAGGGGCGGGGTGAAGTGGGGCCAGACGGCCGCCCGGAAGGCCGACCCGAGGGGCTGCCCGAAGGACGGCCAGAGGGACGACCTGAAGGACGCGGGGGCCCGGGGGGGATGATGGGAGGCGGAGGGATGCGACAGCCACCGCAGTTTCTGCGCCGTCTCGATCGCGACGGGGATGGCAAGCTCTCGGCCGAGGAATGGGCGAAGGGAGCTGAGCTGTTCGCCGCGATGGACACCAACCAGGACGGCTATCTCGATGTCGCCGAACTGATGGGGCGGCCCATGGGTGGCCCCGTTGAAGGACGACCCGGTGAAGGACGACCGGGGGAGGGACGGCCAGAGCGTCCGGGGCAAGGGGAGCGTCCCGAGCGGCCCCGCCGCCCCGAGGGGGAGAATCCCCCTGCCCAGGCGGCTCCGCGTCCAGCCCGGCCTGAAGCGGCTCGGCCCGAGGAGGCCCCTTCTCGGGAGGCTCCCCGTGGCGGAGCGGAGGACGACACCCCCCGCCGCCCCCTGCGTCGGTTTGACGCCGATGGGGATGGCCGGCTGTCGAAGGAAGAGGCCAAGGGTCGGCTCAAGGAGAATTTCGACCGGCTCGACACCAACCGCGACGGCTACCTCGATGGCGAAGAAATCCGCAAGGCGTTGCGGGAACTGGGGGGCCAATTGCGCCCCACGTCGAATCGTCCCGCGGGGAAAGACGCCTGAGTCGTCCGTCAGGGATTCCTTCCAATAGACCACGTTTCACGGCCAGTCTCGCCAGCGCGAGACTGGCCGTGTTGGTTTTCAGCCCCAGGTTTTTACCGACTGCCGGCCGGGGGCTGGCTGGCGAGCTGGACGAGGGCCTCCCGCACCTGCGCGATTTGTTCGGGAGTGACGGTGAGGTACCGATGCCGGCCCGACTCGGCCTCTGCGAATTGCGTCACTTCGGCATCATCGACCGTGATGGTGCCGGCGGGCGACAGACCGAAGTACCCCCGGTTCGGCCGGACGGCGTAGAGCACCGCCGTCAGATCCCACGTCTCCCGGTCGTAGGGCATCTTCTGGTAAAGAGCGTAGGCCTCGGCCAACGGATGATGCGGTACGTAGCGGTAGTCTTGTTCAATGCTGACCGCCGGGTACTTGATCGCCCGGCCGATCTCGAAGCCGCTGGTCACAATGGGGGTCGGCCAGTCGGCATACACTTTGCGGGCGGCCGGGAGGTCGATGAAGACGTTGTACTCCTTGTGTCGGCCTTCGGCGGTGAACATGCCCGCCATCATCACCAGTTCGCGGCACTTCGCCTTCACGAGATCAACGCCGTTGAGGGGGGAGATCTTGTCGCCGGCCGATTCC
>JBKDUK010000119.1:0-2846 GCA_046339535.1 Planctomycetaceae bacterium | reverse complement strand
ATCCGCGCTGGTGGCGCAGTTGGAGGAAACCTGCTCGAAACTCGGCGGCCCGGGAGCCCACGAGCGCGCGGCGCGGGCGGTGGCGCGGTGGCTGGTGGAGACGCGGGCGGTTTGAGGGTGTGGCGGGCTGAGCAAAAGTGGACTGAATTAAATCGAGCAAAAGTGGATTTCTTCACCGAGGTGCCGATTGCTCTGGCATCCGCGGCTTGATTTTTCCTCGTTCGGCCACCGCCGGAACGGACAGGGCTCTGCTGGAGAGCAACCCGAGTGGTCCGGAAGGTGCGATAGGCTCCCAAAAGGGGATCCGCGCTCCGGGGAAAGGACGCTTTCCCTGGAGCCATTCGCCTCCATTCGATAAACTCCGGGGTTTGGGGCAGAGCCCCATAAGCGCTGGTTGGCCATTGACGCCTGTGCCTTCAATGAGCGGATGAAAACAAACAGCTTTTCCACCGCCTGCCCCTCGAAATCGTCGAGCAAACCCTCGCTGCGTTCAACGATGGAAGCCTGTCGGCGGATGCGGCATCTGGCCGGCTCGGGATCGGCCGGTCACGCCTCTATGAGCTCAGAACCCTCTGGCTGGCCGGAGGCCGCTGTCTGCCGTTGGCACCATCGGGTGGCGATCACTCTACCTCGTGGCCGGAGGCTGCGCAGGCCTTCCTGCGCAGCACCCTGGCCACTGGCAAGCCTGTCAATTTCAGCTTCCTGGCCGATGAACTCTCCCGCCGGTTCGGCTTCAAACGCTCCGCCTCCAACGTCCGCAATCATGTCAGAAAGCACATGGCCGAGCTGTTGCATGAACCACTCAAACGTGGTCCAAAGCCGCGCCGAAGATGGCAGCGCAAGGGCTATGGCGATCTGCTCCAACACGACAGTTCTCCCCACCAATGGTGGCCCGGAGAGAAACTCCAGATCCTCGCCCTGACCATCGACGACGCCACCCGTTTCATTGTCGGGGCGGGCTTCATCGAGGCCGAGACCACCTTCGCCCACCTCGCCCATGTTAGGAAAATTTTCCTCACCCACGGCCTTCCCAACCAGTTCTACACCGATGGCCTGAGCCTCTTCGGGCACGAATCGCGCAAGGCCGGCGACACCGACACCCTCTCCCAATTTCAACGCGCCCTCGGTTGCCTCGGCGTCACCCACCTTGTGGCCAAAGATCCCCAGTCAAAGGGCAAGGTCGAGCGCCAGTTCGACTTTTGGCAAAAACGGCTTCCAGCCCTCTTCGCCATGGAATCGGTCAGCAGCAGGCAGCAAGCCAACGAGTTGCTCGCTTCCCAAATCCAGTGGCATCACCAAAACCACGTCTCACGTACCACCAAGCTCACGCCGCTCCAAGCCGTTGAGCAAAGCCTGTCTGAAAAAAGTGCCTGCTGGCGTCCGGCCCCGCCATCAGAACTCCTCGACCTGCATCTGGCGACCCACCACACCCGGACCGTCCAGAAAGCCGGTGAAATCAGCTTCCTGGGTCGCCGCTGGGGGATCACGCCAGGAGAATCCAAGCAGGTCATCATTGTCCAACAACCGGCAAGCTTCCGGGTGATCTCCCGTCCGCCCACGCCACAGGCACCTCAGTGGCCCGACATCCTCGCGGAATACCGTCTTTAAGCCGCCATGAAGATCTCCAAAAACTGTCCACTTTTGCTCAGACAATTAAATCCACTTTTGCTCAGTCGCCGACAGGAAGCGCACGCGCGGTTGACGGCCGCCCGCCGGGTGCGCATGACTCGGCGATGAGCCAAGCGGTGATTTCCCTGAATCAAGGGCGGACATGGACCGTCGGAAGCATCGGCGGTCCCGCTGATCTTGCGGATACCTCCGCCGAGACGGCCCGGAGGAGCTGCGATGTGGTGGAGATCCGGTTGGATCTGCTCGCGGATGGAAACGGTGCGGTCGATCCCGGATCGTGGAGTCACCTGTGCGGCCTGCCGCTGCTCTTCACCGCAAGGCGGCGCGACGAGGGCGGCGCTTTGGACTTGGATGCCGGCCGACGCGGCGAACTGCTGAAAACAGCACTTCCCGATGCGGCGATGGTGGACATCGAGGTGGCGAGCATCGGCGAAATGCAAGCCGTGATAGCCATGTTGGAAGTGCCGTGGATCGCCTCGTTTCACCACTTTGACCACCTGCCGGAAACCACGGTGCTGGAAGAGGCGGCACGGCGCGCCAAAGCGGCCGGAGCGGCAGCATTCAAGGCGGCGGCGCGGGTCCACACCCCGGCCGATCTTGCGCGGCTGGCGGAGTTTCAGCTCGCCGATCACGGACTGCCGGTGGCGACGATGGGCATGGGTCCGCTGGCACCGGTGTCCCGTTTGCTCTGCGCCCAGTGCGGCAGCGTGCTGAACTACGGGTTTCTCGGAAATCAGCCGACCGCTCCGGGGCAGTGGGATGCGGCGTTTCTAACGGAAGCGATCCGGCGACTGGCCCCGCTCATCTAACTGATCACCTCGACGGGTGCGTCCGGCAGCGCGTTGAGGAAGGCCTTGCCATAGCGTTTGGTGAGAATCCGGTTGTCGAGGATGCAAACAAGCCCGTGGTCCTTCGCGGTGCGGATCAGGCGGCCGACGCCCTGGCGCAGTTTGAGGATGGCCTCGGGCACGGAATAGTCCATGAAGGGATTGCCGCCGGCGGCTTCGATGGCCTCCAGGCGCGAGGCCGTCAGAGGATGGTCCGGCACGGCGAAGGGCAGGCGCGTGACGATGACGTTGGACAGGGCCTCGCCGGGCACGTCCACACCGGTCCAGAAACTGTCGGTGCCGAAGAGCACGCTGTGCACGTCCTGGCGGAACTCCTCGATCATGCGGTGGCGAGGCATGCCTTCGCCCTGCATCAGCAAACGCCAGCCC
>JBKDUK010000118.1:0-5193 GCA_046339535.1 Planctomycetaceae bacterium | reverse complement strand
TTCGCCCACGAGCTCCATCCCGGCACCGGAGCCATCTGCGCCCGCGATTTCGGCCTGCTGCTGATGGCGACCGATTACGACCGCTCCCTCTGCGTCTGGGGCGACCCCAGCCACTGCTGGGCCGGGGAAAGCTGGACCCAGCGCTTCAGCAGCCCGTTCGTCGCACCGCGGGTGGTCGGAAGTCATGCCAAGAACTTCAAGTATCTCGAGGGGGCCTCCACCCTGATGATCAGCGAAGACTGGTCGCAGCGCGGACACCAGTTCTGCGGGCATGGCGAAGGAGAGGTCAATCTCGAGAGCTACGCCAAGCTGCTGCTGGCGATTGGAGCGGGGGACCGCTTCTGCGCCATTCAGGGGGGCGATCTGATGCCCCTGTACAGCGAGGCGGAAGACAGCATTCTCCCCCTGATCGCCCCGGCTCCCCACCTGCTCGGAGCCTGCAGCGCGGGGATCAAATGGGTCAACGACCACCTCACGGGCATGTCTCTGACCAGTGCCGTGTTCACCGACGGCATGGCGTCGGCGTGAGGTCGCGCCGGTCGCCGAACTGACCGTTTCTCCACTCCAGACCGCCAGCGAGCCGCCATGAACCGCCGGGATTTCCTCGCCCAGTCCTCCACTGCCGCCCTGACGCTCGCTTTTCCAGCCGCGCTGCGGGCGGCTCTGGAAAAAGACAACGTCTACCGCAAGAACATCGGCGTGCAGCTGTATACAGTTCGCAAGCCGATGGAAAAGGACACGGCGGGGACCATCAAGGCGGTGGCGGCGGCGGGCTACAAGCAGGCGGAACTCGGGGGGTTCCCCAGCCAGACCGATGCCCAGCTCAAGGCGGCCCGCGAGGTCGGGCTGGTGGTGAACTCCAGCCACTTCGAATGGGATTCTCTGGTGAATCCCTCCGACAGCGGTTACAGCGACTTCCGCAAGATCGTCGACAAGGCGCACGCGGCGGGGCTGAAGCATCTGGTGGTGCCGTACCTGGTCGACAAGAACCGCACCACCCTCGACGACTACAAGAAAACCGCCGCGCATCTCAACAAGGGGGCGGAACTCTCGAAGGCCGCGGGGATTCGCCTGTCGTATCACAACCACGCGTTCGAGTTCCAACCGCTGGACGGGGGCCGGACCGGGTTCGACGTCTTCATGGCGGAGTTCAGTCGCGACATGTACTTCGAGCTGGACGTGTTCTGGGTCAAGGTGGGAGGGGCGGAGCCGACGGACCTGCTGAAGAAACTCTCGGGACGGGTCGCCCAGGTGCACCTGAAGGATCTGAAGCCGGGACTCACCCTGCCCGAGTACGGCAAGGTTCCGGATGACGCCTTCCAGGAACTGGGGGACGGCATTCTCTCGTGGGAACCGATTCTGGAGGCGGCCAAAGCGGCCGGGGTCGAACACTGCCACGTCGAGCAGGACCAGTCCCCCGATCCCCTCGCCAGCATCCGGCAAAGCATCAACTACCTGGCGAAACTGTAGGAAACGTGGGGTTTTGTTCGTCGGGCCTTTGCAGTTGATGCGGCTTAAGGGGCCAGCCGTTCCCCCAGCCAGGGTCGCAGGCCCTGGAGGGGGACCATTCCCAACACATCCGGGCAGGGCCCCACGGGCCGACCGTTCGTCGCATCGTCGGGCGACGTCGTCGAAGAAGAAATGTTGGCCCGTTGGGCCTACTGACTTGAGAAGCACGCGGCCCGAGCTGCACGGGACCACCATTTGTTTGGGATAGCCGTCAGGTTTTTGCCACACAGGGAATTGAAACAACTGCACCCGGTGACCCACGGACACAGGAGACCTCTGGCGACCACTCTGACCGGGCTCTCTCGCTCGCCCGGCGATACCGCCAGGTCTTGATTTTGCCCGCTGGATGGGCCGATGCCTGCGCCGTGATTTGCAACCTGGCGCAAGACAATGCGCCCGGACGGGGCTTGAGACGGGTTTCGAAGGCGTTCAAACAAGGGGTGGCCCCTCATTTGCTCATTTGCAGCAAACTTTCCACGTACTTGCCAGACGCACAGACGCGGTTGGGCCCGAGAACCGCAGAAAGTTGCCGTGATGGAAACTGCCTTCAATCGGTGATAGCATTCTGTGCGTCACCGATGGTGGATCGCACTGAGGGACTTGAGGATGCAGGGGTCGAGACCGCGCACCGTTCGCTTTGGACTTCATCCTGGACTGTACAGGCAGGGTGTCTGGGAGGAGAGAACGAGGGAGTTCCAGAAATGAAGCTTTGGGAAGGCTGGGGGTCTCTGTGCCTGATGGGCTGCGTGGTGGCGACCATCTTGTCTCTGACCGTCTTGATGGAGCGGTGGTCGATTGTGGGGGCCACAGTCGGGGTTGCGCTGGGCATTTTGGCGGGAGGTCTGAGCGCAGCGGCCGCGCAGGGTTCGGGGGAGAGTCTGGTTCCATCGACGAGACGCCAGACGGATGGGAAATGTTGAGTTGGCGACCGCGCCAAGGGGCGGCCGCGAGGAAAATACGGATCGCCATGGGGCGGGCGACGGCCGCAGTGTCTCGGGCCAACCGGCGGTCTGCTGTGCGCGGCCTGTGAGGACGCCACCAGCATGAGCAGGGCCCACTTGATCCGACGGCTGGGCTGGTACTACCCCACGGAACTGTTCAACACCGTGGCGGCCTCGGGCGTCATACTGTATGTGCTGTTCACGACCCGCTGGACAGACACGCTGTTCCTGATGTATGGCTTGGTGATTGTGACCTGGATCCTGTTCCAGGGTCAGCATTATTGGGGTCTGAAGCTGCGTAGGCTGAACAATCGCCCTGTGGATCAGCCCCGCGAACTCGCGTTGTTCCGGGCGATGGAGCACAGCAATCTCTGGCTGATCGGCCTGATGCCCTTCGTGTTGCTGGTCCAGCTGGTCCTTGCGGATTGGAGCATCGGGCCCGAGCATCTTTTGCCGTGGGCCCTGCTGGCCAATGGCTTCGCCATCCTGGAGCACATCAACTATTACATCCGGCAACTGACGGTCGACAACTGGCCCGATGTGAAATACCTGTTGCGCAACCGGAGACTCAAGCCAGCCAGCCTCAGGAAAGACCTCGAGTCCGGCCGCATCTGACAGGTTCCTCCGCACTTCGCTGCAAACACGGCTGCGGGGGGAGAGGGTCCGGTTGTCAACCCCGTCCCTCTCCCAGCGGCCCGATCCACCGTCAGCGGGGTCGACGCGCAATCGTGAACCAGCACAAATCGCTCAGCTTGAGTCCCTCGCGCGATCTCGCTTTGGCTTAACCCAGTTTCCTGAAGCAGTTGATCACCCACTCCTGAGTCATCACAGCGAACGCCAGCAACTCAAACTCCCAGGAGTTCTCTCTGACTTCTGGGGCCACCCTTTGTTTGCGAAGCCCATGAACTTTCCCCAACAGCGCGACTCCCAACACTTTGCGATTGCACCCGTGACAGTCATGGCCGACCTGCCGAAACCAGGCCTTCCAGACAGACGCGGTGACCGGTCTCACTCGCCCGTTATTGATGTTCACAGTTTTTGAATTCATTGGCTGGATGGGTTGGTTGCGGCGTCTTGTGATGCATTATGGGCCAGACATTGTCCGGACAAGGCTGGAGACCCTTTTCGAAGGCGTTGAAACAAGGGGAGGCCCCTCCTGTTCCCACGAATTGGCGGCGATGAGCAGCCGTGCCCAACGGGGATTCGCCGTTTTGTGCGTGGAACAAGTTCCACGCTACGGACGCCGTGATGCTGATCCTCGTCGCTGCCGGAGGGCGCCTGGGTCCTGTTTGACCCACCGCGCGTTCAACTCGCAGATCCTGGTGAGACACAAAAAAAGAAACCCGCCCCAGAGCGTGCTCGGGGGCGGGTTTTGGCTTGGGGATTCACTGGCCACCTCCCCGGGAGGGGTGGTGGCCGGAGAGATCCGTTACTTGGCGAAGACCAGTCCGGGGTCGTTGGGAGGACCACCGGCGACTTCGAACTTGAACTTGCTGCCACCCTGGTCGGTGACCCGGGCGATCATCGTCTGGCCCTGGCTGTTCTCCATCACCAGCATGTCCTGGTTGATTTCGTACTTGCCGCCAAACGCGTTGTCCTTCCCATCCTTGGAGAACTTCCACTCGAAGGTTCCATCGTCCTTCATGTCGAGGGCGATTTCACCACCTCCCTGACCGGGAGCCTTCCAGGTTCCCACCAGCGAGGCAGGGGGGTTGGCAGCCGGGGCGGGGGTGGCGGTTCCTTCCGGCGTGGGGGCCGTGCGGGGCGCGGCGGGATCGGTCGAGGCCTCGGCGGGAGGCGCCAACATCCGCACCAGAGCCGCCGCGACCTGATCCTGCGGCTGCTGCTCGGTCACGATCTTCAGCTGCTTGAGAGCGGCTTCGGAGTGGCCGGCACAGAGGTAGTGGTAACCGAGGACGAAGTGTCCATCGGTCGCCTTCGGATTGGCCTTCACGTACGCTTCCAGCTTGCGCAGGTGCTCGGTGTAGACGCTGACCCCGGGATAGTACGACGACAGGCTCGTCCAGTCCCAACCGGGTTCAACCGACAGCACCGCGTAGAGGGTGCCGGCCGCTTCGGGGTACTTGCCCAGGGCGAACAGGCACAGGCCGCGGAACTGATGCAGGGTCGTGTCGCCCGGCAGCTTCGAGAGAGCCGTTTCGACTCCCTTGAGTGCGCCGTTGTAGTCTCCGGCCTTGAAGGCGTCGGCGGCGCTGTTGTAAGCGGCCGTTGCTTCGGCGTTCGGTCCCGTCGCGGCACTCCCCGCGTCACCCGTTCCCGGGGGAGTCCCCGGCGTGGTGGGGGTCGCGGGCGTGGTGGCGGTGGTGCTCTGGTTGGGATCGTTGTTGACGATGATGGTCGTATTCGACGGCTGCGCGTACGACATCTGCGTCGGGATCGGCTGGCTGTAATTGACCGCCGGACTGTCCACCACCACGTACTGGGTGGGAACGTAGTACGGGTTCGCATACGACGCGTAGCCGTAGTTGTAGAAGGACGAACCGAGCGCCCAGCTGGTCAGCCCCACCGCGGCCGTCGTGGCGGCCCAGGCACCCCAGGGGTGGTTGTTCCAACCCCAGCCACCCCCGTAGTAGCCGCCCCATCCCCAACCACCACCACCCCAACCGCCACCACCCCAGTTGTTGATGTTGTTGTTGATGTTGATGTTGTTGATGTTGTTGTTCCAGTGGTTGCTGTTCCAGTGGCCACTGTTACCCCAGTGGTTGCCATTGCCCCAGTTTCC
>JBKDUK010000117.1:0-3684 GCA_046339535.1 Planctomycetaceae bacterium | reverse complement strand
CGCAACACCGAGTACGAGATCTTCAACGTCAACGGGAAGCCGCACACGCTGGGGGCGATGTTCGTGCTCAATCACCGCTCGGCCTTCACCGCCCTCGCTCCCCCCGTCGGTCCCATCGCCCGCGAGGCCCATGCCGAGGGGGCTCTGCTCGACCTCGACAAGCACAACTGGCCCTGGTCGCTGATGCTGGTTCCCGTCGCGAAGATCGACTTGTTCGAACTCTCGAACAACAGTGTCTGGCGCACGAAATTCGGCTTTCGTCAGGCCCCGGCCCAACTTCCCGACTGGCTGCGCGTCGAGCAAGACAGCCCCACCACCTTCACCGAATGGGGCTGGCTGAACCACGGCTGGAAACACTGGTACGCCCTGCTCAATTGCGGGTTTGAGATCGCCCCCACGGCGGGCACCGCGTCGGGCGTCCATCCGGTGCCGCTTGGCCACAGCCGGGTGTATGTGCACACGGGAGATCCGTTCGACCTCGAGTCGTGGTGGCTGGGGCTCAAACAGGGACGCAGTTTTGTCACCACGGGACCGATGCTGTTCGCCACCCTCGCGGACCAGCTTCCCGGCGAGCGATTCGAGGTGCCGGCCGGGCCGCATGAGGTGGAGCTGAACATCGAGACCATCAGTGAGCAGCCCGTCAGTGCTCTGGAGCTCTTGGTTGGGGGGGAAGTGGTCGCCCGCACGGTCCCCGAATTGGAACGGACTTCGACCGGGGCCTGGCGCGGTACCTG
Source organism: Planctomycetaceae bacterium (assembly GCA_046339535.1). Lineage (GTDB taxonomy): Bacteria > Planctomycetota > Planctomycetia > Planctomycetales > Planctomycetaceae > UBA10511. The sequence goes on along the minus strand of JBKDUK010000117.1, from coordinate 2,950 downwards.
GCGGCCCCGGGTGATTGTGCCGGAGTCGACCTGGGTCGCCGTCCGGTCGGTCGAACCGCGCGAGGGGGGCCGCCGACGCTTCGCCCACACCGCACCGTGGTACATTCGCATCGGCGGCACAGCTCCCCGGCCCCGCCGGGAAGAGGTGCAGTACTTTGTCGAGCAGGTCTCGGCCGAGCTGGAACGCAACCGCGGCATTCTCCCCGCCGAGGCGCTGGCCGAGTTCGAACAGGCCCGGGATGTGTACCAGGCTTTGCTGGAACGGGCCCGCTAAGTCCTGCGGCGGACTGAAACGGGGTCGATATCGGTCACCAAGCGGTGCGACCTTGGTCATCCCGCCCAGGTGGGTTGGGGATGAGGTTCGGTTGGGGAACGGTGTGTTCTGTCGAGTGCGGCTGTTGTGAACCACGGTTTTGGGACCGGGAAGGAGCAGGCAATGATCGGCTGGCGGACTCTGGTGGGGTGTCTGGCGCTCGTGTGGGTGGGTTCCCTGACGGCGATCTCGGCTGAACGGAACACCGGTCCCTGGAACATGACCGAGTTGAAGCAGACCCCGGCCGCCACTTTTGGCGAGGCCGACGGTCTGGTGCAGCCCGTCTTTTACGCCGGTGAGCCGTATCAGAATCGCCCGACCCGCGTTTTCGCCTGGTACGGCCGGCCGAAAGGGGAGGGGCGATTCCCCGGCGTGGTGCTGGTGCATGGCGGAGGGGGTAAGGCGTTTCGCGAATGGGCCCAGCATTGGGCCGAGCGGGGTTATGCCGCCCTGGCGATGGACCTCGCCGGGCACGGGCCGAACGGTCGCCTCCCCGATGGCGGGCCCGACCAGGGAGACGACACGAAGTTCCGCCCGTTCGATAACAGCACGCTGCGCGACATGTGGACGTACCACGCGGTCGCGGCCGTGGTTCGCGGCCACTCGTTGCTCGCCGCCCAGCCGGGTGTCGACCGCGACCGGATCGGCATCACCGGGATCAGTTGGGGAGGCTACCTCACCTGTATCGTCACGGGGATTGACGATCGGCTGAAGGGTTCGGTGCCGGTCTATGGCTGTGGCTTTCTGGCCGAAAACAGCGTCTGGCTCGAACCGCGGTTTCAGCCGATGTCGGCCGACCAGCGGGCCCAGTGGGTTCGGCTGTTCGATCCGTCGCAGTATCTGGCGGGGGTGACCTGCCCGACGCTGTTCCTCAACGGCACCAACGACTTCGCCTACCCGCTCGACAGCTATCGCAAGTCGTACCAGTTGGTCGCAGAGCCACACCGGCACATCGCCGTCATTCCCCGCCTGCCGCACGGGCATATCTGGACCTTCCCCGAGGTCGACCTGTTCCTCGACAGCCAGTTGCGTGAAGGAACCGGATTGGCCCAGGTGGGCAAGCTGCAGACCGAAGGGGGCCGGGCCTCGGCCAAGGTCAAGAGCCCCACCGAACTGCGCGAGGCGCAGTTGCATTACACGACCGATGGCGGAGCCTGGCAGAACCGCGCATGGAAATCGCTTCCTGCCAAGATCGACGGCGAGACCATCTCGGCCGAACTCCCTGGCACCGGCCCGCTGGTGTACTACCTGGCGGTCAAGGACGCCCGGGGAGTGACGGTCAGCACGGCGCATGCGGAACGGTGAGGGCTGCCACTCACCGGCATCCGCGGCGTGTGTTTTTCTGTTCGACGTTCTCACCTTCCCCTCACTCGGCCATCTGGCACAGGGGAGGTTGAGGCACCCGGATGGCGGGGGGGCGGACCTCTGTGTCCGCTCCGCTGGGCGATGATCTGAAAAGCCCCGTTCCCATGGGCAGGCAAACAGCTCGGGCCGGAAACCCAGTCCGCGCCCATCCAGGGCATCGCGCGGAAAGGGCCCAGAACCCGCGTCGCGGGGGGGCGGACCTCTGTGTCCGCTCCAATGGATCTGGGTCGGACAAACACCGCTCCATGGGTCACCCAACCCCCTGGATCGTAACCCCCAATCCGCGTCCTCCACTCACCGCGCCGCAAGGGCCCGGCCAATGGGTCGCGGGGGGGCGGACCTCTGTGTCCGCTCCGATGGGCGAAGATCTGAAAAGCCGCGTCACGATGGGCAGACAAACACCTCGGGCCGGAAACCCAATCCGCGCCCATCCAGGCCTCGCATGGAAAGGGCCCCGAACCCGCGTCGCGGGGGGGCGGACCTCTGTGTCCGCTCCGATGGGCGAAGATCTGAAAAGCCGCGTTCCCATGGGCAGAGAAACACCTCGGGCCGGAAACCCAATCCGCGCCCATCCAGGCATCGCGCGGAAAGGGCCCAGAACCAGCGTTGCGGGGGGGCGGACCTCTGTGTCCGCTCCGCTGGGCGAAGATCTGAAAAGCCCCGTTCCGATGGGCAGGCAAACAGCTCGGGCCGGAAACCCAATCCGCGCCCATCCAGGCATCGCGCGGAAAGGGCCCAGAGCCAGCGTCGCGGGGGGGCGGACCTCTGTGTCCGCTCCGCTGGACCTGGATCGGACAAACACCGCTCCACGGGCCACCCAACCCCCTGGATCGTAACCCCCAATCCGCGTCCTCCACTCACCGCGCCGAAAGGGCCCGGCCACCCTGTGTTTGGGCCCTCGCGGGAGGGTGTCTTTGGTTGAGCGTCCATTGGAGGTTGTTGGCCGATCCAGGGTCTTTGGCTGCCCATCGGGTCGGTGACCTACGGACAATCGTCCAGCGGAGCGGACACAGAGGTCCGCCCCCCCGCCGCCCTGTGGTTGGGCCCAGACCACGGTGGATTGCGGTAGTACGCCGATGGGGACGGGCTTCCGGCCTCCTCCCCCTCCTCCGCGCGCACCCTGTCCGTTCCTCACCCCCGTGAGACTGCCGCGAACCCGGACCCCAACCCCTCTCCCAGCCGTGGCGACCTTCTTGTCGGACGTCTTCGGGTGCTTTTCGCCGGTCCGCGGGGTGGTTTCACCCGCTCGGGTCGGCTCACCCACCCCCGTCG
>JBKDUK010000116.1:0-13052 GCA_046339535.1 Planctomycetaceae bacterium | reverse complement strand
GCTTCAATGGGGCCGCTCTTGTTCAGAGCGGAAGACCTGGAGTTGGAGATCGGCGAAGCGGTGATTGACTCCGCTTCAATGGGGCCGCTCTTGTTCAGAGCGGAAGACTGCCGTGTTCCTCGGGGCTCTTGCGTGGGCCGTGCGGCTTCAATGGGGCCGCTCTTGTTCAGAGCGGAAGACGAGAAGAAATTCTCCGCGGGTGTGTTGGTAGGCGAGGCTTCAATGGGGCCGCTCTTGTTCAGAGCGGAAGACTCGCCGGGGCCGAAGAGTCGGCCGCCTGAGCCGTTGTTGCTTCAATGGGGCCGCTCTTGTTCAGAGCGGAAGACGTCGGCCTGCACCATGCAGGCTTTTCGCAACACGTTTTGCTTCAATGGGGCCGCTCTTGTTCAGAGCGGAAGACTGATCGAGCAGGACGACATCCCGAACGGCGTGCAACGCTTCAATGGGGCCGCTCTTGTTCAGAGCGGAAGACGGACTGTCGCGTGTCGGAGGCAGGTTTGATGCCCGCTGCTTCAATGGGGCCGCTCTTGTTCAGAGCGGAAGACGTTTGTCAGCCTCTGCCTCGTTCACGTCAAGCACCAGCTTCAATGGGGCCGCTCTTGTTCAGAGCGGAAGACCACCGTACCCGCTGGATCCCTGAACGCCACGCCCGCGCTTCAATGGGGCCGCTCTTGTTCAGAGCGGAAGACCGGAATCTTTTGCGGAACCCCGCACAGTCAGGCAACTGGCTTCAATGGGGCCGCTCTTGTTCAGAGCGGAAGACAGCAGCCCACGGCACCGCAGATCCGCGAGGCAGCGGCGCTTCAATGGGGCCGCTCTTGTTCAGAGCGGAAGACAACGCTGGCTAGACGGCGAGCACAAGCGGCGTGGGCGCTTCAATGGGGCCGCTCTTGTTCAGAGCGGAAGACAGCTTGGAACATCCATTCATCAACTCCACACAAGGGAGCTTCAATGGGGCCGCTCTTGTTCAGAGCGGAAGACAGCCGCCACTTGCTGTCAGGGATGCCGGTGGCCTCGTCGCTTCAATGGGGCCGCTCTTGTTCAGAGCGGAAGACCCGCCAGCGGGAAACCTGCCCGCCGCAGCGGAATTCCAAGCTTCAATGGGGCCGCTCTTGTTCAGAGCGGAAGACCGCCCGGATCCTAAACCCTTGTCGCAAAAGACTTTGCGACTCGGTTTTCGAGCGGGGCGGAGGGACGAGCAAACACACGATGGGCAGCCTCGGCGGCAGTTGACGTAACGAATTGCCAAGGAACAACTTGCGGCTTGCGAGCGGGTCCCGGGTTTTCGCCCGCACCGAACCGCTCGCACCACCCTCCGGTCCCCGCACACACGGGCCACGGATCAGAATTCGCTGGCGAATCCGGCTTAAAGTCTACCACAAAAGGTTGTCAAAAACCCGCGAAAAACGGCAGAAACACAGCAGTTTTCGACATTTTCCGCCGCCACCGCCCATCCTCAGAATTCCGCTCCCCGGTCTCGGTTTGGCCGGCACTCCCGCCGGGCGGTCGGCTGCAGCGGTGCGATGCCGGCGTTCACTACACAATCTGCACCTTCCGCTCCGCCACTTCGGTCAACGGCTTCCCCCAGCACTCGATGCACGCATCCCCGCGACCGTCGCTGGGACCCAGGTTCACAATCATCACCCGGTCTTCGTTCTGCTTCATCAACGGCCACACCTGATCCTTCAGCCGTTGCAGCTCGACCAGCGTGAGCGCACAACGAAACACCGAATACTGCAGCGGGTCCCCCGCGCCGCACATGTGCTTGTAGATCCGCCGGTACCGCTGGTCGTCGCAGATGTCGTACGCAATCAGAAACACATTTCGCATCGCCACGCGCTCCCCAAACACAAGACTCCGCCAGACTCTCCAGGGATCCACGCCCCGGCACATCCTCTTGGTCATTTCACCCACGCTGTTGCGGGCCGCGCCACCACGCCTCGCAAACTTCGGCGCTGTCACCGTGTGGTGAAGCTGGGGTACTCGTCCAGCTCACCCAGCACGTGTCGGGCCAACAGCCGGGCCTGCACTTCCAGGATCCTCCGATAGCTGGCCTTGTACCCAAACAGCGGATGGGTCACCTCGTGCTGCAATCGCCGTTCATACGCCGCCAACACAGAACGCCGTCCCGTCGTGGGGCGACCCTGCAGGCTCCTCCCGACCTGCGTGCCAGCCTCCGGCGCCCCCCGAACTTCTCCGCCGCCCCTGTCCGGGCCAACTCGGGCATTCCCCACGGCTCAGCCACAGCCGGGGGGATTGAACCGGGGCATCGCCAGGCCTTCCTCATCGAGACCGACGAGCGGAGGGATCAGTTAACGCTGGAAGTCGAGCGCACCACTCCGCGGTGAGGAGCAGGCCGACCGGCGTGGAGCTGGAGGAATGCCGGGCGATGGATGCCGGGCACAGCGGCACGGGATGAGTGAACCGGAAGATGAATTTGTCACCTGTTGCGTATCTCATTCACGCGTTCCCGCGTGCGCAAACCGATCACTCCGGGTTATCACCGACCCCAGCGGGGTCCCAGAGGGTAGCCGGGGGTCGAGCACAGCGACCACCCCCGGACAATGCCCCCCCCAACGCCTGCACCCCGAATGGGGTGCGTGAAAGCGTGGGTCAACAAAACCAACGCGGATGACTCTCATCGACCGGTCCACAGACCGTCGTGTGCGTCCGTGTCCGTGAGACACGCAAAAAATCCCCGGTCCGGCGGGGGGCTTCGAATCGCGCCAGGTGATTTGAGTTGGCGACCCCGTCCTCGACGCACACGATGCAAACACCGATAGTATTCCCAAGGGTTATAGGAATATGTACCTGTCCCCTTTACCCTCCCCCGGGGCGGTGGTCCTTGCTTCAATGGCGCCGCTCTTGTTCAGAGCGGAAGGCGCTGTTCCTGACGGCATCATCACGATCCAGAACAAGCTTCAATGGGGCCGCTCTTGTTGAGAGCGGAACGCTGTCTCGGTCGTCTTTCATCGATCTACAATCGGTGCATCTTCGGCACTGATGTTGGCAAATCCAAGTAGTACGCACCCCAAGATCATCGCGGCGCCTCCAATGTCCGCCGCGACGATCACCTTTAATCGAATTGTCAAAGATCGCTCGCACTTCGCGCCATTCACACCGACCGGGCCGGGGTGAAGTTGCGCACCTTACCGATCGTCAACCGCTGCGACCGAAAGACTTCCGCCACGCCCAGCCCTTGCAACCGCGTCCGCGCCTGCCGTTCGCGGCGGGCAGCCGCTCGTTCCTCCACCGCCGAAACTCCCGGCGGTAGCGGCCAGCCCAGAAACGCCAGGTCCCGCAGGCTCAACAGACTGCGGACCACATCCAGATTGGCCGGATGCGTCCAGATCGGCCAGGTGCAATAGGTGTCGCTCGCCCGTTGACCCCGAAACCCGGTTGTGTGCAGTTGCTTGCCGACCGCCATGGTCGGAAACAACGGCAACGCCTCGATCGCCAGGCGATTCGCACCCTGCACCGAACCCCCCGACTGACGGGATGGATCGCCACTGGGATCCCGCGCCAGCAACGCGTACCGTTTGTCGTCGAGTGGATCGAGCCGTAGCGACAACGTCGCCATCGGGTCGTCGTATCTCCAGGGGGCGAGCAGCGCCTTCTCGATGTGCCGGGCTTCGGTCTTCTGCATCAGATTGCGCATCGTCTCCAGAAAGTGCTGATGCCCTGCCCCGGCCATCGTGCGCCACGCTGTGTCGACCATTCGCCCTTCGTCGCTCGCGAGGGCATCGCTGCCGAAGGCGGCACCGAAGTCGGCCGATGTCGTCTCGCCCAGTGCGGCCGGCGCACCCACCTCCGTCAAAAACCGATGAAACTCGTCTCGGCTGGCGGTCAGGTTCTTGCCGAGTCGGGTGAATTCCGGCCGGTCAGCGGTGCCGCTCAGCCGGGTCTGAACCCGGTCGACCAATTCCTTGGGGGTCAGCGGGCATCCGATGGTGAATTCGGGCCTCCAGCCCTCCGCCGCGACCCACCGCAGCGCGACTGGTGCGAGATCAGGCTCGCGGGAGAGCGTTCGCAACAATCCCAGAGCCGCCAGGAAGCCCAGGGGATTGCTGCCATCCGGACCGGGCAGCAATAGCACGTTTGCTCCACTCATCGGTTTCCTCCCCGGCGCACGACGGGCGCCTGCCACGATTCGAGTTCACTCTCGCGATGGTCGGCCAGAAACAGAATCGACTCCAGCCAGGCCAACCCCCACCACCCATAGCGCCGCACGAGCCGCCAGAAGCGCTCGGGAACCCCGCTGTCGAGGCGATGCGGAGCTGGCCAGGCGGCACGGACATCAGCCGCGACATCAAACGCAACCGCCGCGTCCGACCAGCCGAGTGCCGGCGGGGCCTCATCCCGCACGACCGGGGCGAACGGACGGCAATGCCCGTGGTGTGCTTCAATGAGGTGCAAGACGAGGTCGCGATCGACGGCATCCCCCAAGTCGGCCCAGGCAGCCGACGCTTGCAGCAATTGCGACGACACCAGTTCATGCCGAAATCCGGAGGGGAGTCGGCTTTGCCACGCCGCCCGGCGCGACGCGGCCCGATCCAGCCCCACCTCGGCCGACTTCGCCCAGAGCGTCCCGGCCAACTGCGCCGCGATAGCATTGCCTCCGTGCAGCCAGGTCTGAAAGCGATCGTCGGCCTTCCCCACGTCATGCCACTGGGCGGCCAATCGCAGGCTGGCCACCAAGCGCTCGGGCAGTCCCAACACCCGGGCGAAGTGCAGAGCGTGCTGGGTCACTCCGGTCAGGTGCCGTCCCAATTCCACCGGCCCTTGATTGAACAGCCCGGCGTCGGCATCCAGATCGGGCTCGGGCCATTCGGCCACACTGTGCGCCAAATGCGCCTGGGCGGGTCGCGGTCCCTGCAGCACCAGCCCACCCGCCGGATGAGGCACAAACTCGGCCACATCCAATTGCGAGAGAGGTTCGATCAGCCAACTGCCCACAGTGTGGGTCGCGGCGCTCAGCTCACTCAGGGCGCGCCGCAGTTCCTCTTCATCGACCTCCCACTCGTCCGGGGGAGGCTGGTCGGGTTGGGCCAAATCGACACCCAGCAGTTGCGCCACCTGTTGCACGCTGGAAACGGAGACCGCCCCCCCCGCGGGAGACACCCATTGCGACAACAGCGCCGGGTGCAGCCGCAGCAGGGCCCGCTGGCGAGACTGCCACGCGCACAGATCCCCCACATCGAGAGCCTGCTGGGCCTCGGCCGGTACATACCCCAGGGACTCGACACCTCCCACTTCCTGAGGAATGACCAGCGTGTCTCCTGGTCGAACGTCGGCGATGCTTGAGATCCATTGCGACTCTTCGGGACCGCGCCAGACAAACGCCTGTCGGGAGGTTGGGGGTGGGTTACGAAGGCGATTGTTCGCCTCAGGCAGCGGTTCGGCCGCGACGTCGGCCAATTCCTCGGCCACGCCGTCGTCGAGTTCACCTTCCCACCAGCGGCGTAAGACCGGCAAAGGCACCGGCAGGCACTCGGCCGCCGTGGGGGGGCAGAGCGACACAAGATCGACCGTCGCCTCATCAAGATCGGTTTGTTGGTCCAGCCAGGCCAGACGCAGGTCTCCGCGCCAGCACACCTGGACTTCCGCCTCGCGGGTTTGCCAACCATGCAGAAACGGCTGCAGGTCGGGACTTGGTTGCGGAACGGGAGCGGTCTGTACCAGCAGATCGAGGTGGGCGGGCAAGAGGACCGGAGCCGGTTGCCCAGCCCGTACCAAGGCCTGCTGTTGCCCGGGGGCGAGTGCCGCGAGCCGTGGCTCGAGGGCCCAGACGCCGAGATCAACGGCCGCTGGGGATTCTGCGCCGTCACGTTGTTGCTCGAGCCAGTTCCAGGTCGCACCCAGGGCGGTGCCATAGATTGGATCGGCTTCGCTCTTGGGGCCCACATTCTCTTCGGCGGCCACAATCACAGCGGGGGCGCTGTCGTGGCGACCGGCCCGATTCAGGCGGCCAAACCGCTGCCGCAGTGCGTCGAGACTCGCGCACTCGGTCAGGAGGGCATCGAAGTCGAGATCGGCCCCCACTTCGAGGGTTTGGGTGCTGATGATGACCAGCGGTCCGCTGGCGGCCTCGGCCTCGGTGGGCAGGTTGGTGCCGGCACGAACCCGCAGGCGATCGATCCAGGCCCGCGTCGAGCGTTCCTGATCGATAGGCCGCATGCGGCCGGTCAACAGGTGGGGTTGCGCCGCGCGGGACCAGTCGGTCAATTGTCGAGCCAGGGCCTTGACTCGGGCGTCTCCAAACACCGACCCTCGCGGGCTGCCGCGTCCCAGAACCAAGGCGAGCAATTCGTGGATCAGTTGGGCCGTGCGAACCCGATTGACCATGATGCCGACGGACCGCCGGTCGGGGGTCAGCAGAGGGAGCAGTTGACTCACAAGTTCGAAGGCCAGTTCCAGATGAAAGCGGCTCCCCTTGGCGGCGGTCGCCCGCACGAGCTGCGCTGGTTTTGCACTTCCCAGACGCCGTGTCAGTACGGGGTGGTGACGATCGGCCTCCTGCAGCCGCCATACATCGTCGGCCCCCGCTGGCGGTGTAGCCGAGAGGATGGCGAATTGAAATGGGTTCTCGAGCGCCGTCTCGGCCCAGGCAGACGCCCGATACCGGGCGATGCGAGACATCGTCTCGTAGAACGGCTGCGAGCAATGGGCCTCGTCGAGCAAGACCAGGGTGTCGTTGCCGACCAGTCCGGCCAGAACCGGCCAGGCTTTGCTGCCCCGCCCGTAGCCGCGAAACAGCAGTCGCGAACCCGCTTGGTCGACCGTGCTGGTGATGATGCACGGCTGCGTGGGGGTGAGGGCCCAGGCCTCATCACGAAACGCCCCGCCACGGAGCGAATGGACCGTCAACGGCGGCTGTCCCGCCAGCAGGGGGTTCCACGTCGCCGCGTCGGCCCCGCCCGCCAATTGCCGCAGGCGGTTGGCGACGTCGGCGAGAATTCCCGCTTCCGCCGCAGCGAGCTTGTCGGCCATCTCGCGAGCGTGGGTAGACGCTTCATCGACGATGATGCGGCGATCGACGACAAACAGGATGCGGCGCGGGGCTGTCCGGCGCGCGGCGGGCCAATCGGCCTGCAGGGCGAGGGCAAACACGGCGATATCGAGGCAACTGGTCTTCCCGGTCCCCGTCGGAAGTGCGAGGCACTCGGGCCACGTCCCCCCCGTCTCGGGATCGCACAGGCGGGTGGCCAGTGCGGCCTGCCATGGAAAGGGATCGTATCCATGCAGGGCCCGAAAGAACTCGGGGAACTGCGCGGCTGTCAGGGGCATTCAGTCGATCTCCTGCAGGGGGCGACAGAGTCCATAACCACGATAGCGCCCGGCTCCCAACAGGATCGGGCCCACCACGGGCTCATCAAATTCGAGGTAGGCATGCACCTGACGAATCAGACCACCATCACTCTTCCGCACGAGACGGGGCATTTCCCGGGTGGTGAGGGCCCCCATGAACATTGACACGGGTGAGGGGACAATCACGCGCGGTTTGGGGAGGCCAATCCGTTGGCAGGTGTCGCGCAGCACCTCCGTCACCTCGTCCCACGAGTGGGCCTGGCGCAGATGCCGGTCGAGAGCCACCGGGGTGACTGTTCCCCACCGGGTAGCTCCCCGGGGGGCGGCGGTCCAGGTGTGGGGGTGCAACGACTGCCGGGTGGTGCGGCCCGTCTGCAGCACGAGGGGGGCAACCCCAGCCCCGCCCAACAGCAACGAGAATTCCCGGGGCTGCCCCGTCTTGTCGTAGAGCACCTCCCGCAAGACGGCGGTCAGTTCGGTCTGGGGAACATCGCGGGGGATCGCGAGGGCGATTCCCAGCAAATGACCGCTGGCATGTTGCCGCCCGACATGCGGCAGCGGAAACAACGCCAGATGTCCCCGTTCCCGATGGGCGGGGCGGCCATCCGGCTGGTGCCCGCACAGCCAGTCGGGAGCCGGTTGGATGGTCGATCCCGACAGCAGGCAATTCCGCAGGGCCTCGCAGACCTGCTGGGTGGCGGTCAACGGCAGTGCCGCCTGCCGCGTGGGCAGAAACCGAAACACCAGCAGATCGCTGGCCCAATGGGTGTGGGGGCAATCGGGGGGACGTGTCTCGCGCGCCGCGGCGAGGGTGTAACCCTGCCATCGTAGCGGCGTCGGCCGGAGGGGAGCGGGAGGCCCATCGGGAAACTCGCTGGCCAGGCGCGCCTCCACATCGGCCAGCTCCGCCTGCAATTCTTTCTTGGTCTGTTTTTTGGCCAGCTTGACCCGGGGCTTCAGGTCGTCCAACTGCCGTTTGAGCGTCCAGTAGGTGGTCGACCCCTCCCGATTGAAACGTCGTTCCAGTTCCAGCAATCTCCCCGGCCCAATCGACCGCAGTCGGGTGGTGGCGGTCGCCAGTCCACTGGGAATCCAACGTTGCCGTGGTTCGTCAAGCAGTTCGCTGGCCGAGGTCGAATCCGTGTCCGACTGGCCGGGGGGGGCCGTTCCGACCCACATCCGCACCAGCGAGGCCGAGTGGCCGACCGAGGTGACTTCGCGGCACAGACGGTCGAGTGCCTGCCGGATCTCGGGCGGCGGTTCGGCCGACTCCCAGACGAAACAGACGACGGGATCGTCGGGTACGGCCACGGGAAAGGTGCGCGGCTGCCGGTCGCGATACAACTGCATCGAGCCACTGGCGGTCAGGTAGTGGCTTTTCGACCGATCATTGACCGGCACGAACGAAACCACCGTGGTCCGTTCCCGGGCCGGGCTGCAGTACAGCACTGGGTCTGGCTGCGATTCGAGCCATTGCAGTGCCTCCCGGCCGGCCGGATCTTCGTTTCCCTCGAAATGGGCCGCCACCAGGGCCATGAACACGCGGTCCAGATGCGGCGGCCATTCGGGTTCGGCGCGGTCGGCCACGCTGGTCGACAGCGTCCAACCATTCAGGTACTCCAGGGCGATTGTCAGCATCAGCCTTCCTCCGCGACGGCCGTGGAGACGGCCAGTTCCTGACTCTTGCGCACGAGGTCGACCAACTCGGGAGAGGGAGTGAGCGAGAGCTTGGTCGAACGCCACACCAGACCCGCGTGCCGGGCGGCGTTGATCGCGGCGGCGAACAATTCAATCGCCTGGGCCCGACTGAGTTCGAACACCTTGGGCTCGGTGCCCGGTTCGTCCAGCAGTTCCCATTGCGCCTTCTGGGTGGGAACCAGTTGGCACCGCGAGCGCAGGTCGCAGCCATCGTGGCGAACGAGCGTGGCGGCACAGAGCCCGAGGGCGGCAAGGGTGGTCCGTGCCGCCTGGTCCATTGAGGCCACCGGTGTGCTTCCCGGCGAGACCGGGAATTTCAGCCGACGCAGCGCGGGGAGGGAAATCACGGTCGATTGCACAGCGCGCTGCAGGGTGACGCCCCCATCCTGAAAACTGGGTGTGACGTTGCCGTGGTTCACTTCGGACGGCTTTCCGTCTTTGCCAAACGGGACCGGCTTTCCCTTTTGCAGCTGGGCCCGGGACTCATCAGCCGTCCATCGCAGCGGTTCACCCGCCTTGGCGATATAGATCTTGGCCGAGTCCTTCATGATTTGCAGGGGGTCGATGCGGCTGGCGGTGCGGACCCCCAGTTGCACGTTGTAGCCGAGAATCTCAGAGACGATGGCCCGTTGGAACTTGGCACCCAGGCCACCCTTGGGGCCGGTGGAATCCCACAGCCCGAACAACAGGGCGGTCGGGCAGAGTTCGAACAGGGCGGTGGCGTTGCGCTGGTCGACGGTGTCGAGGCGTCGTCCTTCGGCGGACTGCCGGAAGGGGACCCCTTCGAGCAGGCTGTCCCGCAGGATGGCGTCGGCGACGCGGTGCGGGGCTTCGAGGCTGGTCACGCGCACGCTCTTTTCGAGGTTGCAGTTGGCGAAGTCGACTTCGATGACGGGCAACTCGATTTCGCCCGCTTCCCAGGCATCCTGCAGGGCCAGTTCCATCCGGTTGGCCTGCGACTGGACCGAGTCGATCACGACCGAGTCGGCCAGCTTGCGGCCGGTGTCTGGTTCGACCCGATAACCGACGGTGGCGTACTTGCCCCCCTCATATGTCGCGGGGAAGACGGGAGTCCCCTCGCCGCCAACCGGTTGAAGTTCGGTACGGGCCCGAAACGCGGCGGCTGTGCCGGTCACGGCGGCCTGCAGGATGGGAAGAGTGAGCGTGGGCATGGGGGTTGGGCCTTTCGTTTGGAACAGAGGGAGCAGAATTGGAAGGGAACGGGAGTTATTTGGAATGTTGTGCGGTGTTGAATGCGGCACATTGCCGATGTGCCGATTTGTCGCCACTTGAGCTCTATGAGCGGCGGGGCTTGTTCACACGGAACTCGGCGTGCCCGCTTCAGAGCCACTCCAACCGACGTTCTTTCCGAGTTTTCAAGGCAGTGACAGGAATGCCCGATTCACTCGCCGGCGATTGGTCTATCTGATGGCTCTCGTGTTGATCGAAAGGCATGCTGTGATGGTGTTGGTCGAGGATCATGCTTCTCCTTTGTCAAAGTTGAATGCATCTGCAGTACCTCGATCCCGGGCACCGCTGTAGACAACCGCCGGATTGGACAGGTTAACCCAAAGCGCCTGGACATTGCACCTGTTCGACGGACATTTATCGTGGCCTGGGGCGGTCGTACTGTACAACCCGAGAAGATGAACCACAAAACCGAAGCGAATGCTCGTGTACAGCGTGCGTTCCATTCAGCAGATGCGGCAGTCGGCGCCTGGACAAATTCGAAAGTCCTTTTTGCTCTGTTTGGTGGTGGAACAAGGACTGAGGCTTATTGTGCGAAGCGGAAACCGAAATCGCATCATTCGCGGGGGTTGCGTCGCCGTGTGAAGTAACTCTTGGACAAGTTCGCATGTCGTCTTGTTCCGGGCATGCTGTCGAGTGACAAGGAGCCGACTCGAGGCGGAGGGTGACATCTTCCCGAGGTCCGGACGGGCAACCTGTGTCCGAGGGAATGCCGCAACGATTGGCAAAGTCTCTGGAAGTCTGGTAGTCTGCCGACTGAGTGAATCGGGGGTTCTTTCAACCATCAAATCTGGCTGTGGCCTGGCAGAGGGTTGTGTCATGAGTCTGCTGGCGGTTGTGGATGTGGAAACGACAGGGCTGAATCCATGGCGGTACGATCGGGTGATTGAGCTGGCCGGGGTGGTGCTGGATGACTCGGGGCAGGTGGTCCGCGAGTTCAATACGCTGGTCAATCCTGAGCGTGATTTGGGGCCGGTCGAGATCCACGGGATCGAGGCGGGGGATATTCGTCAGGCGCCGCGGTTTCATGAAGTCGCCGGCAACTGGCTCGACTTTATGGACGGTGTCGGGGCGTTGGCCGCGCACAATGTCCGGTTTGATCGCTCGTTTCTGCAGATCGAGTTCGACCGGATGAATCTTGAGTTTCCCCCCCTTCCCGAGTTCTGCACGCTGAGACTGGCGGGGGGTGGGGCTCTCGCCGCGTGCTGTGCCGACTACGAGGTGCCACCGCCGACAATGGCGCACTCAGCCCTGGAGGATGCCCGTGCGGCGGCACGCCTGTTCCAGGCCCTGCTGCAAGACTCGGCGCACCTGCGGCAGGAGGTGTTTCACCGGGCCCCCATGCCCTGGCCGACGTGGCAGGTGCCCCGGGTCAATCTGGTCAACCGCTCGGCGGCCCGGCTTGCACGGCAGCAGCCCCCTTCGTTTCTGAAAAAGCTGGTGGAACGGGCCAGTCTGGTCCCTGCGCCCGACGGCGACGATGGGGCCGAGATCGCCTACACCGCCACGCTCGACCGAGCGCTTGAAGACCGGCTGTTGTCGGAACGCGAAGGGGACGAACTGGTGGACCTGGCGGTGCACTGGGGTCTCTCGGTCGAGACGGTGCACCGGCTGCACGAAGCCTACCTGCGGCACCTGGTGGCGGTCGCCCTCGCCGACGGCACGGTCACCCCCACCGAGCAGCGCGATTTGCAGCAGGTGGCGCGGTTGCTGGGGATTGGCGAAGCACGGCTGGAGGAGATCGTGTCTGCGGCGCGCGCCCGGCTGGGGTCCCGGCCCACAGCCGTGGTAACTCCGCCCGCCGAAAGCCCGTCGTGGCAGGGGCAGCGGGTCTGTTTCACCGGAACGTTGCGCAGCCGGTATCAAGGCGAGGCGATCAGCCGGGAGTTGGCGGAAGAGCTGGCGCGGCGATCGGGGCTGGAACCGGTGGACGGGGTCAACAAGAAACTCAACATCCTGGTCGTGGCGGATCCCGAGACGATGTCGGGCAAGGCGAAGAAGGCGCAGCAATACGGCGTGCGGATTTTGCATGAGCCGGTGTTTTGGAAACTGTTGGGGGTGGCGGTGGAGTAGGTGGGTGGGGTGGGGAGTGGTCCGTGGACGGTGGGCCGTGGGTGAACAGGGCGTGTGCCGAGGCGCGCTGGCTCCCGGCGGGTCCCTCGCCCCCCGGGGGGAGAGGGTGGCCGAGAGGCCGGGTGAGGGGGTGAACCGTGCGAATCACGAACCGGTTACGGCCAACACAACCCGGGTGGCGGGGGGGCGGACCTCTGTGTCCGTTCCGCTGGGCCTGCGTCCGCAGACAACCGAGCGGAGGGGCCGGCAAACGACGTGGATCGGCTCAGTCCCCCGCCCGCCGGGGGGGCGTTCGAATCGGACCGTGCAGCGGCAACCCGTTGGGCGTGCGCGCGGTGTGTCACCCCGAGGAACCGCGCGGCCCTGTCGCCCTCACCCCGGCCCTCTCCCGCGGCCACCTGGGCTCTGTTGACCGGGGATCGTCTTGCGGGAGAGGGGGCGACGCGCGGCGGTGCCGTGGTGTTAGCCGCAGATCTTCTTCACCAACCGACACGAGATCGGTGGGGTCTGGGGATGGGCCAGGGGTGGGGAGTGGAGCCGGAGATCTGGTGAGGGGGTCTTGGGCCAATTGAGGTTGTTTGGGTGCCCATCGGATCGATTGTTGGCGGACAAGTGCCCAGCGGAGCGGACACGGAGGTCCGCCCCCCCGCGACCCGGGTTCTGGTCCCAGGCGAACGGCTGTCTTCGGTAGGAAGCCCAGCGGCAGGCTTCTGGCCGATCCATAC
>JBKDUK010000115.1:0-4170 GCA_046339535.1 Planctomycetaceae bacterium | reverse complement strand
GGGAGATTCAATCGAGACAGCGGACAGGTCAGTGGCCACACCCGTGTGCGGTTTCCGACACCGAGATAAACGACGAGGGAATTGTAGTCCTGGCCTTCTGGGGGAACAACTCCCCACCCCGCCGCCCGACACGACTTCACCCGGTGATCGCGCGGCGCCATGGCTCCCCTCCTTGGAGGCGGTCAGCTTGCATTCCCGGCTTGCCTCTGGCATTCTGAACATTTGTGGCCAACCCCCCAGAGACCCATTGGCCTCTGAGAATCTCACCGAGTTCTGGGCGCCTTCGGGCGGGTGGATCGCTGTTGCGGCGATTCAGGCAAGCCATCGGGCTGGTGGGGCAACCCAGGTGGTGCGGCGGAACAAGCATTGATTTTCCCGCGGATGTGGATGGGATGAGTTCTCTGCAAATCGAAGTCTGGGATGCCACTGGAAACAAACGGCAGACGGTCGAGGTCCCTGCCGAGGCGGAGGTCGCCCGTGTGATCGCCGTGCTGGTGGAGAGAATGAACCTCCCGCGCCACAGTCCCGACGGGCAACTGATGAGCTACAAGTTTCATCACCGGGCAACAGGCCGGCAGTTGCTCGAAGAGGAGACCCTGTCCCAGGCGGGGGTACGGTCTGGGGACGTGTTGCGGCTGCAGCCGGAAATCACCGCCGGGGCCGGCTTCCGGTGCAACCTGCGAGGAAGGGCCCAGCCCGCCTTCAAATCGCCGTCGTACCCGGCGGGGCACCATGAGTGACGTGTTGCGAATCGACACCGAAGACGACCGGTTCGCGCGATTTCGCCTGATGAGCTGGTGGGACCAGCCGCGTTTGGCGGCAGCGCGGGTGTTGGTCGTTGGGGCGGGGGCCCTGGGAAATGAGATCCTCAAGAACCTGGCGCTGCTGGGGATCGGCCGGGCGGTGGTGTGCGACCTCGACCAGATCGAGCAGTCGAACCTTTCGCGGTCGGTGCTGTTTCGGGAGGGAGACCGGGGACGGGCGAAAAGCGTGATCGCCGCCGAGCGGGCGCAGGAGATTCACCCCGGGTTCGCCGTCACCCCCTGGGTGGGCAACGTGGTGTACGATCTGGGCCTGGGGCTCTACCGCTGGGCCGACGTGATTCTTGCCGGGCTCGACAACCGGGAGGCGCGGGTGGCGATCAACCGGGCCGCCGCCCGGACGGGGAAGATCTGGATTGATGGAGCGATCGAGCGTCTGGATGGGGTCGCGCGGGTCTTCGATCCGGCGTGCGGTCCATGCTACGAATGCACGATGAGCGCCAATGACTGGAAGATGCTGGCCGCCCGGCGCAGCTGCGCGCTGCTCAGCCGGACCGACGTGGCCCAGGGGAAAACCCCCACCACCCCCACCACCGCGTCGATCATTGCGGGCATCCAGTGCCAGGAGGCGGTGAAATGGCTGCACGGCCTGGAAACGCTGGCAGGGCGGGGCTTCGTCTTCGAGGGACTCTCGCACCAGAGCTATGTGGTCACCTACACCCGCAAGGACGATTGTCCGTCGCACGATCCTCTCGAGCCGGTTCAGGTCCTCGACTGGCGGCGGAGCGAGACCACCGGCCGGCAATTGTGGGAGCGCGCCCGGGCCGATCTGGGACCGGGGGCGATCCTTGAATTTCAGGCCGATCTGCTGAGCGGTCTGGAATGTCCTCACTGCACGGTCACGACCCCGGTCTTCAGTTCGCTGGGTCGGGTGACCGAACGGGAGGGGCTTTGTCCCCGGTGTGGCGCCCCGCGCATCCCCCACACCTACCACAGCCTGACGGGCACCGAATCGTTCCTCGACCATTCCCTCGAGGGTCTGGGGGTTCCCGCCTGGGAGGTGGTATCTGCCCGCGTGGGAACCCGTCAACTGCACTATGAACTGGCTGGCGACGCCCCGGATGTGCTGGGGCCGCTGGCCTCCCCCCCACTGCCGACTGTGGTGAAGGAGTCCCCATGAGCAATTCTCCCCTCGATGTGCGTTTGCTGGCGCAGGAAGAGATTCCCGAAGGAGCCTTTCCCGGAGCGGCTGGGGAAGACCTGCGGGTCTACCTGGCTCCTGCACCCCACGAACAGGCCTGGCAGCATGCCCAGCGCAATCGGTCCGTCGAGGTGTGTGGTGTGCTGGTGGGAGAATGGAAGCGCGATGCCGCGGGCCCGTTTGTCGAAGTCCGGCACATCATCGAGAGCAACGCCGCCCGCAGTGGACCCGCCGAGGTGACCTTCACCCACGACACCTGGGGAGCGATCAACCGCGAGATGGACACGCGGTATCAGGGTTTGCGGATCGTTGGCTGGTATCACACGCATCCCGACTTCGGGATCTTCCTGTCGGAATACGACGTCTTCATCCACCGGCACTTCTTTTCGGGGGCGGGGCAGATTGCCTGGGTGCTCGACCCCATCCGCAATCAGGAGGGGGTGTTCCGCTGGCGTGACAACCAGCCCGTGCTGACCCCGCAGTTTTGGGTGGGGACCAGTATCCGACCGGCCCCCCCTCCTCCCGGGGCGGCCCTCGCGGCGATGTCAACACCGGCACAACGCCGGGGCCCCCTCCCACGTACGGCGCGCGGGCCCCGGCTGCTGGCCGGGCTCGACTGGTCCGCCTTCTGGCAAATCGCCGGGGTGCTGTTGCTGGGGGGGATCCTGGGACACATGTACGGAGCGTGGACCGATTCGGAACGGGAACAGAACCAGCGCAGTGCGTTGACCCTCGAATTTTTCAAAACCCGGCTGTTGCGGGTGGGGCTCGAGCAGATCACCGCGAAGGCCAATCAAGATGTCGACCAGATCGCGTCGGGCCTGCAACTCCTGGAATCCCAGACGCGGGAGTTGGAGCGGTCGACTCCAGAGCAGATGACCAGCGGGCTTGCTGCGATGCGGCGCCACCTCGACCAACTGGCCGAAAAGATCCAGTTGATCGACCGCCTGTACGCCCTCTCCCCCCGGGAACAGGAACAACTCGCCCGCTTCCTGATCACCCAGAATGCGGGTCAGATATCTATCCGGCGGAGCTCCCCTCCTGCGGACGGTACGGAGAAAGTCTCCGGCCCCGAGGAAACGGCAAACCCAGGCGGTGGACCAGATACTCAACCACCGGCTCAGACCGGTTCGGAGACGCCCCAACCGGAAGAAACCCAAACCCCGTCCCCGCCGGAAGGCAAGTCTCCCAAGACCGATTGAGCGTCCGCCCCTCATTTCAGGCAGGGGCTGCTCGCAGCCGACACAGCCGCTGTGCGAGCCGCAGCGATCCCCCCGACACAGTCACTCCTTCCTTCCCATTCCAGTGCCGGAGACAGCATGGCTGGCCCGCAATCCCACCTGAGGATCGACCACGACGATCTGTTCTCGGACGAGGTGGAAGACTATCTGGCCGTACAGCAGAATCTGCGGCAGTCCCGGTCCGAAGCCGAGCCTCTGGCCTGGTGGGTGCGGATCCTGTACTCGAACTGGTTCTACCTGTCGTTGGCTGCCGGCGTGGGGGCCTTTCTGGCCTGGGCGGTGATGGAGCCCTTCTTCTCCGATGATGCAACCCAGGACGATCGCATCGCCTCGGCGCTGTTCTTTCCCGTTGTGTCCGCCGGAGTCGGTTTGTTCCTGGGAGCCGCCGAGGGACTGATGTGCCGGAACCTGGGGCGGGCGGCATGGTCGGCTCTCGTGGGCTCGGTGGTGGGATTCCTCGGTGGCTTCATTCTGCTGATTCCCATCGACCTGCTGTTTGCCTTTTCCAGTGGCATGGCGATGGAATTCGGAGGAGATCTGGGGCCAGAGGGAATGCCGCAGGGGCTGGGGCTGTTGATTCTGATGATGGGTCGCGCGACGTCCTGGTCGTTGTTCGGGATTCCCGCGGGGATTGGTCAGGGATTGGCGCTGCGTCAGGGAAAGATGGTGCTCAATGGCGCCCTGGGAGGTGCGTTGGGGGGACTGTTGGGGGGGCTGCTGTTTGATCCCCTCTCCATCTTTCTGCCGACGGAAGCTGGCGACGCGGATCTCAGCCGCTGCGTTGGGTTCACCCTGATCGGTCTGATGGTGGGATTGTTCGTGGGGCTGATCGAGGGTTGGACCAAGAACGCCTGGCTTCTGATGAAGCATGGCCCTTTGGCTGGCAAACAGTTCGTCCTGCATCGCGACTCGACCGTGCTGGGCAGTTCCCCACGGTGCGAGATCTATCTGTTCAAGGACCCCGCGA
>JBKDUK010000114.1:0-4094 GCA_046339535.1 Planctomycetaceae bacterium | reverse complement strand
CGATAAGCGCGAAAGATCGTCCGCCCGGAACAGCTGCGTGAGAATCGTCTGTATCAACAGGGAGCCTAAGACGTCGCGCTTCGCCAGACGACAGCACAACGCGCGCCGTCTTAAATTGTGGCAGTTCACTGATCAAATTGTCGTAGCGTCCACCTTCTGACAATGTGAGAACCAAGTTGGGGGGGATCCAAACTGCATTGTTCGCCACGATGCGCAGACTTTTCGTGTACGCATAGAAGAGAGCGCCAGGATTCTCTTTTGCCAGTGCCACCCAAGCGTGGAAATATTCTGTTGAGAATAAGTCACCCGCTACATGCATCCGCACGACTCCAGCATTGTGGGGGAGCGCATCCCGCAAGAGATAGAGAATCTCGTCGGTTGTCTTGCCGCGAACTGCCTCAAAATTCTTCTTGCGCAGATTGTAAACGTCCGGAAATAGCGCTTCTTGTGAGGCAGAAAAGCAGCGAATGAGAGTTCCCAGACCGTCAACGATGCGCCGACCGTGCGGAGTCTCAACTACGTGAGACTTACACTCAAGAGCCCCCGGACAAGTCCAGCCGCTCAACAAATCAAACGAATAGATCTTACGTCCGCCAGACAACCAACGTGCCAGACGTCTGCTAAGGTAAAGCTTCTTGAGTTTCGTATTTGCTGGCGAAAACCGGACACTGGGGACACTGGCAATCATGCGAACACCTAGAGAATGAGAGACAAGAGAGAAGAGAAGAGAACGCAAGAGACAAGAATGGAGCGGGAATCAATCAGTGAACTCAATCAACCCCCGGATAAGGAGTTCTTCCACTCCATAAACGCCAGACTTGCCACAATCGGGACAATGTGCGGCGCGGGTATCGGGGTCTGCCATTTCCGCGACACTGGCGCAGTACACGCACAATCCCGCCAGACTATCGGCGAGTTCGCGGAACTCGCTTTCTGGCATGGTAAACCGATGGTAGCGCGTTCCCTTTTTGGTCAACTGGTCAAGAACAGCTTTCATTAGAGAATCCTAGCAAGAGGGTGGAGAGTTTAGGGGTTCAGTCTGCGAACAACGCGCACGTCCAGAATTCCGCCAGCGGAAGCAAATCCGCCAGAATGTCGGGGTCAAACGTAGCGTCAACCCACGGTGTTCCCCAGTCTTGCGCCTGCACACGAACTCGTTGGACGTCAACGCCAAATTTCCCCCCATCCAAATCAATCCAAAGTCTGTACGCTGGCCCCCCGGTGGCAAGCAACACCGCTACACTGTCCGGGTATCGTGGGGGCCAGTCCGAGAGACTCACGTTTCCCGAATTGCACGTAATGTCAAGAGGGACATTTGAGAGATAGTCCAACGCCTCTTGTTCGTCCGTAACGCCACAATCTCCAAGCAACTCTTCCATTTCCTCCTTCTCAAATGATTCTTGTTCGGTCGGGAATTCAATCTCTCGCAACTCTTCCAGCCTCTGCCAATTGAGCGCTAGCAGCGCCGCATAGCGCCGGCAGACGTCAACGGCGCCTTTCTTGACTTGTTCCAACTCTTGTTCAGCGTTCATTGTGTTTCCTTATGGGTTGGGTTGGGGTGGAGAATCAATCGATCTTACGTGGTCGACCCGGGGGAAGTGTCTGCTGACAGACTGCATCCCATACGACAGTGTCAAGGTACAAGGTAGGGCCGACATAATCCGACCGGTTGACTTGGATCTTGCCAGCTTGCGACAAACGCTCAAGGCGCCTGTAGAGCGTGTTGCTCTTCACCTTGTGTCGCGCTGCAGCTTGTTTCAGGGTCTCTCGTTTCAATTCGACTCTCTCCATTCTTCAAGGTCACGTTCCGCCAGTTCAACGAGTGCAGCAGCGCGGACCAGACTATCACATCTCTCGCAAGAGAGACTTGCGATGCGATGTAGTTCGTGACGACTCATCTCCCGATAAGTGTATGAATCGTGGATGGTGATGTATCCCTCTGAGTCCGCCAGACCATCCGGCGCGAACATCCCCAAGTTTGACTCGTGAAATCGCAGCTTACTAAATCCGGGCATCGTCAAGACTCCACGACAAGAGGAAAGAAACTCACACAACCGACACAACGAAAACCGGTTCAACCCCTTCTCCGTCTGCGCCAAGATACTCCCCTGTCTCATCGTCAAAGTAGTCACCAACCCAATAAGGAGTCGCATCTGTGACTACCTCACAAGATTCATTGTTGAACTGGTCACGTGTCGTTTTGACGAACTGCACGTAAGCCGCATGCATGCGCTGCGCATCGTACGGCATCCCCACCACACAACGAAAACGAATTTCCACAATCACAACTCCACACAAGAGGAAATGTAAACGTCCGCGCTCTCGCATTGTTCCCCCCAAAAAACCACCCCACAATGGGGGGCTGG
This sequence comes from Planctomycetaceae bacterium, assembly GCA_046339535.1. Lineage (GTDB taxonomy): Bacteria > Planctomycetota > Planctomycetia > Planctomycetales > Planctomycetaceae > UBA10511. The sequence continues at coordinate 1,728 of JBKDUK010000114.1, read as the reverse complement.
CGACGAACAACCGCGACACACCCACATTGTTGGATCGTTATCGTCTGAAGTCAACAGACTCGGACAGTTTTTTCGGGGTCGACTGCGCCGGCGGAAAGCAGACTCGCCGGCCGGCGCATATCTAATATCGTCAAAAACGAATGAACACCGATTGCCCACAATTGGCGAACGGATTGCCAGACACCAGACGATCAGGGGTGGGGGTCACGCCAGATCAGGTGGGGGGAGTGGCGGCAGACAGGGGAACTGGACCCGGCCAACACCCCCATACGGTCTTTTAAAAAAAAATTCGGCCCCTCTAAAACGCGGCCGTCACTCGACGGCAAGCACTGTCAGGCGAACGACCTTCACCTCGCCCGTGCTCAGCGTCATCGCGTACCGCAATTCGTAGGTATTGCCTGCCACCTGCCCTGACACAAGGCTCGTGAACCCCTTACTGATCGCGCACGTGCCCCGGATGTCGTTGGTGAACGTGGCCGAGTTCACCGCTGTTGCCGACACTGTCAAGCCGTCTGCATCGCTGCAGGTGACGCTTGAGATGGTCTTGCCATCGGTCAACCATCCCGTGGCATCGCACCCGAGGCGGTTGGTTTCGCCAACGCGAACGAACTTCGGCTCTGGGTCGATGTAGTCGGACGGTTGCATGGAATCATCCTCGCTTTGGCAGCGTGAAATTCTGGTTGCGCTCAGGCTGGCGGTAGTTCATGTTCCGCTCAGGAAGCACGAACACAACGTCAGGGGCTGGCTCCTGCGAGGGAGTGCCCTGCGACTCTGGGTAGTACCGCTGTGGGTAGTACCGACCGGCGAAGTAGCGTCGTGGGAACATGGCCTACTTCTTCTTGTCCGGCATCTTGCGGGCTTCGCTCATGGCGACGGCGATGGCTTGCTTCTGTGGCATGCCTTCCTTCATCAGCTTGCGGATGTTGTCGCTGATGGCTTTCTGGTCGGTCCCCGGCTTCAGTGGCATGGCTTCCTACTACGTGGCGTCAGTGGTGACTGCTGAACGATTGCCGTCGGCGTCGACTGTGGCAGTAATGCGGTTCTTTGTATCAGCGGCATCGCGGATGGTGACCGTGTTCGTAGCGGCTCCCGCCAGCTTGCCAACGGTGGCCGCTCTGACCAGTCGTAGCACGCCCTGCAAAGTCTCTGTCCCCTCGATGGTGGCCCCGACAGTGGCCGTTGCGATCTCGCCCAGAGGGTGAACGTGGTCGGGCAAGATAACGAACTCATCCGCCGCCGTGGGGGTTGCTGTCAACGCATCGCCGAGTGTGATCTGCCCATTGGTGACCGAGTACGCTTCGATCGGTGCCGATTCGCCCGCAAGAGTTCCAGTGATGAACAAGAGCGTCTGATTGTCGAAAGTCCCTGTCGGCTCCGTGAGGTTGGTCCTGAACACCGTCGTCGTCGGAGTCCCGCCTGCTGCGACAGATCCTTCTGTGACGTAGTTCGCCTTCCGCAGCGTGTCCATGAGTTTGCCGAACGATCCCGCCGTCGTGTGACCGCTGTACGCCTCATCCCAGACCCCATCCGCGATCTCACCCACAGCATCCGTAGCCAATGCCGCAGCAGTGAGGACGCTTGAGGCCATCGCACCGACCGAGGCATCAATCCGACCGCTGACCAATGCGGCAGGCAATCGGCTCTGGATGTCTTGCGTGTCCACCTCGATTCGGTCGGCCACAGTGTCCACCGTGACCACCAGATCCCGGATCGTGTCAAGGATGCCCG
>JBKDUK010000113.1:0-7845 GCA_046339535.1 Planctomycetaceae bacterium | reverse complement strand
TGTTTGCCTCTCTGAATTTTCACTGCCGAGTTCGACGCCTGCGTTCCCGGGTGTCAGCGTTGAGATGTCGGCTGGTTCAGTTTCCTGTCCTGTCGCAGATGGAGTTTCAACCATGAACTTGCTCAGTCGGTTTGGCGGTCGGTTGTGGGATCCCTGGCGCGAAATCGGCCAGTTGCAGCACGAGATGGGCCGGTTGCTGAACTCGGCCCGCAGCCTGTCTGGCCCGGAGGGGCGCGAGGCTCCCCCCGTCAACGTTTACACCAATGACAATGACATTCTCATCACCCTCGAAGTGCCGGGCATCGATCCCTCCCTGGTCGATGTGACCGTCGCCGGCAGCCTCGTCACCCTGGCGGGCAAACTGGGAGGGGAAGGGGTCGAGGAAGGGACCGGCTTCCACCGCCGCGAACGACCGGTGGGGCAGTTCAGCCGTCGGCTGCAGCTTCCCTTTGAAGTCGATCCCTCCAGGACCGAGGCGACCTACGAACAGGGTGTGTTGAGCGTGAAGCTGAGCCGGCCCGAGTCGGCCAGGCCCCGCCGCATCACCGTCAAGGCGTCGTGACGGCCCCACGCGGCCCGATTCCAGACAAACACCATCATCCTGAGAAGGGAGCGGTTTCATGAATCCTGAAGTGAATTCTCCAGTGTGTGGCTGCCAGACCCCGGGGACCTGCGAGCAACCGGTGGTCGCGAAGAAAGAGACCACGGTTCCGGAAGGGGCCGAGCGGACCAAGTCGCAGCGCGTGTTCGTGCCGCTGGTCGACATCGTCGAGAAAGAACAGCAGTTGACCCTGGTAGCCGATCTGCCGGGCGTTGACGAGAGTGGCATCGACATCGCCATCGAGAAGAACGTGCTCACCATCCGCGGCCGGATCAACCATGTGATCCCCGCGGGATTCCAGCTGCGGTATGAAGAGTACGGCGTGGGAGACTACGAGCGTTCGTTCATGCTGCCCAACGACATCGACCGCGACGGCATCCAGGCCTCGATGAAGGATGGCGTGCTGCGGGTGACCCTGCCCAAGGTGAAGCAGGCAACCACCCGCCGCGTTCCGGTCGTGGCCGGCTGAGCCAACCGGCGTTCACGGACAGTTTTCAGTCCCCCTGTCCGGGAATGACCGGTCGGTACCGCAACCCGCGGCGAGATGGAGTCTCGCCGCGGGTTGTTTTTTTTTTGGTTGGGCGTCTGGCAAGTTGCACTCCCCCCAGAACCGCCCCGATCCACCGCGTCGCCACTCGCGTCTCCGGGCACAGGATCGGGAATCGTTGGTCGCTCTGCTACGATGAAAGTCAGACCGTGCAGTGGCGGTCTCGCACTCAAGTCGACCCAAACGCGGAAGTCAGTGACGATGAAGACGGGAATTGTGGGAGTGGGAATGGTCGGTTCGGCTTCGGCGTTCGCCCTGGTGATGAACGGCGTGGGCCGCGAGGTCGTGCTGGTGGATCTGAACAAGGCGCGGGCCGAAGCCGAGGCCAATGACATCCATCATGCCGTCCCGTTCGCCCACCCGCTCTCAGTCCGCGCGGGGGACTATCCCGACCTCCAGGGGTGCGAGGCGGTGGTGATTGCCGCCGGGGTGGCGCAGAAACCTGGCGAAACCCGGCTGCAACTGCTGCAACGCAATGCGGCCGTGCTGGCCGACGTGATCCCGCGGATTGTTGAGCACGCCCCCGACGCGGTGTTGATCATGGTGTCGAACCCGGTCGACATCATGACCCATCTGGCGGCCCACTTCGCCGCCCAGGCCGGCATTCCCTCGCCACGGGTGATTGGCTCGGGAACGATGCTCGATACGGCACGGTTTCGCGCCTTGCTGGGACGGCACTTCGATGTTGATCCACACCACGTGCATGCCTACGTCCTGGGGGAACACGGCGACTCGGAAGTGCTGGCGTGGTCGCAGTGTTCGATCGCCGGTCTCCCCCTGGCCGAGTTCGCCCCCGTGCATGGCACTCCCCTCACTCCCTCAGACCAGGCCCGCATCGACGAGCAGGTCCGCCGGGCGGCGTATCACATCATCGCCGGCAAGGGGGCGACGTATTATGGCATCGGCAGTGCCGTCGCCCGTCTGGTGGATGTAATCCTGCATGACCAGCGGGCCATCGTCACAGTCTGTTGCCGGGATGACCTCCCCGGTCCGTTCCACGGGGTGACCTATTCCGTACCCCGGCTCTTGGGGCGGCAGGGGGTTTTGGCCTCCATTCCGCAAAGCCTGACCGAATCGGAAGATGAGGCCCTGGGGGCGAGTGTGAACATCCTCCGTGAGGCGATCCATTCGCTGGGGATCGCCTGATCGAAAACGAAACGGTCTTTCCCAGCCCCCCAGACTTGCCGGCCCCTTACCCATCCTGCCCCTTTTCTTGATCCGGGACAGAGACCGGCTGTGCCGGTTGCAACGAAATTCACGATTGTCGCAGTTTGCGCCGATATTCCAGAGAAGAGCGGGTCTGTTCTCGTCTTCGAGGTGGATATCGTGCGGTCTCGACTGGGAAGTCTGTGCGTGTTGGCGACTGCAGTCTGGTGCAGCGGCTGTGTGCTGCCGTGGACCGCGTCGCATCTCGACACCCCGGCTCCCGGGGGCCGGGCGATTGTGATCCGCGGCCTCTGTGGGTACTTCCCGGGGGCGGTGCATCTGGCCGATCGTCTGGATGATGCCGGGCTCGAAACCTCAGTGATCTTCTGCAAAGAGGCCCCCGGGGTGGCGTGTGCCCTGTCGTCCATCCAGGGGGCGTGCGACGAAGGTCCCCTGATGATTGTGGGTTACAGCCTCGGCGCGAACGAGGCGATTCGGCTGTGCCGGGCCCTGGGCGACGACGGCATCGTGGTCGACAGCCTGATCCTGATCGAATGCCCCTACCGCGACACCATTCCTCCCAACGTGGCGAAGTGCGTCAACATCTATCGCTCGCGCCCCCGGAAAGACTGGATTCCCATGTTCCGCGGTCTGCCGTTGCGGAACGAATGTGGGACGACCGCCATGCGGAATGTCGACGTTCGACGCAATTGCCTGCGGCATGTTCCCCTCACGCACAGCCACTTCACCATCTGCGGCGCCCCCGAAATCCATGATCTGGTCCTTGAGGAGGTGGCGGGAGGTCTCGACGAGTACGAGTCAGAGCTCGAAGCGGCCGCGCTGCAAGAGGAGGGATTCGAGGGAGAGTGGCTGCCTGGCGAAGGAGGCGAGTGGATCATGGAAGAGGGTGTTCCGGCCGACGGCTGGCAACCCGCGCTGGGTGAACCCTGCTGCCAGTAACTCTCAGGCCCCGGTCAACCACGAAGTCGGCAGGTTGAGGGACAGGTGAGTCTCCCAGGGGATGGGAAGAGGGGTCCTTTACAGATTCCCGGTGTGTGACTACGGTTTTTCGGAGAGGAGGCCGTGTGGTCTCCCGCGCACTCTGAAGCATCGTGTCTGGCAAGTTCATGTCCTTCCCCGAGTTGTCTCGACGTGAGTTTCAATCTCTCTCGGCGGCCGCGCTGGGAGGGTTGCTGACCGGCCTGCTCACGGGCTGCGGAGAGCCTCCCGCGGTGAATCCGGCGGGAGCCAAGGGAGCGGGATCCAAGGGAACGGGGGCGTTGGGCGCGGAAGGTTCCCCCGAAGAATTCGACATGCTCGCCAGCGAGGTCCATGTCTGCCGGGGGTTGAACACCTGCCGGGGACGGGGGCTGGGAGGTGAGAATTCGTGTGCCGGTCAGGGAGACTGCGCCACCCCCTCGGCCCACCACGACTGCGGCGGCAGCAATGAGTGCAAGGGGCTGGGAGGCTGCGGCGAGACCGCGGGGCGCAACTCGTGCAAGGGACAAGGGGGGTGCCACGTCCCCCTGATGGCCCACGCCTGGACCGATGCCCGCAAGCATTTCGAAGCCCAGATGAATCGGGCGGGCAAAGAGTTCGGGGCCGCTCCTCCCAAGAAAAAACCGGCACCGAAACAACCCCCGACGGAACAGGGGTCGTAGTGCCCCGGCTTCCCACGGGCTCGCTCGGTTTCGGGGTGGGGCTGCGTACCGTCCATTACCAGTACCTGCTGCAGCACCGCCCCCCGGTCGACTGGTTCGAGATTCTTTCCGAAAATTATCTCGATTCGGGGGGACGCCCCCGGCACGTGCTGCGCCAACTCGCCGCCTGCTATCCCTTGGTGATGCACGGTGTCTCGCTCTCGATTGGCAGCACCGATCCGCTGGACTTCGAGTACCTCTCACGGCTCAAAGCGCTGGGGCGTGAGATCAACGCCCGCTGGATCTCGGATCATCTCTGCTGGACGGGAGTGGCGGGGCGCAACACCCACGACCTGCTCCCCCTGCCGATGACCGACGCCGTCGTCCGGCACGTCGTCTCACGTGTGCGGCAGGTGCAGGACTTTCTGGAACAGCCGCTGGTGCTCGAAAACCCCAGCAGCTATCTCACGTTTCACCAGTCGTCGATGCCCGAGTGGGAGTTTGTTTCGCGGGTGGTAACCGAGGCCGACTGCGGTCTGCTGCTCGATGTGAACAACGTCTACGTCTCAGCGGTGAATCACGAGTTTGATCCGGTGGAGTACCTCGACCAGATCCCGGCCGACCGCGTCGTCCAGTATCACCTCGCAGGACACACCGACTGCGGCACCCACCTGATCGACACCCACGACGGCCGGGTGATCGACCCCGTCTGGCGGCTGTACGCACACGCCGTCGGCCGCACCGGCCCCCGTTCCACACTGCTGGAATGGGATGCCCAGATTCCCGACTTTCCCACCGTGCATGCCGAAGTGCTGCAGGCCCGGGAGTGGCTCTCCCGCCCGGTGAGTGCTGTCACTGGGCAGCCCGCCACGCGCACGGCCAACCCTGCTTCCACTCAATTGACGGCTGTCCCCCATCCCCTGTGCCGCGAAACGGCCGGGGTGGAGAAGTGAACGCGAACGAGCGAGAGACCGCGGAGGAACCTGGGGATCTGGCGGCGATTCAGCGGTGGCTGTTGCGGCAGATCACCCAGCAACCCCTGCCGGACCCCGCCCCTCCCGAGTGGTCTGTCGGGCAGGTCGTGCAGACTTCGCGGAATTTCTCGGCCGCCGACCGGGTCGCGGTGTATCAGCACGCCTACCTCGCCCGGCTGTGCGAGGTGCTGCGGGACGAATACCCAATCTTGTGCCGGGCCCTGGGGAGCGAACTCTTCGACCAATTCGCCCTCAACTACCTTCGGGCCCATCCCCCCACCAGTTACACACTGGGCCGGCTCGCAGACCAATTCGTGACGTTTCTCGAGCAATCGCGCCCCGATCCAGACTCCCGCTCCGATCTCGACACCACCCCCACCCAAGGCACCGGTGATTCGCCCGACTGGACCGATTACCTCATCGACCTGGCTCGCCTGGAGACGGTGGTGAATCAGGTTTTTGATGGACCGGGAGACGAAGAGAGCGTGCCGCTCGATGGGATGGCCCTCGCGCGGCTCACTCCCGAGTTCTTCGCCCGGTCTCGCCTGCAATTGGCCCGGTCTCTGCATTTGGTCACCCTCCGGTTTCCCCTGCACGAACACTTCAGCGCCCTCGTGCGGGGGGAGCAGCCCGCAATGCCGGCACCCGCACCCCAGACCCTGGCGGTCTGGCGGCGCGCGTATCGCGTACAACGGCTGCCGGTCGACCCGGCCCCCGCCCGGCTCTTGAGCCTGCTGCACGCCGGCCATGCTGTCGGCGAGGCACTGCAGCGTCTGGTCGCGGAACAGCCCGCCATCGCCCCCGAGTTAGGGCCACTCATAACGGTCTGGTTTCAGAGTTGGGCACAACGCGGCTGGATTGTGGGGATCCAGACCGCAGGAGACCTCAGCTCCACCACGGAAGAACCAGCCGGTCAAGCTCCTGATCCAGCCCGGGATCCGGCTGCCGGGCCGCCTGCCTGACCAGTGCCTCGATCGCCTGTTCCCGGTCCGCTTCACGAGCGGGGAGCGGAAACCGTCGCAGCAGCCCGCCGCTGAGATCGAACTTCACCCCCCGCGGCTTGGCCCGGGCCGCGAACCAGTCGTGAGCCCCCTGCGAATTCAGCAGGGCGGCCAACACCGGCAACGACCGGCCGCAAGTGTCGGGGCGGGCAACAATCACATGGGTCGAAAACCCCGTGTACGCCGGCTGGGGAACGAAGGCGAACCGGGGGGCCGTTCCCATCTGGATTCCCAGGATCTTTTCTTGCTGGAACAACCGTTCTTCCCGAGGCCAGTGCAGGTGCCACCAGCCAATCAGCCCCCGCGCCACTTCCCGCCGCACCTCCAACAGAGGCTGGAACCGGGCGAGATGCCGGGCGATCGCGGGACAGGCAGCGAGCCGGGGGACGGTCTGCCGGGTGAGATACAACAGCCATTCGACCGGTTCCGCTGCCAAGTGATATCGCTGGATCGCCTGCGGCCGGTGGTAGGGACGCACGAGCGTTTCCTCGGCGGGAGACAGCTCCAGTTGCCGCAGTTCGTCGGTGGTCAGCACAAACACCCCGGTCCCAACGGGAGGCAGGTCGGGCCAGATCCGCTGATGGGCCCGGGTGATGCGGGGGGGATTCTCGGCAATCCCCTGTCGCACTTCGAACTCATCCTCCAGCACAGGGCTCTCGGTCGGGGCATCGACGGGTGGGGCGGAGAGCGGATTGACCCGCCGGTGACGGTGGGCCGGCGGTTCTAGGACTGCGTCGAAAAACTCGCTGACGGACAGCGTGCGGACCTCGGCGGTTTGCCACGCCGCATCGAGTGGTCCCGAGGTATCGACCGTCCGCAGGCGGGCGACTTGGGGATCACGGCTGGCGTCGGCGGATTCTGACGAACGACGGCGCAGGCGGAAGACCGCGTGGTGCCCCTGGACCCCCGGAAAGAGATCGCGGTTCCCCAGCTGGATCCATTCGATCGGCTCGGTCTCGGACCGCAGACGTTGCAGCAGTGGGGCGGCACTGTCGGCCCGCGTCCAATAAACCGACATCACAAACGCCAGGCAGCCTCCGGGCTTGAGCAGATCGAGCGCGCGATGCAGAAAGTAGTGCGCGAGATCCATGCGGGGCTGCTGCCACCGGCGGCCCAGAGACGTACGCGCCAGGGATTCGAACAGCGCGCGATGCCCCCGCTCGCGCAGATAGGGAGGATTGCCGAGGATCAGGTCGAATCCCCCCCCGGCCGCCTCGGTGGGAAACGTGACCTTCCAGTCGATGGGGGGGGCGAGGCCCGGCCCAGGGGCCCTGGGGTCGGCCGAGTCGTCCCGCGCGTCTGCGTCAGCAAACCCCGGTCCGGTCAGGGCATCTCCCCAATGCACGAACGGGGTTGGCGGGGTGATTGGCTCCCGGGCCAGATCGAGCCCCATCGCCAGATCGGCCGGCCACAGCGACCGGCACCGGGTGACCAGCATCGGATCGCACTCGACGCCCGACAGTCGCGGAAGCGGGCGGGCGGGTGCCGTCGGAGCCACTTCGCCCGGGTTGTCTGGGCCAGCGGGACACTGCAATCGTCGCGCCCATTCTTCGGCCGCCGCTCGCAGCAGGGCTCCATCGCCACAGGCAGGGTCGAGCAACGAGGGGCCGGCCGAGAGATTGGCGGAAGTGGGGGATCTGGGGGGAGTGAGGGATGTGGGGAGAGCGGCCCCATCCACAGACTGCCCAGCCTGCCAATCCTCCCAGAGTCCGCGGGCCATCTGCCGGGCGAGCTCGGGGGGGGTGAAGAACTGCCCCAAAGCCCGCTTTCGCCGGGCGATTTCATGCCGATTCATGTGCGGTTGGGGAGTTCCGGGAACCAACTGATTTTGACAGAAATGGCCAGTCCGGATAACTTCCCGACCCCGGTAGCCGTCGCGGGGAGGCCAGTGGTTCTGGGCCCCCAGGATGGGGGGAACCGCGCCGCAACCCCCCCT
>JBKDUK010000112.1:0-2025 GCA_046339535.1 Planctomycetaceae bacterium | reverse complement strand
GAAGACGTCCTTGATCTGCTTGTCGAGTTCGTCTCGATCGGTGATGATCGCTACCCGAGCGTTTGGGTTGTTTTCAAGAATCCATTTGGCCAACAGCACCATGACGATGCTCTTGCCGCTCCCCTGCGTGTGCCAAATGATGCCTCCTTTCCGCTGCTGGACGTGCTCCTGCGCCTTCTTGATCCCGACGTACTGGTGGACGCGAGGTAGCTTCTTCACACCACCATCGAACAAGACGAAATCGTAGATCAGCTCCAGCAGCCGATCCTTGCTGCACATCTTGAGCAAGTACTTGTCGAGTTTGAACCGCGAGTTGTCAAACTCGTCTTCCTTCCATTGGAGGAAGTACTTTTCTTCGGTGCCGATTGAGCCGTATTTGAGACCCTCCGAGTCGTTGCCTGCGAAGATGAGCTGAATCGTGCTGAAGAATCGCTGGTTAAACTCCGGTTGTTGGTTCGAGAGGCTCTGGCGAATCCCCTCGCCAATTGAAACTCGGCTATTCTTCAGTTCGATCACGCCGACTGCGATTCCGTTCACGTACAGAACCAAGTCAGGTCGGCGTTCGTGGCCACCCTTGAGAGTCACTTCCTGGGCAATCGCGAAATCGTTTTTCGAAGGGTCCTTCCAGTCGATGAGGTGAACGGTTTCCGTGACCTTGCCAGCTTCGGTTTTGACTGGCACACCGTAGCGCAGGAGCTTGTACACCGCTTGGTTGTTGTCGTACAAGCTGCGATTGTGGTTGTCCGCCTCTTGGCGCAGCAAGTGGATCGCTCGGCTGATTTGCAGGTCATCGTAGCCAGCTTTGTGAAGATAGTCTTTCAGCAAAGCTTCATCGACGTTGGAGTTGCCTTCACGGTCCGTCCAATCGCCAAGGTATTGATACTGGAGTTCATCGCGGAACAGTGCGATCACTCGGTCTTGGGTAGCTCGTTCGGGCTTGCCAATCGTCATGGAAATGTCGCGCTTTGAATGCTTTGTTGCGAAATCGGCCCTAGAAACTGGGTCGTTGTCTTGATTCTAGCGAAGCCGGGATGTACAGTTCGTTTACCGGCGGACAAAACTCGGCTTCATGCCGTGTGTCGTAGGCGTAAATGCCAGCGCGACCTATATCCGCCGGTTTTTTATTGTTTCTGGGTCGGGTGGCAAATCGTTCCTAGTCCAGTATCGCCCGTATTTTGCAGCCGTCTTGTCATCGACGTCGTGGATGAGTGAGACTTTTGGCCAAAGGGCGTGCATGAATCTCCCTTCGTGGTTTTCGTAACACCGTTGTAGGGCCCATAGGCAATAGTCCGCGACTTGGAGGCCAACGAAATCCCAAGGATGTGCAGGCTGAATCGTGATCGTTGTTTCTTTCTGAATGCCTTGTTCTTCAAAAAGTTTTTGACGCGCCATGTCGAGTTGGGTTCTCAAGGATGCAGTTCGATCCGATTTTCCACGGCGGGCGAACGTGATGTGGACATTCTCATGCTGGTGCAATCGATTTTTGAATAGCATTCGTACCGTCAGGTCGTAGAGTTCGTTGGGATGGTACCGATACGCTGAGTGCATTTGATTTCGGCTTCGAACGTAATCCAGAACCACTCGCATATCTTTGATGACGGCATAGAATTTGAAGTCTTGAGTCAGTAGCGTCTCAAAGACTTTGGCTCGAACTTCTGCATGGTCGTCTTTCGCATGAAAGAAGTGAGCCGTTTTGCCTGCTTCTGGGCGAAGGGTATGGATGCTGGCGTAAAGCGGATGGCTCAACAGGTGAGATCGCAATTCCCGCAGAGCGGACTCCACTTTTTGTTGGTCAACCAATTGAACCATACCCAGGATGAAGAACCTGCGAGCATCATCATCATCCAGTCGGTTACGCCCTCTTTGCCCGAACAGTACACCATCTCCCGCCTCATCAACAAAGTAGTTGACGGTCTCGACGGATATCGATTTTGGTTCCGAACCCTCGTCGGTCATACCAATCGAATCCTCCCGGTGAGCAACTCCTGCATCATCCCTTGTTTGATTTCACGAGCTTTGGCCAAC
>JBKDUK010000111.1:0-7674 GCA_046339535.1 Planctomycetaceae bacterium | reverse complement strand
TGCCCCCGAGCGGGTGGCCGCCGTCACCAGTCTGGGCGTGGCGCGGTCGGGGTCGGGGGGGGGCGGGTTCCAGTCGGTCAGGTTCGGTCAATTGCCGGGCCGCACTGGCCCACCGCGCCTCCAGCCGGTTGCTCCAGTCCTCCCGCCATTCAGCGGTCCGACGGCCCAGTTCCGAGTCGATTTCGGCCAGCGCCGGTTGTAGCCGCTGCTGCAGCCGGTTGACCCGCGCGACCAGGTCCTGCACATCCAGCCGTGCGAGCATCCGCCGCACCACCTCGCGGTACGCCTTCCGTCCCGCTTCGTCCCGGGCCCAGACAGCCTCCGTCACCAGCCCTCCCAGGTTGGCGAACAGGGGAAACTCGGGGTCGCCAAACGTCTGGTCCATGCCATGCGGCAGGAAATACGCCTTCCCGCTGGGGGGATCGAAATAAATCCGGTAGTTGTTCCGGTTGCCGCAGTAACCATCCCAATGGGCGATCAACAATTCGAACGCCATGAACTGGTAAAACGCCGGGAGGTCGAGCGTGCCGGCGAGGCGTTCGGCGCTCAGCACCGGGTCGGGTTCCTGACAGGCCGCCACCAGCCGCCGCAGATCGGCCCGATCTTCCGGACCACGCCCTTCATCCCGTTCCAACTCGGCATCGATCTCCTGGCAGAAGCCCCCGTCGTAGAGATTCCCTCCGGGATGCGTAAAGTTCCGCCGCAGAAAGTTGCGGTCGAAACCTTCTTTGAGCACATACATCCCCAGATCGCGGTCGTTCAGCCAGACCCGGGCATGGGCGACGCGCGCGGCGGGCAGGCCGAGATCCCGGCAGATCGACGCGCAGAGCCACTCGCTGGTGTAGCTCTCATCCTGCACCGAGTTGTTGAGGTGGAACTTCCGCAGGCGATGAAACTCTTGTCCTTTGAGAAACTTCCCCACATTGAGGGTGAAGGCGGGTTTACCATCGAGTTCCTGAAAACTCCCCGCCGCCCCCTTCAGTTTCACGGCAACATCGGTGAGGGGAGCTTCCCCCTCGACCATCAACGTACCCCGGGCATAGCTGCGCGGCTCCGTCCGTAACCGCTCGAGCTGCGTCTCGGTGAATCGCAGCGTGATGCGGTAAACCGTGTCGGCTTCGAAGAAGTCGTCGCTGGCGTCGCGGACGGGGTGGGGATCAATGGCGGAGGCCGGAGGGGGAACGGTCGTGCCCGCGGGTTCGGAACGATGAGCCGTCGACTCATCCCGAGAGCGGCAACCGGGGAACCCCAGCAGGCCAATCACCATCAGCGCCATTGTCGCGGTTGTCCGCGATGGGGAGGTGATCCGCGAGTCCAACCTCGCCTTCATCCGACCGGTCGGTCGTCGCACCTGCACTCCCTCATCGTGGTTCACCTGGCACCCGTCCACCGCTGGTGTCGGCACACGCCTCATGGACTGGGGCGTGGCATCGATCTGCGGACCGATGGCTGCGGAATGTCCCACGACACACCGAATCGGCACGCTCGCACTGACCTGCAGTGTAATGAATTGCTTGAAAACGTTGTGAACAACCTGTGCAGGAAGTTACTGGATACTGGGCTCGGGGGCTTGACTGACGTGACCGCCTGAAAATCCGACCAGATTTCCAGATGGGCGCACATCTGTCTTCCCCATTCGATTTTTGGCGGTGATAATCAAAGAAGACGAGTCACAAGTCCATCCGCCCCAACGTCGTGAGACGCCGGGCCTGCCATGTCCAACCGAACCGAATTGTCGTCGGCGGCCGCTCCCTGGGAAGCCGGCTCCGCCTCCCCTTTCTTGCCCGCCGGCTCGTCCGGAGGGGAAGACGCCCCAACCGCATCGGGCCCTGCTCGGTCGCACCCCTTCGTCTCTCTGCAAGAGCGCTGGGGGGAACCGGTCGAGCCGCGTGAGGCGGGATTTGGGGGGGAAGGACTCCCCCCGGCCACTCCCGCCAGCCTCGACGACCGCCGCGATGGACGGTGCCTGCCGCTGTACGAGACCGAGACCGACCTCGCCCGTCTGCGCGGGGCCGCCCGGCGACTTGCCCTGCTGACCCCCGTCGCCGTCGGGGCCCTCGACAGCCTCGCGAATTATGTGTTTGGGCCGGGCTTCACCGTGCGGATCGAAGCGGACGACGCCCCGCCGGCATGGCGGGCCGCCGCCCAGCGCGTGCTCGACCGCCTCGCCGACGACAACGACCTCGCCGGGCTCTTTGACCGCGAGTTGCACCACCGCGTCCGCGAGGATGGCGAGGCGTTTGTGCACTTGGTCCCGCATCGCCGGGGGGGCTGTCGGCTGCGGTTTCTCGAACCCGAGCAAATCACCGAGCCGGCCCGGCCCCGCCCCCTCGAAGACTGGCTGGGGATGTCGGAGACGCTGGTTTCGTCCTGGTCGTTTGGGGTGCATTCGCCGGCGGATGACCCCACCCAGCCGCTCGGTTATCACGTCGTCTACGACAGCGCCGGCCGCGACTGGAACTATCTGCCGGTCGAAGAGGTCGAGCATCTGCGCCGCAATGTGCCCCGCAATGCGAAACGGGGGGTGTCGGACTTCGCGGTGATCCAGGCCGACCTCGAGCGCGAGGCGGTCTTGCGGCGAAACACCGCCGAGGGGGCCGCGTTGCAGGCGGCCATCGCCTGGATCCTCCAGCCCCAGTCCTCCGACCAGGCCCCGCTGGGGATTCCCCGCAGCGAGATTCCCGTGGCCCATCGCGCCACCCCGGTCACCACCGCCTACGAGCGGGTCCGGAGGTATCCCCCGGGAACCATCCTGCGGCCCTCAGCGGGGCTCGAATACAAACCCGGCCCGCTCGGCTCCGAGCGCATTCCCCACTTTCTGCAGGTGGGGCAGGCGGTCCTGCGTTCGATTGGCCTGCGCTGGAACATTCCCGAGTACCTCATCTCGGGGGATGCCAGCAATGCCAACTATGCGTCGACCCTCGTGGCCGAGTCTCCCTTCGTCAAGGCCCGCGAGGCGGACCAGCAGTACTTCCGCCGGCACCTGCAAAGCCTCTGCTGGAAGGTGCTGCGGCTCGCCTGGCGACACGGGGCGTTCGATCACCTGGGGGTCCCTTTCGAGGTGCTGCTCGACCGGTTGACCATCCAGATCGGTGTCCCCGCCGTCGCCTCGCGCGATCCCCAGGCGCTGGCGCAGACGCACGACCTGCAACTGCGGCTGGGGTTGCTCTCACGCCGCACCGCCGCCGCCCAGGCGGGTCTCGACTTCGACCAGGAACAGCGCAACCGGCTCGCCGATCGGGATCCGGTCGCGAACACACCTGCCGCCAACCCTTTGTCCCCCCCTTCGGAGGAACCGCCGCCGCATGACGACTCAACTGCTTGAAATCACCTTCAGCGAGACCCCGCAGGTCGACCGGGAGGCGGGAGTGATCCGGGGAGTGAAGATTCTCGGCCGCACCAGCCGCAACCACCGGGTCTACACCGACGCCGCCCTCAACCAGGCCGCCTACCTCTACGAGGGACTGGCGGTGAATCTCGACCACCCCGCCCCGTCCCAGGCGGGGGCGGGGCGGGCGGTGGCCGAGGGGTTCGGCTGGCTCACCTCGGTCGGGGTCCGCGAGGCGGGGGTGTTCGGAGACCTGCATTACCTCCGCTCGCACCCCCAGGCCGAAATGATCGCCGAGGCCGCCGAGCGCAATCCCCGCCGGTTTGGCCTGTCGCACAATGCGCTGGGACAGGTCCGGCAGCGCGATGGTCAATGCATTGTCGAGGCGATCGACAAAGTGCATTCCGTTGACATCGTCCAAAACCCCGCCACCTCCTCCGGCCTGTTTGAATCGGAAACCGCCATGCCCCCCACACTGTCCGAATCGTGCGCTCATCCCGCTTCCGAACCACGCGGCGAGAGCGCCTGCCCGACCGTTCCCGCCACCCCGGCACAGCCCCCGGTCACCCTGCAGCAATTGTGCGAACAGGTGCACTGGTCGCCCCTGCTCGAGCACCCGCTGTTGGCGGTGATGCGGTCGCGCACCCTGGCGCCTCCCGCCGATCCCGCGACGACCCGCGACACCATTGTGCACACGGTGGTCTATGCCCTGGCCGAGGGGTTTGACCGCTACCACGCGCATGAGTACGCGGACCTGTTCGCGCATCTCGCCGGGCAACTGACCCCCACGCCGTCGCCGGAGGAACCCCGGCTGACCGAGTCGCGAGCTCCGGTCTCTCCGGCGGCGGCCGCCCCCACTGCGGCGGTACTCGCCGGGAGCCTGGCCGAGCGGGTCACCCAGCTCGAAACCGAATCGGCCTGTCGGACGCTGCTGGAGGAGTTGAACCGCGCTGCCGACCGCCCCCGGCTGGTCGCCCTCGCCCGCCTCACCAGCGAGTCGGACCGCCGGCAACTGATCGAAAGCTGGCCCCCCCGCGAGTCCAACCCCCGTCCGCGCCCCGCGAGTTCGCCCCCGTTGTCGACCCGGGGGGAACCGGTCGAAACATTCCCCGGCGATGTCCGCGGCTTCGTCGCCGCCCTGCGTTGATGTGTGTCTGTTGTCTTCGGTCCATTTTCTTCCATCCCCTCTCTCATGCGGAGCATGTATGAAGCTGCTCGATCTTCCCCAGGCGGTGCGTGAACGGCGCATGTTTGGCTTCTTTGATGACTTTGAGTGGTACCTGGCCCCACACCGCTGGACGTCGTTGACAGCCGATGCGGGGACCACGGTGGCCGTCGGTTCGACCACTCCGAATGGTGCCGTGGTGCTGACCACGGCGGCGGTCGACAACAGCGAGTGCGGGGTGGGGACCACCACCCGACCGCTGCGTCCCGCCGACGACAAGCCGCTGATGCTGGAGGGACGCATTCAGTACACCGAAGCCGCGCTCAACGCCGCGAATGTCTTCGTGGGGGTCGCCGACACCCTGACCGCGGCCGACCTGCTGCTCGACAACGGGCAGGGGCCCCGGCCCGGCCTGAATGGGGCGGGGTTGTACAAGGTCGATGGCGAGTCGGCCTGGCGCGTGGTCTCGGTCCGCGGGGGTGTGCCGGTGGTGACCGTCACTTCGATCCCCGCCGGTGGTCCCGCTCCCCAGACGCTGCGGGTGGAGATTCAGCCCCTCGACGCCTCGACCGCCGAGGTGGTCTTCCTCATCGACGATGTGCCGGTCCGCGACCCGTCGGGCCTGCCGGTGAAGCATCTGTTTCCCCTCGCCGGCTGCCCGGCACTGCAGGCGGGGGTGTTCCTCAAGGCGGGATCGGCCACCGCGGAATCGCTCGCGGTCGACTACATCGCCCTCTACCAGTTGCGCTGAACCGCCGTGCTCAATCGCCGGGGGGGCGGATGACCCGAACCCGTCCCTCCGGCCCACCCCCGGGCGGGCGGCCTGCACGGGGGCACGCCGCCGTGTGACCTCCATCGACTTTCAGTTTGCCTCAGTACTTGAAGGATGCTTCCCTCATGATCAAGACCACGCAACTCCGCCGCCTGTACGAGGCGGCCCAGCGCGACGCCCGGCCCGAGCGGTTTTTCGACGACCTTGGTTCGGCTCTGCAAACCGGCCAACTGCAGTTGGCCGAATTCTCGCTCCGGGCCCTGTTTGAACAGTTCATTCCCGACGGCCGCGAACTGGTCGATTCGTGGAACCCCCGCCATGGGGGGGAAGGGCACAGCCTGCAACGGCTGGAGGAAAGCGGGGCGGTCACCACCGGCACGTTCAGCCGGATCACCGGCCAGATCGTCTACAACGCCATCCTCGACGCCTTCCGGGCCGAGTCGTTCGTCTTCTCGCCGCTGGTCCGCACCATCCCCACGCAGTTCAACGGCGAAAAGATCGCCGGGATCTCGCGGCTGGGTGATGAAGCCGAGACGGTCGCGGAAGGACGCCCGTACCCGCATGCCGGGGTGGCCGAAGACTTCCTCGAAACCCCCGCCACGACCAAGCGGGGGATGATTGTCGGCCTGACCCGCGAGGCGGTCTTTTTCGACCGCACCAACCTGTTGGTGCAGCGGACTGCCGAGGTGGGGAACTGGCTGGGAGTGAACAAGGAAAAGCGGATCATCGACTGCGTGATCGATGAGAACACCCAGGCACACCGCTACCGTTGGAAGGGGACGACCTACGCCACCTACCAGACGGCGGCTCCCTGGATCAATATCACCGCCACCAATCCCCTGGTCGACTGGCAGAGTCTCGACAAGGCCGAGCAGACGATGGCCGGGTTGGTCGATCCCTACACCGGCGAACCGATTCTCACCGATCCACGGCACCTGGTGGTCCCCCGCGGGCTGCTCTACACCGCCCGCCGGATCATCGGGGCCACCGAGATTCGCGTGCAGAGTCCCGGGTTCGCCACCACGGGGAATCCGACCGAGACCGTCGCCTCCAACCCGATCAATGGCTACCAGGTCGTCAGCAGCAATCTGTTGACGAGCCGGTTGGCGAACAAGGGGTCGTGGTTCATCGGCGATGTCTCCAAGGCATTCGCCTACATGGAAAACTGGCCCCTCGCGGTCGTGCAGGCCCCCGCGAACTCCGAGGTCGAGTTCACGCACGACATCGTGCTGCGCTGGAAGGCGAGCGAACGGGGGGCCGCCGCCACGCTCGAACCCCGTTACATGGCCCGCAGCACTCCCTGAACCGGGGAACCCGGGGCCGGACCATCTGGTGTCTTCTCCCCGGAGCGGCCCCCACGGCCCGTACTGGCGACTGCACGGTCCCCCCCGGTCCTCCCGCCCCGAACCGGGAGGGCCGTGGCTTTCTTTCCTCGCAGGGACCGCTGGCCCGACCGGGGTTCTCGGGCGTGGCCTCCCGCACGCCACGCCCGCAGAACTGCCCACCGACCCGGTTGGGTGTGGCCAGGAACGGGCCCGCCGCCCCGGGGACGAAGTTCCACACGACACCCCCAAAAGCGGCCGGTCGCCCGCCTTTCGGCCATGTGCCACTCCCCCAGAATCGCGCTCCCGTCTCTTCCCACGCCCCACTCCCCACGGGTTGAACCCCACTCATGGATCCCCTGCTGCAACGCCGCGAATCGCTGCTGGCCGAGATCGCCCGCCTCTCTCCCGCCACGGCGGGAGGCAAACCGTCGTATCAGATCGACGGCCAGTCGGTCGATCACACCGCCTACCGTCTCTCGCTCTACCGCGAACTGGAACAGCTCGAACGCCTGCTCTCGGTACAGCAGCCCCCGACGGAACGTTTCGACCGTGGCTGGACATGACGCCCACGCTCCTGCCGTGCGGCCGGCCTGTGGGGCCAGCCGGATCCCGCCTGGCCAAGGTGCGATCGGGCCAAGGTCCGATCGGGCAAATGTTCGCTGGCCCTGGTCCAGCCCCCGTCCCCCAATTCCGACCCGGGTGACCAATGAGTTCCGAACTTCCGCTGTGCGATTTCACCCAGCCCCTCGAACTGCAGGCGGTGCGCGAACTGGGACGGCAGGTGGTGCGCTTCGCCCACGCGCTCCCCCGGCACCGCCGCCAGTCGGGGGAAGTCGCGGGGCAGTTGCGCCTCTCCACAGAACATTGCGATTGGCTGCTCCCCGCCGATCCGCTTCCCACCGGTCTCGTTCCTGCTCCGGGAGACACCCTGCAGTCGGGCGATGAACGCTGGCTGGTGCAGACGGCCGAGGTGCTGGTGGGAGGGAGCGTCTGGCGGTGTCACTGTCGGCTGCAGGCTTGAGCCGGAGCGACGTCCCTCTGAGACGGTCTTGGGTGCCAGCGACCGAGGGGCTGGTGTTCGTTC
>JBKDUK010000110.1:0-2707 GCA_046339535.1 Planctomycetaceae bacterium | reverse complement strand
CGGTCTCGGGCAGCAGCCAGCCGCTGGTCATGGCCTGCATCCCGGCGGGGTGGGCGTAGACCCGCTTGAGTTTCCCCAGCCGGCCCGTGCGGGCCAGTTCGCAGGCGAAGGCGAAGTGGGGCAGGTTGCGGCGCTGGGTGCCCGCCTGGAAGACCCGGCCGGTGCGCTGCATGGTTTCTTTGAGGATCAAGCTCTGCGCGATGTTCTTCGTGCAGGGCTTTTCGCAATACATGTCTTTGCCGGCCTTGGCGGCGTACATCGCGGCGGTCGCGTGCCAGTTGGGACCGGTGGCGATCAGCACCGCGTCGATGTCCTGCCGGTCGAGCAATTCCCGGAAATCGCGGTACATCGCGCAGTTCGTATTGCCGTATTTGTCGTCGGCGATTTTCTTGACGGCGGTCCGGCGGGCTTCCTTGATGTCGCAGACGGCGGCGAACTGCACATCTTTCTGCTCGAGGAAGCAGCCGAGGTCGTAGGTCCCCCGGTTGCCAATCCCAATGCCGCCGACAATTACCCGTTCACTGGGGGGAGCCGAACCGTCGAGCCCGAGGGCGCTGGCGGGGATGATGGTGGGGGCGGCGACGGCGGCAGCCGTGGCCGAGAGGGTGGACTTGAGAAACTTCCGTCGTGAGACGGACTTGGGCGAAGCCGACATCGAACGCACTCCTGGAGAAAGGGAGCGGGGAGAAACCGAGAGCTTCCCGGTAGGATACTGCGCTGCGCCCCAGGCCGCCACAGGGACCCCGCCGGGGGGAGCCACTTGGCGACTTCCGTCCCGCGGTGGGGAATCTCGGCTGACCTCGCGTTTGGCCCCTGCGGGCAGGGATTGGATCACCGGTTTTCGACCGGGGACTCCACCCCAACGGGGGACACCCTTGCTGAAGTGGGTCCCCCATGAAGTCGGTTCTGCGAGGAGAGAGGCGGCTTGCGGGACCAGCGGGGAGGGATACAATCGGGGCACCTCGCGACCAGCGCCCCCGGTCGTGAAGGCCTCCCTCCGCGGTCGCCAGTGCCATGCCCCACGACGTCTTCGTCAGTTATTCCTCTCCCAATCGGGAGGTGGCCGAGGCGGCGTGCGCAGCGTTGGAAGGGCGGGGGATGAAGTGCTGGATCGCCCCGCGCGACGTGACCGCTGGCGAAAGCTGGAGCGGCGAGATTGTCGAGGCGATCGCCCGGGCCAAGCTGATGGTGCTGGTGTTTTCCAGTCAGGCGAACGCCTCGAAGCACGTGCTGCGGGAGGTGGAGCGAGCGGTTCACCATGGCATTCCCATCATTCCGCTGCGCATCGAGAAGGTCCGCCCGACCAAGGAACTCGAGTACTTCCTCAGCGTCAAGCACTGGCTCGAGGCCGAGTCGCGCCCCATCGACCCCCACCTCGACCGTCTGGCCGAGACGATTCAGGGGCTGCTCTCGCGTGGCCCCCGGCCCGAACCACACCGGTCCGAACCACAACCGGCTGCCGCCTCTCCTGCCGAACCCTCACCCACCAGTCGCCCGGCCGAGCCCGCACGCAGCACAGCGCCGGTCTCGTCCTCCACTGCGACCCTTCCGGTCGCTCCTCCCCCCACGACCAGTGAACAAACACCTGTCTGGAAACGGCGCGAGGTCCTGGCGGGAATGGCCCTGCTGCCGGTGGTGGGGGGTGCGGGCTGGTGGCTGCTGGCGGGAAATCGCGAGCCACCGAATCCGGTCATTCCTCCCGATCGGGAGAAAGACCACTCGGACAAAACGGCCCCCAAAAACACGGAGACCGGCAAACAGCCAGGAGCGACAGGGCCTTCGGGAGACAAGCCGACGGTCAACGGGATCCCGGGAATCGATCTGCTGGCCAAGATTGATGAGCGGCGCGATGCCATCGACGGAGTGGTCTTGCGACGGGGTGTGGGATTGGTCCTGCGGGGAAAATCCCCCCAAGACACAAATGTCACACTGGCGATTCCCTGGCAGCCTCCACCGGCCTACCGACTGCATCTGCGGATCGGCCGAATGCGGGATGGCGAAGGGACCATTGCCCTGGGGCTAGCCGCAGGTGAGGCCAAATTTGTGATGCTGATGGATGCGGGCAAGGAGGGGGAACTCCGGTCAGGGCTGCCGGGAGATAAGAAAGGGGACTGGGTCGAATCGGCACTCACACGCCGGTTCGTCGTCCCCAAGCCAAACGCAGCGCTCAAGGGATCACCTCCCACGCTGGTCGATCTCGTGGTGAGCGTGCAATCGGACCGGGTGGAATTGCTGCTGAAGAACTCTTCGCTGCCCGGTCCAAAACGCTTTGGGAAAGACTGGACCGTCTTCAGCTACCGGGGAGAGGTGAGTCGTCTGAAGCGTTGGGGCCGACAGCGTCCGAATTCCCTCTTTCTCTCCTGCCCCAGGGGACTTGTGCTGGAGCAGTTGATTCTCGAACCGTTGGGAGACGATGTGGGGAAGTCTGTCGAGAGCGGCGCGACGCCGTGATGCCCCGCGTTGGATTTCTGCCGTCCCGCCTGCGAGGGCCTGTCTGGTGCCCCCCTCCATCCCGGTAATTGGTCATGAACCACGATGTCTTCGTCAGCTATTCGTCTCCCAATCGGGAGGTGGCCGAGGCGGCGTGCGCAGCGTTGGAAGGGCGGGGGATGAAGTGCTGGATCGCCCCGCGCGACGTGACGGCGGGTGAAAGCTGGAGCGGCGAGATTGTCGAAGCGATTGCCCGGGCCAAGCTGATGGTGCTGGT
>JBKDUK010000109.1:0-4997 GCA_046339535.1 Planctomycetaceae bacterium | reverse complement strand
GCATAGGGGCGGACCGAGAGGTACCACTTGCGGGCTTCCCGAGAAATGGCCGCCAACTCTTCCGGAGTGGGGGTTTCCGACAGCTCGAGGAAATTCGGCTTGCGGGTCATGAACCGCAGGGCATTCCGGGCTTCGATGATCACCGACAAGTCGACATCTTCGAGTCGTTCGAGCAGGTAAGGAATCGATGCCAGGTTATTGGTTCTTCCCAGGGCCCAGGTTGCCGTACGCCGGACTTCAACCCGCCGGTCGCGGGAGAGATTCTGAAGCCGCTCCTGCTGCCCCACCAGCGCTTCCGGATCCTCGCTCACCACCGTGTCGACAATCGCCTCCTGCACCGCCTCGATCTGGGTGGGATCGAGCTTTTCCAGTTCCCCCAGAAGTTCGTCGACCGCCCCCTTGACCTTCCGCGGCTTCGGCCCCACCTGGCCCACCTGCAGCTTCGACAGGTCGTCGGGCAGACCACGGGCCCCCACCAGCACCCCTCCGCCCAGTTTCTGCTTCCGGGGGGCGCGGGGAGTCTTCTTGATTGTCTTCTCGGTTGCTTTGACCATGAACATCAGGGCGAAACAGGTGTCGGCGGCATCTCCCGCCTGATCCATGTTCCAGCCCCCCTCGGTCATCTGCATGGTCAGCAGGTAATCGCAGCCATCCTGGTACCAGTCGCGGCCGGCAATCTCCACCAGCCCTGTCAACGCGGCCATGCGCTCCAGCCCGTACAGGTAGTAGGCATTCCACTGCTGCCCCAGGATCCCTCCCTGACCGCTCTGCAGGTTGACTTTGTAGTTGGCCGCCAGCCATTTGAGACCACGGGCCGCACCATTCGAGATGGATTGCAGCCGCGCTGCCGGTTTATAGCCCGAATCATCCCCCTGCAGGATCTTCGGCTTGGTGGGCTCAGCGGCCGCCCCCGGTTCGGGCTCCTTCTCGTCGTCCGGCGCCGGGGTCAGGATTCCGAACTTGACCGCGGTCGATTTTTTCTTTTTGGCGGCTTTGGCCTCGGCCGTCTGCGGAGTCTCTTCCACTTCTTCAGTCGGCAGGTCATTCGCTTCGGGGTAGAGCATCATCCGGGCCAGCAGCAGGCTCGATGTGCCCGCCACCGCCATCGAGTGAGTGCCAAACGGATTGGCCGACGTCGGACTGGGGTGATACGTAAAACTGCCATCCCGCAACTGTGTCTGCAGATGCCATGCGGCGGCCCGATCCCAGGCTTTCTTCGGGATATTGACCCCCGCCCGGGAGGCCTCCCACAGGCCCAGCATCGTGTATTGCGAAATACTGGTATCGCCGTGCTGCACTCCCCCCGCCACGCCATGCTGGCCCGGTGGGTAGAACCAGCCGCCGTGGGCTTCTTGCCCCTCCAGGATATAGGCCGTGATCGCTTCAATCTGGGCCTTGTATCTCACCGGATCGGCCGAGCCGAACGCCATCAGTGTGACGCCCGCCTCATAGCGGTGATGATCCACCGGTGAGTAGACCCCATTCCGGAAATGGCCGGTCAGTCGGTTGAGAGCATTCGCCACCTCGGGATCGGTGGCAGGGACTTCAGCCTTCAGCAGCGCGAGTGTCGAGAGGGCCAACTGACCGCCCGCCTGGCTGCCAATTCGGGACTTGATATAGGCGATTGCCCGGGCAATCGAGGTCTTGATCTGCTCTTCACTCGCAGCCCGCACCGGGTCTGGGCTGGCACCCGACCAGAACAGGGCGATCCCCAGCACCACTGCGATTGTCAATCGCGGTCGATGACAGACCATTGGAGCCCCTCAAACTGGGCGTGTCCCGGGACAGCGACGGGAACACGAGCGCGTTCGACAAAATCCGTCTCTTCCCATGCAGTGCGATGCTATGGGTGCCCCTCCGGACTGTCAAGGAGCCCTCCCGGCTGAGGCGTTGTGGAAATACGCCCCAGCTCCGACCGGTGGTTCAATCTCCCCAATCGACCGGCCAGAAGTTAGCATTCCGGAATGAAGCCCCTGCTGGAACTTCTCTCCGCATCCTCCACCGCGGTCATTGCCGTCGCGGGGGTGGTGCATCTGTTCTGCTTTGCACTGCTGTGGCTCTGGTACCGCCACAGCCGGTCGAAAATCTCGTCGGCCCTCGACGATTTCACCCGCGGGATCCGCCACCGCAGCGTCCTCGACCGCGCCAGCCATCCCCTCGACCAGATCGACGCTTTTCTGGCCGACGTGTCCGACGTCCTCGAAACTCCCGAACGCCGCGAAGAACAGGTGACCCTCTGGCAGCGGATCGCCATCCTCGACGAGAAACGCCGCTACTTCTCTTCGCTGCGGTTTGAGACCTGCTACAACGTCTGCCGCTCGATGATTGAGGCCTATCCGCTGCTCGGGATTCTCGGCACGATTCTCGCCATTGGGCTGGTGGTCCTGGAAGGGAGCGGTGCCACCGCAGGAAAGATTGTCGAACGGTTTGGACAGGCGATTTGGTCGACCTGTGCCGGGCTCGTGGTGGCAATCATCCTGATGCTGCTCAACAGTCTCGTCGAACCCTCGTTCGTGCGGCTCAACGAGCTGCGGTCGCAGACCGCCGCCGCCGTCGCCCGCGTGAAGCGCCGCCTGGCTCTCGCCGGGAGGGAACCATGAATCTCCTCCCCCGCCGGATCACCTTTCAGCTTGTCTCGCTCTTCGATCTGCTGATCATCATCATTTTCGCCCAGTACTTCGACCTGCAGGCCAAGGTCCAGGAAGAGCGGGTCCGCGAGAGTACCGCGGCCCGCGAGCAGTCTCTGGCCCGCGTCGCGGCTGAAGAACGGCTGCAGCTCGAGCAGCGCCAGTTCGATCATCTCGCCAGCCTGGTGGGCCAATTGTTCGACATCGACGAGCCGACCCTGGCGGAGTTGCTGACCACCCGCTCCACCGATGAGCAGACCCGCATCCGGCAGGCGCTGGCCCGCATTCGCGACAGCCGGGGAATCGAGGGATTGCGGCAGATCCTCACCTTCGCCGAATTGGAAAAACGCTGCGACCTGTGGCAACTGCATGTCGAAGAGGATGGCATTTGCCATATCCGCTCGGGAGACATGGAAACCCGCCTGCGGACCGATTCGGCCGACCGCTTCGCCGCCGAGCTGCACAAGTTCTACCGAACCCTCCCCGAATCGAAGAGCCTGGTGATGGTCTTGCTCTCGTGGGACGACGCCAGCCGTCGCTCGTGGGAGACCGCCGAAAAGGGGATGGACCAGACTCTCAGCCGGCTGCGGATTGAGGAAGACCGACGCATCCGGTTTGAGTCGGCCGTTCTGGGGTATCTCCCCCGACTGGCCTCGGCCTCCGCCGGTGCGGCACCGCGTTGAGGTTGGGGCACGACCCCGATTGTGTGGGGGAGCTGAAGTGCCCCCTCCCGCGTGGTTGTCGAGGCGAGCCCCCGCGGCAATCTTCCCCACCGGCTCAAACTGAGCGTTCACGAATTCTCTCCGCTGGCAACCTCATGTCCTTTCCTGACGCCCTGTTGAACCAATTGGCCGCCAACCTGCAGCAGGTGCGGCAGCGGATGCATGCCGCCTGCCAGCGCTCGGCACGCGCGAGCGACGCGGTCCGTCTTGTGGCTGTCACCAAAACCGCCCCGGTCGACTGCATTCGGGCCTTTCTGCAGGTCGCGGGCAGCGGCCCTGAAGCGGTGACCGATCTGGGAGAGAACCGGCCTCAGCAACTGGCCAGCCGGTCCCGCGAGCTGCCTGAGTCGATCCACTGGCATCTGATTGGACACCTGCAGCGGAACAAGGTCGATCTGGCTGTCGCCCATTGCAGTCTCGTGCATTCGGTCGACAGCGAACGCCTGCTGCAGGCACTGAATGCCGAGGCCGCGAAAGCCGGGCGCAGGCTGCCGATTCTGCTGGAAGTCAATGTCTCGGGCGAGGCACAGAAGCACGGGTTCGCTCCAGCCGAGCTGGAGGCCCGCTTTGAATCGCTGGTCCAGCACGCGCACCTCGATCTGCGGGGGCTGATGACCATGGCCCCCTTCGCCGACGATCCCGAACTGGCCCGGCCCACCTTCCGGGGCCTGCGCGAACTGCGCGACCGTCTCGTCTCGCGCGAACTCCCCGGCGTCACTCTGCCGCATCTGTCCATGGGCATGAGCGGCGACTTTGAAATCGCCATCGAGGAGGGGGCGACGCTGGTTCGGGTCGGCTCGGCACTGTGGGACCACATTCCACCGTCTGTCTGAGGCCGCCGGCCGGCAGATCCTCCCTGGACCTGCATCACTTCGCAGGCTGACCCCGCCTCAATTACCATGCGGATGGATGTCCGACCGTTTCTCTCCGACCGTTCTCTCCTCTTGACCCCCAGCCACCTCCATGAGCCGTCATTCCGATCTCACCCGTGTCCTCAACAGCGGCATCGTCGCCATCATCCGGTCCCAGTCGAGCGAGCAGCTCGTGGAAGTGGCCAAGGCGCTGTATGAGGGGGGCGTGGATGTGCTGGAGGTGACCTTTACCGTTCCCAATGTTCTCAACATCATCGCCGAAGTGAAAAAGGCCCTCGGGAACAAGGTGCTGCTGGGAGCCGGGACGGTTCTTGATACCGAGACCGCCCGGGCGGCGATTCTGGCGGGCGCCGAGTTCATCGTCTCGCCGGCGGTCAACGTCGACGTCATCCGGCTCTGCAACCGCTACGACAAGCTGATCATGCCGGGGGCGTTCACGCCCACCGAAATCATCACCGCCTGGGACGCCGGGGCCGATGTCGTGAAGGTCTTTCCCGCCGATTTCGTGGGGCCGCAGTATTTGAAGGCGATCCACGGCCCGTTGCCGCAGGTGCGGCTGATGCCCACTGGCGGAGTCAACCTCGACACCATCCACGATTTCCTCAAGGCAGGGGCCTGTGCCGTGGGTCTTGGCGGGGCCCTCGTCGAGCCCAAGGCTGTCGCGAACAACGACATGGCCCGCATCAAGAGCCTCGCCAGCCAGTACGTCGAGGCGGTCAAGGCCTTCCGGGCAAAGTCCTGAGTTCCCGGGGCAAATCCCCGGTGAGCTGACCAGG
>JBKDUK010000108.1:0-4486 GCA_046339535.1 Planctomycetaceae bacterium | reverse complement strand
CTGCATGATGTGCTGGTGCAGGGTGTCGAGATCGCGGTTGAGGTGGATGGACATGAACTTTCAGACCCGAAGTCGGACCGGGAGACATGGGTGCCGGACAGCCCGGGACCCCGGCTGCAGCCTAGGGGGGCGGGGAGAGAGCCGCAAGCCGGGCCGGCGTGGGAGAGGGCTCAGCCGAATCGGCCGGAAATGTAGTCTTCGGTCCGCTTCTCGCGGGGCCGGGTGAACAGGGCGGCGGTCTCCCCCATTTCCACCAGGTGCCCCTGGAAGAAGAAGGCGGTCTGATCACTCACCCGGGCCGCCTGCTGCATGTTGTGGGTGACAATGACAATCGTGTAGTTCTGCTTGAGCTCGAAGATCAGATCTTCGATGCGGGAGGTCGAGGCGGGATCGAGGGCCGAAGCCGGTTCGTCCATCAGCAGCACCTCGGGACTGGTCGCGAGAGCGCGGGCGATGCACAGCCGCTGCTGCTGACCTCCCGAGAGGGCGGTCGCGCTCTCCCGCAGCCGATCTTTGACTTCGCTCCACAGGGCGGCCCGCTGCAGCGCGGTCTCGACAATCTCATCCAGCTCGCGCGCCTTGCGAACACCCGACAAGCGGGGACCGTAGGCGACGTTGTCGTAAATCGAGCGGGGGAAGGGATTCGATTTCTGGAACACCATGCCGACCCGTTTCCGCAATTCGACCACGTCGATGCGGGGATCGTAGATGTTGACGCCGTCGATCAGCACGTCGCCCGCGATCAACCGCTGGGGAATCAGGTCGTTCATCCGGTTCAGCGTCCGGAGGAAGGTGCTCTTGCCGCACCCCGACGGACCGATGAACGCCGTCACCTGCCGGGCGGGAATCTCAATCGAGACTTCAAACAGAGCCTGCTTGGGCCCATAGAAGAAGTTGACCCGCCGGGTCTCGATTTTGGGGGCTTCCCCCTCACGGCTGACGCTGGATTCCCGGCTCGGTGCGGTCACGAACCGCGGAGCAGGGCTGCTGGTGGGCGGAGCGACGACGGGCATGCCAACGGCTCGGAGAAACAGGAGGCGAAGAGCCGGACCTTGCGAGGGTCGGAACGACGGCTTCTCGCATGACACTACCGATGAAATGTGAAGATCCCGTTAAGTCGAGTGGTCTCACCCGGAGAATCTTCCGCCGGTCAACAGGCGGACCGAGAAGGTGGTCCCCTTCCCCATCTGGCTCGCGACCCGGATCTCACCCCCCTGGTTCTGGACCAAGTGCTTGACAATCGACAGCCCCAGCCCGGTGCCCCCCACCTCCCGGGACCGGGCCCGGTCGACCCGGTAAAACCGTTCGAAAATGCGGTCCAGATGCTGCTGGGGCATGCCAATGCCGCTGTCCTGCACCTCCAGCAGACACCCCTCGCCCTCCCGCCGCCAGCGGATCGTGACCTGACCCCCGGCATCGGTGTATTTGACGGCGTTGTCGATCAGGTTGTCGAGAATGTGTTCGAGCGACTCTTCGTCTCCCAGCGGTTGTACCGGCTCTGCCGGTGGTTCGATCCGGAGCGCAATCGACTTGCGCTCGGCGGTCTGGCTCTGGCGGCCGACGCTTTGAGCCACAAGTTCCTCCAGATCAACCGGATGCAGATCGAGATCGGCTTCGTCGTTCTCGATGCGCGTCAGCGACAGCAGATCGCTGATCAGGTGATTCATCCGCTCCGCCTGTTCCGACATCATGGTCAGAAACTGATCGCGCACTTCGGTGTCGTCGATCGCCCCCCCATCGACCAGGGTTTCGAGGCAGGCCTGGATCGAAGCCAGGGGAGTCTTCAATTCGTGCGACGCATTGGCGACAAACTCCTGTCGGATTTCTTCCAGCCGCCGGAGCTGGGAAATGTCGGTGGCCACCACCATCGCCCGCCCCCCGGTGCTCCCCTCGGGAAGGGGTTGGACCCGCACGCTGAGGGTGCGGGGGGTGGGGGTGGTCAGTGTCAGCTCGCCCCCCGCGACCTCCCGGGCACCGAGCGTCATTTCGACCCAGTTCTGCAATTGGGGCTGGCGCACCAGCTCGAACAGGGGGCGCCCAATCGACTCGGCGGGGAGCCGGAACAATCGGGAGGCCGAGGCATTGCGCAGCACCACCCGCTGCCGGCCGTCAATGACAATCACCGCCTCGATCATCGAGTTGAGGACCGTGCTCAGTTGATCGCGGCTGGAACTGAGTTCGGCGAAGTGATCGGTCAGATAGTCCTGGACCCGGTCGACCGAACGGGCCAGCGGGTCGATGAAGGTGCGCTCACTCAGCGGAATGCGGCGCAGCACCTCTCCTCGTGAGAGCTGGTCGAGAACCTCGCGGGCTGAATCGAGATTGCCCCGGTACTCGCGCATAAACCGGTGATTGGCCCAGGTGGCGGCGACCAGCCCCATGCCCCCCAGGCCGAGGGCCAACACGGCCGCCCAGACCGCCGCCAGATTCAGGACGAGAACCAGCCCTGCCGCCAGCACCAGCACAGCCGGGAGGAAGGCAGCGGCGAACGAGGCGAGGAAACTCCACTGCCCCCGCGGACCGTCAGGCATGGCGACGTCCCGCCGGCGTTGGGGCCGCAAGTTTCTGGACCGTGACCGGATTGCCGATCTGGATGGGGCCCCCCCGCACGATGCGCGTGGTCACTCCGCCGCGGCCGCTCATCGCCCGGCATCCTCCCGGACCCAGTGCCTCGTCCATCCGGCTGCAGGGGACACAGGGGCCGGTCACTTCCAGCTCCACCTCGCCGATGCGAATGCGGTCTCCCTTCCCACCGGGGAGCAGCACTCCAGAAATTGCCAGGTTCCGCCGCAGCTGCCCGGGCAAGACCTCGGGCAAACCACAGGTTCGTGCGATCTCGTCGAGATTCTCGAATTGGATCAGTGTAACCTCCCGCCCCCCACTCCGCCGGGGAATGTAGTGATCTCCCGCCAACCCACGTCCGACGACGACCTCCGCCACCGACGGTTCAGCCACTTGACCGCGATGGGCAGTGCGGATTCCGATCCATTCGAGCCGACCCACCGCGGCAGGCGCCTCGACCGGAGGAGAGGTGGTGGACGATTCCATACGGGGCGTTCCCCAGGTGGGTCAGAAGGAGAGGCGAGTTGTGCCGAGCGGGATCCACTGGCCCCCAGGTCAGCCTCGACGGTTCGCCCGGCGAGGCCAGTTTTGGCAAGAACCGCACAGCATCGCGATGGGGAAACAGGCACGCGTTTCGTTGGTTCGGGGCCGGGGTTCGCGGGGTCAGGGCATCAGCCACGGCCCGGGGTTCTCAATGGCCTGGGCGACCGCCGCCAGAAATCGGGCGGCGGGTCCGCCGTCGACGATCCGATGATCGAACGTCAGGCTGAGGGGCAGCTGTTCCCGCAGCCGCACCTCCCCCGCCAGCGCGACCGGTTCGGAGGCGATCCGACCCAGGCCGAGAATGGCCACCTGCGGCAGATTGATGATCGGGGTGAAGTGTTCCACTCCCAGGGTTCCCAGGTTGGTGATGGTGAAGCATCCTCCCGACAGCTCGTCGGCCGACAGTTGCCCACCCCGGGCCCGCTCGGCGAGCGACCGCAGATTCGCCGAGAGTTGCCGTACCGTCTGGGTCTGCACCTCTCGCAGAACCGGGGCCAGCAGTCCCTGGGGGGTATCGACCGCCACCGCCACGTCGAGGTTTGGGGGAAGAAAGGGACCCGCGGGGAGCCATTGCGTGCGGATTTCGGGAAAGTCGGCCAGCACACAGGCCACCAGTTTGACGATCAAATCGGTGTAGGTGGGAGGCGGGGGGGCACTGTTCGCCCCGAGCGACTGAAATTGCCGTCGCAGGTTGACGAGGTTTGAGGCGTCGCACCGGCGGTGCAGGGTGACGGGAGCGGTCTGCGTGCTCGACTCGAGCATGCGGGCGGCGATGGTCTTGCGGATCGAGCTGATGCCCGCCGGAGCAGAGACCCGCGTCGCGGCAGGGACTTTGGGGGCGGAGCCGGTCTGGGCCGCCGCCACGACATCCCGTTCGCGAATTCGCCCCGTCACCCCGGTTCCTGGAATCTGCCCCAGGTCGAGGCCCAAATCGCGTGCCGCGCGACGCGCCCGGGGACTGGCCACCTGGGAACCGGCGGTCACCCCGGCGGAGACTGCTGCCGGAGGGGAGTGCGAGGGGACCGTGGCGGCTGTTGCGAATGCGGTTGGGGAGGCGGCTGTGGCGGGTGGGGGGGCTGCGGCGGGGGGAACGGCCGCAGATGCGGCGGCCGGTGCGGATGAAACCGGGGCGGTTGCAGCGGGGGAGGGGCCACCGGTGGGGAGTTCTTCACCCGGTTGGACAAACCAGGCCAGCACTTGCCCGACCTTGACGGTGTCTCCCGGGCGCGGACCGTTGGGGGGGATCCGCAGAATGCCGGCGTCAACTGCCTCGATGTCTTGAGCCGATTTCTCCCCCTCGAGGACGAACAGGGGTTCGCCGCGGGCGACCGTCGCCCCATTCGGCTTGAGCCATTCCCCGAAGGTTCCCTCTTCCATCGAC
>JBKDUK010000107.1:0-13673 GCA_046339535.1 Planctomycetaceae bacterium | reverse complement strand
TTCGCCCTCACCCCAACCCTCTCCCACAGTCACCCGGGTTCGGTTTCCCGGGAGTCGTTTGGTGGGAGAGGGGGTCACGCGCGGCGGTGCCGCTGGGTTAGCGACAGATCTCGTTCACCAACCGACGCAAAGTCGGTGGGGTCTGGGGCGGCCGCAGGCCAGGCGTGAGGGCCACCCTGCGGATCGCCAAGCAACAGGGATCGGCCAAACTCCGCTGCGTCCCCAACCAAAGACACTCGCCCGCAAGGGCCCGAGCACAGGGTGGCGGGCCCTTGCGAAGCGTTCTGTGGAGGGCGCGGATTGGAGTTTTCGATGCGGGGGGGGTTGGCGGCCCAGGGAACGAGTTGTCGTTCGATCCAGGTCCAGCGGAGCGGACACAAAGGTCCGCCCCCCCGCCGCCGGTGCCTTGCGACAACCCCCGCGAACCGAAACAATGCCCTTCCCGGCGGGCTGTCCTCCTGGGGGCACTGCGCCCCCGGCCGGACTCCCCCGCCCCCACCGGGATACGCACCCGATTCGCCCGTCCCCGAAGGACTTTTCGATGAAACAGAAGCTGCTCGCTCTCTGCCTGCTGTGGTTCGCCGCCACCGCCTCGGCCGCTGACATTCAACTCCAGAAGGGAGACCATATCTGCATCGTCGGCGGCGGTCTGGCCGAACGGATGCAGCACTACGGCTGGCTCGAAGCCCGGCTCGTCTCGCGCTTCGGCGATCTCGACCTCACCTTCCGCAATCTCGCCTACTCGGGCGATGAAATCGACGGGTTCAAAAACAGCCAGCACCGTCTCCGCTCGATGAGCTTCGGCTCGCACGACGAATGGCTGGCTGGAAAGTCGGGCGTCCCCCAGCCCGACAAGCTCTCCCCCCGCGATCAGGGGAAGGTCAGCGAGAACCGCTTCGAACGGACCAACACCAACGCTGACGTCATCTTCGCGTTCTACGGCTACAACGAGTCGTTCGCCGGAGACAAGGGACTGCCCGCCTTCAAACAGAACGCCGAAGAGTTCATCAAGCACACCCTGGCCCAGCAGTACAACGGCAAGTCGGCCCCCCGGCTCGTGCTCTTCTCGCCCGTCGGCGTCGAGACCATTCTCGACCCCAACCTCCCCTCGCCGCAGGCGGTGCTGGCGACCAACAAGCAGCTCAAGAAGTACTCCGACGCGCTGGCCGAGGTCGCCCAGGCGCACAATGTGCCGTTCGTCGACATCTTCGGTGCCATCCTCGGGGAACGCCCCGCCGACAAAGCGCTGACCCTCAACGGGATCCACCAGAACGCCCTGGGAGATGCCGCGATCGCCGAGGCGGCCGAGGCGGCGATGTTCACCCAGGGACCTCCCCCCCGCCGTGATCCCCGCGTGCTCGAAGCGATTCGCGCCGCCGTCGTCGACAAGAACTTCTACTGGTACAACCGCTACCGCGTGACCGATGGCTACTCGACCTACGGCGACCGGGCGTTCCTGAAGTTCTCGGAAGGTCCCGGCGGCTACGGCAACGGCCTCTCGAACTATTCGGTCGCCCAGCGCGAGCTCGACATTCTCGACGTCAAGACCGCCAATCGCGACAAGGTCGTCTGGGCGGTCGCCCGGGGTGAAAAAGCCGAGGCGAAAGACGACAACCTCCCCGAGCTGATCCCCGTGATCAGCAACAAGCCGGGACCGCTCGAAGGGGGCAAGCACCTGTTTCTGTCGGGGGAAGAGGCGATCTCCAAGATGACGGTCGCCCCCGGCCTGAAGGTCGAACTGTTCGCCGACGAAGCGATGTTCCCCGAACTCGTCAATCCGGTGCAGATGGCCTTCGACACGAAGGGCCGGCTGTGGGTCGCCATCTGGCGCACCTATCCCCACTGGAAGCCGACCGAGAAGATGGATGACAAGCTGCTCATTCTCGAAGACACCAACGGCGACGGCCGGGCCGACAAGGCGACCACCTTCGCGGGGGACCTGCACAACCCCACCGGGTTCGAATTCTGGAACAACGGCGTGCTGGTGGCCCAGGGGCCCGACCTGCTGTTCCTCAAAGACACCAACGGCGACGACAAGTACGACATCAAGGAACGAGTCGTCCACGGACTCGACACCGCCGACACCCACCATACCGCCAACAGCTTCGCGCTGGAGCCGGGCGGTTCGGTCTACTTCCAGGAAGGGACGTTCCACCACAGCCAGATCGAGACCCCCTGGGGGGCTCCCCGGCGGGTCGCCAACGGGGCGGTGTTCCGCTATGAGCCCCGGGCGAAGAAGATCGACGTCTACGTCTCGTTCGGCTTCGCCAATCCGCACGGTCACATCTTCGACCGGTGGGGTCAGGACGTGGTCTGGGACGGCACCGGGGCCCAGCCCTACCATGCCGTGCTGTTCTCGGGTGACATCGACTTCCCGCACAAGCACGCCGGCCCTCCGCAGGTTTACCAGCAGCGGACCCGTCCCTGCTCGGGGACCGAGACCCTGGCCAGCGCCCACGTCCCTGAGGAATCTCAGGGGAACCTGCTGGTGCTGAATGTGATTGGTCTGCAGGGAATTCTGCGATACAAGCTGGAAGACAAGGATTCGAGCCTGGGGGCGGTCGAGCAAGAGCCGATGCTGACCTCGAGCGATCCCAACTTCCGCCCGGCCGACGTCGAGGTGGGTCCCGATGGGGCGATTTACTTCGTCGATTGGCAGAACCCGATCATCGGCCACATGCAGCACAACCTGCGGGATCCCAGCCGCGATCAGACCCACGGCCGGGTGTACCGCGTGCGGCACGCGACCCGCGACCTGGTGAAGCCCGCCAAGATCGCCGGCGAGCCGGTCGACAAACTACTGGACCTGCTGAAGTCGAAAGAAGACCGCGTGCGGTCGCGGGCCCGCATCGAGCTGTCGGGCCGGCCGACCGCCGAGGTGATCGCCGCCGCGACGAAGTGGCTGGCCGGTCTCGACAAGGCCGATGCCGACTACGAGCACCATCGCCTGGAGGGGCTGTGGCTGTTCCAGAGTCACAACGTGGTCAACCAGGACCTGCTGCGGCAGGTCCTGAAGTCGCCGGTCCCCCATGCCCGCGCGGCGGCCACCAAGGTCCTCACTGCCTGGCGTGACCGGGTTCCCGACACGCTGGAACTGCTGCAGCAGCAGGTCAACGACGACAGCAGCCGGGTCCGGTTGATCGCCATCTGGGGGCTGAGCTACTTCCACGGTGCCGAGGCGGCCCGCGCGGCCGAGATCGTGGTTGAAGCGTTGCTGAAGCCCGATGACGCCTACATCAAGCACGTCTTGCAGGAAACGAACAAGACGCTGGATCGGCGAATTCAGGCGGCGAAGTAACCCACCGCTGCGGGAAACCCCGCGACGACGGAGCTGTTCCCACCCCGGGCCAATCTGTTTGGTCCGGGGTGGTGTGTTTGATGGGTGAGACCTGGCCCCCGCCTGACCCCGATCGACGCAGACGCGGAGCGATCTACGGACGGACCAGCGAGCGAACCGATCGCCGCACCGGTGTGTCAAACGCCCTGTCGGGGCCGGAAGCGGCTCACCGGCCCGTCTCGGGGCAGAGGAAATCCGACGTCGGGCTGCTTGCGAGACACCCGATCCAGCGGTACCATTTTGTCCGTTACAGATCCTCAGGGTTCTGGTTTCAGGCCGCCATAGCTCAGTCGGTAGAGCGACGCTTTCGTAAAGCGTAGGTCCCGCGTTCGAGTCGCGGTGGCGGCTTTTCTGAAAGCCACAAGCCAATTGCTTGTGGCTTTTTTGTTTGGACGGCCGCAGGGCGACTCCCTCCCGGCAGGACAGTTCAGGAACTCGCGTCCACCACGTCGGTTGTGGGACTTGCGTCGTCAGGGTTGCAGCACCGAGGTGCCCCATTCAACGGCTGTATCGGGGAGGAGAGACCACCGGACGAGTGGCCCGGAAACAAACGCTTCCCGCGCTGTCCCGAAGGTACTCCGAGAACTTCTTGTGACCGGCTGGGGTTTGGAGATCCAAGCCCCGGTTTTCGATCGGGCGTTCAGCGGCCCGGCAAGCCCGCTAGTTTTGGCGCAAACCTTGGTCCTGCCGTTCAACACTGTGCGGACCTCTCACCTCTTTCTGCCCGAATACTCGGGATAAAGAACGACCCGGGTGCTGCCGACCGAACAAAAGTTTCGGTTCGGGAGCCATGAGAGTGCGATCTGTCCGTCCGACAGACGCCGATTCGCCGGAAAGAGCGGGTTTCCTGAACGAGAGTCACGAGGAAATCGAGCCCCACCGTGATCTCACGGAAGCCCGCCCGGCAAGATTGCGTGCCTCGCCTTCCCATCCGCTCACGCCACACCAACCTCCGGCACGTTTTTGAAAGGGGCCGATGACAGTATCTCCGGCCCAGAGCCCAATCCCTCCGCGGCTCAACGCAATTCAGGCGCCGTCCGGGTCGAATTCAGCCACAGCGGGTTGTGGACGCATTTTGACAGCGACCAGTGCGCGAACCCCGTCTTTGACGTCACGCTGTGATGTCTCTTGCCGGGAGAGTCCGGTGGTCGTGTGTTTTGACAGATGATTTGATAAAATTCTGAGAGAATGTTCGGAACCTGGCGGGGGATCTCTTTCTCTGGTTTGGGAAGGAGCCACCATTTCCCCGCGAATCGCCGTGTCTTTCACACGGATGTGGTCTTTCATCGGAGGTGCGTCACTGTGCGGTCATACAGATCCATCGAAGAGCTTGAGTCGGTCATCGGGGACCTGGAGGCCGTCACGCAGGACGTCGTCCAATCGGTGAAAATGCTGAAGTCGCACGGCATGGATGAGCTGAACTGCCACGGAGAGAACATCTTCGCACGCCGCATTCCCGAGTTGGTCGCCTGGTCGACCAAGATCAAGATGGAGGCGATGGAACAGACCCGCTCACACGCCCGCAATCGCCGCGCGAAGGCCGATCTCAAAGTCGAGCGGAAGAAGGTGGAGCGGAAGGGGGTCAAATCGACCAAGAAAGCCGCCAAGAAGCGGGCCCTTCGAACGCCGAAGAGGGGTCGCAAATCGGGCCGTGGCTGATTCGGGAATTTCGCTCGGTGCGGTGATCGGTGTTTGCAGCGGACATCCCCACCGAGCACAATTCTTCCGTCGCGCAACATCGCTTCCCGCGGTGTCTGACCAGGACACCGCGGGCGAAATTCGACTCGCATAGGATGGCCCCGAAAACCGGGCCGCCCTCTTGCCTCGGTGTTACAGAATGAGCGCTGCCTCGATCGAGAGGCCGGGGCCGAAGGCGAGGGCGACACACGGCAGCGGTGCCTGGCGTTGGCGCAGTTGGTCGAGGATGAACAGGATGGTCGGTGACGACATATTGCCGTAGTTCTTCAAAACCTCGTGCGACACCTCGAGGGCCCGCTCGGGAAGTTCGAGCGCTTCGCGCGTCGCGTGCAGGACCCGTGGTCCTCCCGGATGCACGGCCCAGGTGGGGACGGCGTTGCATCGCAATCCCACCTCGGCCAGCCATCCATCGAGCCAGCCACGCAGGCTGCGGCCAATCAGTTCGGGAACCTCCGGGGTCAGCCGCATCTCGAACCCATGATCGCCAATCCGCCAGCCCATGCACTGGGCCGAGTCGGGCAACATCAGGGTTTCGTGTCGAAAGACTCCCCAGCCCGGATCGAAGCGGGGCACTACCTGCCCGGCGACGGCGGCCGCTCCGTCGGCAAACAGTCCGTTGGCCACGATTTGTTCCTGATGGAAGCCGTATTGCTGATGAAGGGTGCACAGTTCGACGGCACACAGCAGCACCCGGCTGTCGGGTTCGGCGCGGGCGAACATCCCGGCACTGCGCAAACCGATGAGCGCTCCGTGGCAACCCATGAACCCGATCTGGGTACGTGAGACATTGGGCCGCAGGCCGAGGTCGCGGATCAGCGAGAACTCGAAACCCGGTGAGACAAACCCGCTGCACGAAACCGTGATGAGATGGTCGATCGCGGTAGCGGGCCACTCGGCCCGCGCCAGGGCCTGCTGAGCCGCCTGCCGGGCGAGCCGGGGAGCCTCGCGTTCGTACCGCTGCATGCGTTGGGCCGTGGTCGGCCCCCGGTCTTCGGGATTGCGCTGGGGGGGATAGAACGTCTGCCGCCCCTCGATACCTGTGTCTCCGTTCTCTAACAGCACGCTGTGCCGGCGCTCGATGCCCGAACGCAGATAGACCAACTTCAGCCATTGCCGTTGCTGATCGGTCGAGCAACAGAAGGTCTGGGCGGCCTGCACCGCATCCGCCTGGGCCACACTGTGGGGCGGAGTGGCAGTGCCGAGCCCGCGAATCGAGAATTTCATGCGGCTTCTTCCGACGAAACAGGCCGGTGAGTGACCGGCAGGAGCTGCCCAGTGGCCTCTCGACCGGCCGCCTCATAGCGTTCCCGGGTGAGGTCTGAGGGGGGTGCGATGGACGCAGCCAGGTGACGCGCCAGGCGGGGAGCATGCCGCAAGCCGGCCACGACCGGCCGCGCCAGCCAAGGGGAGCGCAGGGCGGTGGTGAGAGTCCGGCACCACGCTCCCCGGCTCAAGCGGGGGGGTTGGTTCCACTCGGGAATCAACCCGGGACTCCAGCCGGCCAGCGCCCGCAGCAGCAGCGGAGCCAATCGCTCGGCGTCTTGCAGCGCCCAGGCCATGCCTTCTCCTGTGAAGGGCTCGACATACCGCAGGGCATCCCCCACGACGAACAGGCGGTGGGCCGCGGCGGGATACAGGTGATGTGTGAGTGGTCCAGTCCCCAGCCACGAAAGCCCGGCACACGCCCCCTCCAGGGGATGACCAGCCTGCTCCAGAATGGCGGCGACACAGGCGGCGGGCCCCCCTGCGCTGCGCAGAAAGCGGGGATCGACAGCGGCCGCGAGGTGCACGTCTCCCGATTCATCCCGGGCCAGACCAACGTAGCCACCGGTTCCGACCGCCATCGCAATCGTGCCCCGTTCGGGAGAGGTCGCGGGAGATGGCAGCGCCGCCCGGGCCGCAAGTCCGACATGGCTCCACGGCGATACCCGATCGACAAAACCCGGCTGCTTCTGCAACGAAGCATGGGCCAGACCATCGGCCACCACCACGAGGCGGGCTTTGATCTGTTCCAGCGGTTGGCCTGTGCGCGACAGCTCGACCACCCGTGTGGGAGACTGGGGATCGGGCAGGTCCATCACCTGCGCCTGGACCTGGTCGAGGCAGTGAACTCCGGCCAGCCGGGCCTGAGTGACCAGCCAGGCATCGAGACGGCTGCGGGAGACCGACACGCCGCCAGGAAGGGGAGTCCGCAGGGGGGGACCGCCGGCAAACAGTTCGTAGCGTTCAAGCCAGATTCCCCCCAGTGCGGCCAGGCCAGGGAGCAGTCCGGCGCGTTCGAAGACGCGCAGGGCGGCGGTGTTGAGGCAGCCGCCGCAGACCTTGTCGCGGGGGAGAGCCTTCTTCTCGACGAGCAACACCCGGGCACCGGCGCGGGAGGCAAGCAGTGCCGTAAGGCTGCCGGCCAGCCCGGCGCCGATCACCACCGCATCCCAGGTCACGCCGGAGAGCGATTGAGGAGGAGACCAATCGGGGCCGTCACTCACGAGCGAACCCAACGCAGCAGGAACCGCTCGGGCCAGACACGACCCAGTTGATACCCCTGCCAGCCCGCCTGGCGCGCGAGCCGGTCGACCTCGGGGAGGGACCAGGCAGCGGCCGCCGAGAGGGGACCATCGATCCGTACGACGGGGGAGCGGGTCAGCACGCGTCCCACGAGATGAGCCATCCAATAACCAAGACGGGTGCGCCGGAGATCGCTGACCAGCACCAGCCGGCGGGCGGCCGCCGCAAGGCGCTGCAGCAACAACACCCCCTGCGCTTCGTCGAGGTGATGCAGAAACAGTGTGCAGGTGACAATATCAGCCGGGGGAAGCGGCTCGGCCAGCACGTCGTGGACGAAGAACCGGGGAGCGGCCGCGGCCGCCATCCCATCCGCCGACCTGGTGGCGTAGTCGATGGCAGCCGGGCTGAAGTCGCAGCCACGGACCTGCAGGGGGAGCCCCTGGGCCTGAGCCCGCTGCGCCAGCCGCAGGGCCACATCTCCCCCACCACAAGCGACATCCAGCAGTGTGAGGGACTGCTGGGGAGGGGGTTGGGTCGCCACCGCTTGAATGGCAGGCCAGAGGCTGCCCGCCGTACGGCTGAGGCTGTTGATGCGGCTTAGTGCCGACAAGGCCTGATGATGCAGCCCTGTGTCGAGTCCGGGCTGATCCATCACCTCGGGAACCAAACGCCGTCCCGCCGCGTCAAACCGGGGCGTGGGGGGACTGAGCTCGCGGATCGAGGAACCGTTCATCGAGTCCTGCCTTCCGTGTCTGAGGACGATGCGGTCGATACCAGGTGGGGGATGCCGTTACCGGCGAGTCCTGCCGTCGGCAGGGACCTAGTGAGGCCGGGGACGCACAACCTCGTTCTCAGTGATCTTGCCGAGATTCGCGCTCTCGCTGCCTGCGGTCAGCGAGGCCGAGAAGAGCTTGCCCGCACTGGAGGAGCCGGAGGCACGGGCGGCTGCCTCCTGGGCGAGCCGTTGGGCGTCGAGCGCCTTCTTCTGGGCAACCCGTTTCTCACGTTCCCGTTTCTTCTTGTCTTGCTTGTTGCTGGCCAAGGCTGGTGGTTCCCCGAAAGTTCAAGTGGAGAGTGGATGTACGTGGGAGGGATCAGGAAGCACTTCTTGCCCCTCTGTCCAGCACACCCCTGTTTGGTCCGATCGCGACGCCGTCGCCGTCAGATCCCATGCGTGACAGGTTATCGCCCCCGAATACAGATCGTCCAGCATGCGCGCCGTCGAGATGCGGTTTCGAGCGACATGGAAAAGGCCTTCGCAGGGTCTTCCCCCGATTGGACGGAATCCCTCTGGGGTGGAGAGTCAGCACCCTTGCAGGCATTCCCCAGCGTCGGAACAATGCCGAATCCGTTGCCGCACGCCTCTTTCCATCCCGCACCAGGATCTGTTCCGTGGCCAAACCCACCCGCTCGACCCCCGTTCCCGCCGATCTTCCTCCGGTCATCCTGAGTGCCTTCTCGGACGAGGCCGCCAACTCGAAGTCGGTGTTCGAGCAGTTCGCCGTATTGGCCGCGTTGGGACTGCAGTACTACAGCCCCCGGTTCCTGAACGTGACCGGTGAGGTCAAGAACATCATGAAGCTCGACAAGGCCGAGCTGAAGACCGTGCGGCAACTGCAGACTGACTATGGGCTGAAAGTGACCAGCATCGGCTCACCAATCGGAAAGGTGAAGCTGCTGGATGTCGACGATGGTTCGCACAACCGGTTTGTGCCGTTCGACAAGTACCTCAAGGACGAAGTGGCCACGGCGATCGACCGGGCCCACGCCCTCGATGCGAAGATGATTCGCGGCTTCTCGTTCTACCATCCACGGGGAACCGATCCGAAGCCGCATGTGGGGAAAGCGGTCGACCAGCTTTCGGCCATCGCCCAGAAGTGCGCCAAGGAGGGAATTGTCTACGCCCTGGAGGTCGAGGCGAATCTGATTGGTCAGAACGGGCAACTGATGGCCGAGCTGGCCCGCAAGATCAACGAGCCCAACCTGATCTGCATCTTCGACGGGGGCAACATCTCGTCGCAAAACTACGACTGCCTGCGATGCCTGGCCGAATACCAGGTGATGCGGAAGCACCTGGGCTACTTCCACATCAAGGACTACCGGATCGATCCGACGCTGGAGTGGACGGGGGTGGTCGATGAAGAGCGGCTGAAGAACTTCGTGCCGGCCGACATTGGCGACAGCGGCCACGAATTGATCTTCCGCGAACTGCGCTAACATTTGCCGCAGATCGACCGGAAGATGAAAAAACTCGGCTTGCCGGGCATGTTCCTGGAGCTGGAGCCCCACCTCAAGGGGGGCGGACAGTTTGGCGGATTCAGCGGGCCCGACGGCCTGGGGGTGGCCTGCCGCAGCCTCTGTCGGCTGCTCGACTACGCGGGCATTCCCTACGAGCTGCGCGGGTTCGAA
Organism: Planctomycetaceae bacterium; assembly: GCA_046339535.1. Classification (GTDB taxonomy): domain Bacteria; phylum Planctomycetota; class Planctomycetia; order Planctomycetales; family Planctomycetaceae; genus UBA10511. The sequence continues at coordinate 3,724 of JBKDUK010000107.1, read as the reverse complement.
CACATTCGCGCGGCTCGTGGTTTCTAGGGTGGTCCTTCTCGACCAGCCAACGAAGCGGCGAAGCGGGGGGGAGGATCCAACCGGCGGATCTCCCCCCAGTCACACAGATCCAGCCATTGTCCCCGGGGGGAATTCATGCCCGCGTTCACCGAGCATTTGTTTGTCTGCTGCAATCGCCGGGCCGAGGGGCATCCCCGGGGGTGCTGTGACCCGGCGGGGACCGAGGCGTTGCGGAACGCCTTCAAGACCGAGTTGAAGAAGCGGCAACTGGGCCCCCTGGTGCGGGCCAACAGTGCCGGCTGTCTCGACCAATGCGAACTGGGCCCGGTGGTGGTGATTTACCCCCAGGGGATCTGGTATGGAGGGGTCCAGGTCAGTGATGTCCCACGGATTGTCGAAGAAACCCTCGTCCATGGGCGGATCATCCAGAACCTGCTCATTCCCCCGGAACAGCTGAACTGCCGGGGAGGGGCCGCGCCGGCACCGGGAAATCCGCCCGGCAATCCCTGATCCGGTTTTGCACCCCGTCCCTTGCTGGAGGTCGCCGTCATGTCCAAACCGATTTCCGCCTCCTGCCCCCCTGCCCTGCCCTCGACCGCCGCGCGTCCTGCGCGGCTCGTGTCGATCGACGCCCTGCGCGGGTTTGACATGTCGTGGATCATGGGGAGTGAGAACATCTTCCGTGAATGGGCCCGCGCGTCGAACTCGCGGTACCGCCCGTTTGTGGAACACCAGCTCGAACATGTGCCGTGGGAGGGGTTTGTTTTCTACGATCTGATCTACCCCCTCTTCCTGTTCATCGTGGGGGTTGTACTCCCCTGGTCGACCGCCCGGACCGACACGGGGGCCGACGTGCGGGCCCAGCACTGGCGGATCGCCCGGCGGGTGGGGCTGCTGTTTTTGCTGGGGCTGATCAACAACGACCTGCTGCAGATGGATTGGTCCAACCTGCGGATCGCGGGAGTGCTGCAGCGAATTGCCATCTGCTACGGCGCAGCGGCGCTCATTGTGCTGCACACCTCGTGGCAGACCCAGGTGAAGATCGTCCTGGCGATTCTGCTCGGATACTGGGCCGTGCTGGGCTTCATTGCCCCCCCCGGAGGAACTGCCGGGGATCTCTCCCCGGAAGGAAACCTCGCCGGCTGGCTCGACCGCAATTACCTGCCGGGGAAGATCCTTCCCGAGTACTACGGGCATGGCGACAACGAGGGATATCTCTCGACCATTCCCTCGGTGGCGACCGTGCTGCTGGGAGCTCTGGCGGGACGCTGGTTGAAATCTCCCCGTCCCTGGGGACAACTCGTCCTGGGCCTCGCGCCCGCGGGAATTGCCTGTGTGGCCCTGGGTCTCGCCTGGGGGCAGGTCTTCCCGATTATCAAGAACATCTGGACCAGTTCTTTCGTGCTGCTGGCGGGAGGCTTGAGCCTGCTGTTGCTGGCATTTTTCTATGGCGTCATCGATGGGTTGGGATGGAAGGCCTGGGCGTTTCCCTTCATCGTGATCGGGTCGAACGCGATCTTCATCTACGTCGTGCCGGGGCTGGTTCCCTTCGACGCCACCGCCCGCGCGCTGTTCGGCGGGATCGCACGGCACGCCGGAAACTGGGGGCCATTCCTCCTCGTGACCGCCACCTTTGGGCTGCAGTGGCTGGCGCTGTGGTTTCTGTACCGCAAGAAGTGGTTCCTGCGGGTCTGACCCAGAACTGGTCCACCGACCACGCCCCACGAACGATTCATTCCGGAACCGGATCTTCCCGACGGACGGTTTGACCTTCCCACTCGGCGAGGTCGGTCGCCGGGTCGTAGGTGAGCACGCGGTGGGCACTGCCGGGAGCGGGAGGAACGTCGAGCCGGGGAAGCCAACGGCGGTGCTCGGCCAGGGTGGTGGCGTGCCGGGGATCGAGGGCCAGGTTGAATCTTTCCCCCCGATCGGTGGCGTGATCGTAGAGCTCTTCGGTCCCGTCGGCATACCGGGTATATCGCCAGCGCAAACTCCGGACCGAGTGGTTTCCCTGGTTGTGCGTGGTGATCGCGGGATTTCGTCGCGATGTCTCGGCATCCCGCAACTGGGGTACCAGGCTCTGGCCTTCGAGCCCGTCGCGGGGGGGAAGCCCGCAGAGCTCGAGCAGGGTGGGATAGATGTCGAGCAATTCGGCGGGCTGCGGGCAGCGTTGTCCGGGAGTGATCCCCGGGCCGGCCCAGATCAGCGGGACCCGGGTGGCCCGTTCCCACAGGGTGTTCTTGCCGGTGATTCCCTTTTCTCCCAGGTGCCAGCCATGATCGCCCCAGACGACCACGATGGTGTTGTGAGCCTGGCCGGTTTGTTCGAGTGTGTCGAGCACCCGGCCAATCTGGGCATCGACGAAGCTGGTGCAGGCGAGGTACGAGCGCACGAGGTTGCGCCACTGTCCGTTCTGCCGCAGCCAGGCGAGCCGCGGTTCCGGCAGATGCCAATGCAGATTCCAGGCGAAACGGGGAATGTCGGTGCGATCGTCTTCCCAGGTTTCGGGAAGCAGGGTGTCGTCGTCGGGATAAAGGTCGAACCAGGGTTGGGTGGCGTAGCAGGGGACGTGCGGCAAGAAGAAGCCAAGGGCCAGGAAGAACGGTTCATTCGACTTCGCAGCCCGGATTTGCTGGCAGCCCCAGGTGGCGACCTGGAAATCTCCCTTGTCTTCATCGCGGTGGGGAAAGACCCCCCAGTCCATCGCGGGGTGGTTGCCCATGGGGGTGGGGGGGATCAGTTTCTGGCGGGGGACAACCCCGATTCCGCCCGCGGGCCCCCAGAGTGCGAATTCCTGCTGCAGTCCCTCGGGAGTGCGGGGGCGTTCGTGAAAGATTTTGCCGGCGACGGCGGTCTGATAGCCCGCCTGACGAAAGGCCTGGGGAAGGGTCATCCGTTCCGCGAGATTCGGCAGTGTGCGAAACCAGGGTGCCAGGCCGTAAATGCCGGTGGTTGCCGGACGCAGCCCGAGCAACAGGCTGGTGCGCGAGGGATTGCACAGCGGGGCCTGGCAGTGGGCGTTGAGAAACACGGTTCCCCGGGCCGCAAGCCGATCGAGTTGGGGCGTCTTGACGAGCGGATGCCCACCGAGGGGGCCGATCCAGTCGTTCTGGTCGTCGATGGCAATGAAGACCACGTTGGGCCGTTCGGCGGCGAACCCCCGGGACGATTGTGCGAGGAACGTCGCCAGAAGTCCGGCGACCAGAGCCAGTTGCCCAAGACCACAAACACGGATCGATCGATGCATGAGGGAGCCGTCACCACAACGCGGGGAATGAAACGAGTCTCTCGGAGCGTCCAGCCAAACCGGATGGAACAAGCCCGGTGTATTTCTCGAGCGAAACACCGCCCGGCCGACTTACTCTTCGACCGCCACCGGGGACAGTTCGGGAATGGGGACCGGGAAGACCGGATTGTCAGTGGTCTCGGTCCGCAGCACTTCGAGGGCCCGGGCAATCAGCTCGGGATGTTGGTCCGCGAGATCATGCTGTTCGGCCCGATCGGTCGTGAGGTTGTAGACCTCCCAGGGACCGGGCTCCTTCGTCTTCAGCCGTTGCCGGATGACCTTGAAGTCTCCCAGCCGGACCGCCACCTGTCCCCCATATTCCGGGAAGACCCAGACCATGGGCCGTTCACGCACTGGAGGGGAGCCGCCGGTGAGCAACGGCCACAGGCTGACGCCGTTGAGCCCCGCCGGGGCAGGCAGCCCCAGAGCCTCGCAGAG
>JBKDUK010000106.1:0-32533 GCA_046339535.1 Planctomycetaceae bacterium | reverse complement strand
CCGGCGGGGGGCAACCTGCGGAATCTGGCCAAGGCGACCTACTTCGTCTCAACCGAAGAGGCCAGCACGAAGCTCAACGAACTGCGGCCGAACTACTATGATCCGCAACGTCCCCCGTCGGCGTCGAAGGCGATGGTGCGTGGGACGGGGATTCCTGACAAGACACTCACGGTTGATATGATCGCCGTGCCCGCACCTCGCGAGTGATTCTGAATCTGCCCGCCATGGAATTGATCCTCCACATCCTGCACCCTTACAGCCGCGCCAAACCCGTGCGAATTGCGGGATCTTCCCTGATCGGTCGGGCTGCGGAGTGCCAGGTCCGCCTGGCGCTGCCGGAGATCAGCCGCAAACATTGCCAGGTCACATTCCGGAACCGGATGGTGCTGGTACGGGACCTGGGGAGTGCGAATGGAACGCGGCTGGACGGCAAGACGATTCCCCACGGAGTTGATCATGTTCTGGAGCCCGGGATGGTCATCGAACTGGGACCACTCTCGTGCCGGGTCGAGATCCTGAATCGCACCGATGAGGATCCTGGTACGGTCGTCGGTGATCAGGAAGAAACGCGGCATCCCGCCGACTGGCCTGCGGCCGGCTCGTGTCTGGATGAGGAGACCGCCGTCCGGCGTCCGGGGCGCGGTGATTTCGACCCCGGTCAGATTTCCGATTCCGGTGAGTCTTCCATGGAATTGCCCGCCATCGAGGTGTTGGCGGAAGATTTCGGGCGTCCGCCTCCACTGAGCGTCCCTGCCTCCACGGCGGATGCCGACGATCCGGCCCTGGAGGATTTTCTGAAGAAGATTTCGGACTAGCTGGCCCCCTTCTGACCGGTCTGACATTCGGAGCCGAACCGGGTCTGCGTTCGCCGGGGCCGCCTTTGTTTCTCTTTTCACACTCCAACTGACAGACATCCATGAGCAGCAGCACCGCACAGGAAATTCTGAACCTCACCCAAAAGCTTCTCGATTCGATCGCCGAAGGGGATTGGGGGACCTACGCGAACCTCTGCGACCCGTCGATCACCTGCATCGAGGGAGAAGCCCTCGGTCATGTGGTGGCAGGTCTCGATTTCCACAAGTTCTATTTTGATCTGGCGGGCGGGGCTTCGAAGCCGCGCAACACGATTTGCCATCCCACGATTCGCGTGATGGGAGACAGCGCGTTGATCGCCTATTTCCGGCTGACGCAATACGTCGATGCGAATGGTCATCCGAATTCGCGGGGGACGGAAGAGACCCGCATCTGGCAGAAGCTGCAGGGCGAATGGCGGCACGTGCACTTCCACCGTTCTCCGGTGAAGTAGCGGGGGATCAGAGACAACGGAACGTCGCAGGGGGCCAGCAGAAGAGGCGGGGCGGGGATACGGAGAACTCGCCGCCCCCCTTCCTCGATCGTTCCGCGCCCGGCGCGACCACCGATCAAGTCGGCCCCGCGACTGTTGCGAGCCCTCAATGTGGTCCTGCAGCATTGTCTGCGGCTGCGTCGTCCGGGGGATCGGCCGGGGTCCGGATGCTCGTCCCGTGGCACCTTCAGGCTGCTTCCCGAAAGGGTCAACGGCCGGTCAAATGGAGGGGGAACCGGGGGTTAAAACCCGGTTCCCGCCGATTTGACATTCCGAAACGCACTGATATACTTTTGCCACAGTTGCCCCCATCGTCTAGAGGCCCAGGACTCCGGGTTCTCAGTCCGGCAACAGGGGTTCGAATCCCCTTGGGGGTACCTTTTTGGGTCTGAGCCCAAGATTCAAGCCCTGCAGTGGTGTACGCCATTGCAGGGCTTTTTTCGTTGATGTCTCTGTGGTGGCGAGCAAGTTCTCGCGAGGAGTCGCCGCACCATCCCGTCCCAGGCTGAGTCCCGGCTTGGTCACAGGGTTTGTGGAGAGGGGAGGTGGCGGCGCGGTTGAGAGCTGGGTTTGACTTGGTTTGCAGGTGAACCGCTGGCCCGTGGCGGGACGGAGAGGGTTTGCCGGACCTGCAATTCGTGCAGTTGTCCACAGCCGGCTGATTCCGGTTCTCAAAGCACTGGCGGTTGGGCGTACAATTTGCGGAGGCTGGAACGACAGGCTGTTTTCGCCACTGTTCTCGGCTGCCGCTTGGGCCGACCTCGACTTGGGAAAGGGATTGGATGATCACTTGGCTTGGAGCGGCTCGCTCCCCGGTTGTGCGCCCCTCGTCTTCTGGACTGAGCCTTTGGTTTGTGTTGGCGGGAACTCTGCTGATTGCGGCAGGCTGTTCCTCTTCTGCCCCCCCCGGTTCGCCCGAGACCAGGACAACTTCGGCCGGTGAGAAACGCCCGTCGAAAGTGAAGAAAGAGTCACCCGAGTTGACCGCTCAGGTTGAGGCTTTTTGCGGAGCCTGCCATGCGGTTCCCAACCCGCAGTCGTTCCCGAAATCGGCCTGGCATGAGGAGGTGAACAAAGGGTTCAATTTCTACTACGAGTCGGGGCGGTCCGATCTGCGGCCCCCGGCAATGGTGGATGTGGTGGAGTGGTTTTCTTCCCGGGCTCCCAAAGAGTTGCAGTTGCCGACGCATTCCGAACTGGCGGAGCAACCCAAGGTGCCCTTTCGCCTCGTTCGCCAGTTGTCGGCCGACAATCTCGGTCAGTCGCACGCAGCGGTCGCTTCGCTGGCTTGGCGGGGGTTGGAGAAAAGTGATCGTCCGGAACTGATTTTCTGCGACATGCGGACAGGTGGGGTGGGATCTCTGCAGCCAGCGGAAGGGAAATCGTCATTCCGCCGGTTGGCGGATCTGCAGAATCCCTGCCACGCCGAAGTGTGCGATCTCGACCGGGATGGAATCAGCGATTTGATCGTCGCCGATCTGGGGAGTTTTTTGCCGCAGGATCATGCCAAGGGACGTGTTGTCTGGCTGCGCGGCACCGCCGCCGGGGCCTACGAACCGCATGTGCTCCTTGAGGGAGTGGGACGGGTGGCGGACGTGGAACCCTCCGATTTTGATCAGGATGGCGATCTCGATCTGGTCGTCGCGGTCTTCGGCTGGCGGAAAACCGGTCAGGTGCTGGTTTTGGAAAACCGCTCTTCCGAAGCCGCAGGGTTCGCATTCGAATCGCACGAGATCGATCCCCGGCACGGGGCGATTCATGTTCCGGTGGCCGACCTGGATGGCAACGGCCTGATGGACTTCGCGGTTTTGTTCAGCCAGGAGCACGAATCGATCGAACTGTTCCTGAACGAGGGAGGGTTTCGGTTTCGCAAAGAGGTGGTGTTTGCCGGTGGAGACCCGGCTCATGGATCCACGGGGATACAGCTGGTGGACTTCGATCAGGATGGCGATCTCGATCTGCTGGCGACCAACGGAGACATGTTTGATACGTTTTTTGTGAAGCCCTACCATGGCATCCGATGGCTCGAGAATGCCGGGGGATTTCCCTGGAAAGACCACTTCCTCGCCGAGTTGCCGGGGGTTCACAAGGCGTTGGCGGGAGACATGGATGGCGACGGCGATCTCGATATTGTGGCGGCGGTCTCCATTCCGGAAACCACGGCGGGGAAGCAGGTCCGGCCCGACTTTGACGCCGTCATCTGGCTCGAGCAGGTCACTCCTGGTCAGTTTGAGCGGCATGGGATTCTGAAGGGGCACGGACGATTTCCGTCGATGGAACTGGCCGATTTCGACAGTGATGGCGATCTGGATGTCGCCATCGGGGCAATGCGGGACGACGACCATACCCCCTCGGTCGGGGTGTTCTGGAATGACCGGATTGGTCCCCGGACGGGGGGCTGAATCCCGCTGGATGTCGAGATCATGGCCAGACACGAGCAAGACCGTGAAGATCTGATTGCCGAGGCCAAAGCGTTGGTGCGACGCATGGAATTGCGTCTCCCCGGGTCCGTCGACCCGGTGGTTCTGGGACAGCGGACCAACGGCTGGTTTTCGGTTTATTTCGATCCCGAGCGGGTGTTCCACTTCAATGAGCGAGGGGAATTGCGCCGGGCGTTTGTGGCGGGGCTGATGTATCGCAGCAGTGCCCAAGGGCTGGCCCGCCTGCGGCGAAACCGGGAAGGGGTTGCCGCGAGCGAATTGCTGCGAGATGACTTGAGCGTGGCCGAATGCGACGGGTTTCTCCAGCAGCTCGAAGCCCCGCTGCGGGGGTTGTTGGAAGATCTGCGGCAGGGACGGGCCGAGGTGCTGCGGGAGGTGATACCTCCTGAGGCGGCTCCGACGGACTGGGGGGCTCTGTTGGAGCAGACTCTGCCGCCCCGGCTGGCAGGGCGGGTGGGACCTCGCTGAGTTTGCTGTGCGCCCCGAACAGCGCAGGATACGATTCGGCTCTCGACGTGGATCCGGGCTGATTCCACGCAGGAACGTGCCGCTGATTGGAGCCGCAGATGTTGAAGCAGATTCCCCCGGTGATCTCGCCCCAGTTGATGCTGGTACTGATGGAGATGGGGCATGGCGATGAACTGGTGCTGGCCGACGGGAATTTTCCGGCGGCTTCCAATGCCCGCCGGCTTGTTCGCGCCGATGGACACCCGGCGGTCGACCTGCTGGCGGCCCTGTTGAAGTTTCTGCCGGTCGACACTTTTGTGCCCGATGTCGCCGTGGTGATGGAGCCGGTCGATCCCGCCCAGGAACCCCCCCCCATCTGGAGCCAGTTCTCCCGTCTGCTGAAGCAGGCCGAAGGGCGGGAGATTCCCTTGACCCGCATCGATCGGCAGCAGTTCTACCAGCGATCCCGCGACGCCTATGCCATCATCGCCACGGGGGAAACCGCCCTGTATGCGAATCTGATTCTCAAGAAGGGGGTGGTACCTCCCCAGGCAGGGGCGGCAATCGCCGATTGAGCGATCAGGTCTTGATCTTTGCGGATGACCAGGCAGCGAACCCACCCCACAGGATGATCGGCAGCCAGACGGCCCACTCGGGACTCAGCAGGTTGAATTTGGCGAGGTAAACGAACGCTTCGTTGACCCCGAACATCACTCCCAGGATAGCCGCGCACAGGCCGACGTTCCGCAGCAGCGAGACGCTCTCCTTGCGGACGATGAATGGCACTCCCACCATCAGCACGACGAGGTTCATCAGCGGCTTGGTGAGGCGGGAGTGAATGTAGAGACTCTGGGTGCGAATGGAGCGGTGGTTGTACGAGGGATTGCGCACCCGCGTGACAAGTTCCGAGGTGGACAGGAATTCGAAACTGCTGTCCCGGCGGTAGAGCTGGTCGAAGGTGATGTCGGTGCGGATAAACAGCGTGCCCGGTTCAGGTCCTGCTTGAATCAACCGCTGGCCGAGTTCGGTCAGCGGCATCGTTTCGAGGGGGGGCTTGAATTCCGAGAGGAGCCAGCCCGCGGGCTGATTGGGGCCGGGCTCGATCGAGACTGCTTCCCGGGCGGTGATGGGTGTCAAAACGGTGGCCACCCGGGTTTCGCGGAGCACGAACTCGGCCCCCTCGAGGGACCGTTTTCGGAGATTGAGCTTTTGACCGGCAATGGCGATGTCTGCCGAGAAATCGATCGCCGGCTCGACGTTCATCGTCGCTTCGCTCTTCTGACCGGCATCCCTTTGGAGCTGGAGCGCAATACGGGGGATGACCAGTTCCTGGTTGAGTACGATCAGTCCGTTGACCGCCACCGCCCCGATGAGCACCGGCCTCACGAGCCGCATTGTGGAAATTCCCGCGGCCAGCACCGGGTAAAGTTCGCCGTACTTCTGCAGCAGCGCCAGGGTGGTCATCCCGGCAATCACCAGCATCGAGCCGCCAATCGAGCCAAAGAAGGCACAGCAGCGGTACGAGTAATACTTGACGATTTCGGTCACGATGACCCCCAGACCCCCGGGGATATCGAGGAAATCGCCGACATTCGTGAAGACATCGATCACGAAGTACAGGCCAAACAGGGCCACATACCCCACGAAAAACACGTAGGCGTAGCGGCCAAGCAGGTAGCGGTCGATGAGGGTCATGGCGGGGTGGTATTCGAGGTCGCTGTGCGAGGTCAAGATGTTCCCGCGCCGTCGCCGTGCCGCCAGCGAGCGACCGCCCTGAAAACGCCGGGTGAGAATTGACATAAGACACCCATATCTGTACTTGTGAACTAGTGTTGGTTGGGCGAGCGGGTGTGGCCACTTTCTGGACAGTTCGATGAATTCCTATCTGGCAGAGGGCGAACTCAGCCTGGTTTCGACACTGCGGCGGATTCATTCCCGCGCGGTGTCGGCCGAACAGGTGACGGAGGAGTGTCTCGGGCGAATCTCGCACTGCGAACCGCAGTTGCATGCCTGGGTCCGCTGCGACCGCGAGCAATCCCTGGCCACGGCCCGTGCGCTCGATGCCCGCCGGAAAGCCGGAGAGGCTGCGACAGGGTTGTGGGGCATTCCTCTGGGAATCAAGGACCTGTTCGACGTGGTGGGAACTCCCACCGGGTGTGGATTCGGTCCCTGGGAGACTGGCGAGGTGTGCCGGGAGGAGGGCCCGCTGGTGCACCGCCTCCGCACGGCAGGGGGGGTTGTGCTGGGAAAAACCGTCACCACGCAGTTCGCCTGTTTTGATCCTCCTCCCACCCGCAATCCCTGGAATCTCGAGCGGACCCCGGGGGGCTCGTCGAGTGGTTCGGCCGTGGCCGTGGCGACCGGCATGTGTCTGGGAGCGCTTGGCTCACAGACGGGAGGGTCCATCATTCGCCCTGCGGCCTATTGTGGGATCGCGGGCTACAAACCGAGCTGGGGACGGCTGTCGGTCGAGGGGGTGTTTCCCGCCGCACCCAGTCTGGATGTTCCTGGTCCCATGGCGCGGTGTGTGCATGATCTCTGGGTCCTGGAAGGGGTCTTGAGTCAGGCTGGGACGTCGGAGTTGCTGGGCCGCCTGTTTGCCGAGGGAAGGCCTCCCGGGCGAATCGGGAAGCTGCAGGGACGTTTCGCCAAGGTCGCCTCGGCCGATTGCTGGAAGGTGTTTGAGCAGACGCTGGGCCGGTTGGCGCAGGCCGGCGTGGCCGCGGCCGACTGTCCGCTGCCCGCCGGTTTCGACACGGTGCTCGAGAACCACCGCATGGTGATGTTGACCGAGATTGCGGCGGGGCACCAGGAGCGATTCCGCGATCTGCGGCCGCATTATCTGCCCCGGATGGCGGGGCTGATCGAGGAGGGGAGTCAGTTGCGGGGAGTGGACTACGTGCGGGCCCGTCAGCACCAGCGGGAACTCTCGGACGAGATGGATCGGCTGTTGGAGACCTGGGGGATTCTGGCGTGTCCCGCGACTCCGGGTGGGGCCCCTGGCCCGGACACCACGGGCGATCCGACGTTCAATTCCCCCTTCAGCTACTGCGGACTGCCCGCTGTGACACTCCCCATGGGACTCGACTCCGATGGTCTGCCTCTGGGGCTGCAGCTGATCGGCCGGCGCCATGGAGACCGGGACTTGTTGTTGGCCGCCCTCTGGTGCGAGAGCGTGCTGGGGCCGCTCGCTTGTCCCGGAACACGATAAGCGGCCCACGACGATTCCGTCCGACCGGTTATTCGGGAGGGAGTGCGGCGGGACCGACCACCGGTTGGGCCCAGGCCCGTTCGAACTCACCGGGCTCTGAGGGATTGGGATGAAGGCGATCCGACGTGATCACCGCGCGGATATACAGGTCATCGGGCTGGAAGCGATACTCGCCGCGGGTTCCGTCGACCTGGTGCAGAACCTCTCCGATCTGGGAGCTGTAGCGTTGGGTGGTCCAGAGCTCTTTTTCTTCGTCGTCGAGGACCGGTTCGGATTCGGTGGGAAAACCGCGGCGCGTGCCGATGAATTCGATCCGGTAGCTGGTTCCCGGCGAGGGGGCGACTTCGATCTCGAGGGCTTCCGAGGAGGATCGCACGGCTTTCAGGGCAACCCCCGAAGAGGCGTAAAAACGCCCTTTTTCGAGGCTGTCGACCAGGGCGCGGGAGGTCAGGTCCGACGCGAGGACCATCACCCATCCCCGGCCGGGGTTCGAGTTGCGGCTGGGGATGTCGTGATAATTGTGTCCGTCGTCAACCGCGAGTCCGTACATCACGGGCAACCGCAGTTCCGACAGTCGACGTGCCAGGATGATGTCCCAGATCCGCTCACAGCCAACCCGGCTCTCGTCCCCGGAATTGTGGACCCCGGGATGACCATTGTAGACCTCGAAAAAATTCTCCCCGCGCACCCGCATCAGGTCCTCCGCCCGAATGGCGTAGCCGAAATTGGGATGATTGAGGTGGATCAACATCGGATTGCCGGTCCGTTCGCGCTGGGCGATCAAGGCGTCGGTGTTCCGCTGCATGACCTCGTAGACGCTCGACCCTCCCTGAGGGGGAATCATCTCCCGCACGTTGAGGGCATTCATGTGAATGGGCAGCCCCCCAAACATGTCCGAGATCTCCTCGGACTGAATCAGCAGGAACTTGCCCGGTCGGGCGACACGGGTGTTGATCTGCGCGAAACTCATGAGGCGGGTTTCCAGCCGCCCCTCGGGAGAGATCCGCTCCTGGACCCAGCCTCCCGGAAAAAGTCTTTTGAGTTTTTCAAACGCGTTGCGGCCCCCCCGGCTCCGTTCGACATCGATCCATTTTTCACCGGTCCAAAGGGTGTTGTGATCGGTGAACGACAGGAAGTCATAACCGTGTTCGAGATACCACTGCGCCACCATCTCGGGGTAGTCGTCTCCATCGGACCACAGTGTGTGCGTATGGAGGTTCCCCCGGAACCAGCGCAGATGGTCATCGGCCGCCAGGACCTGGACCGGGCTGACCGGACTGGAGTTGGGCCCCCTCCACCAGAGGACGGCACTCATCACCACGGTCACGGTGCAGATTGTCAACACGCGTCTGGGCATCTGGGCCTCTTCCGTCAATGAACTCGACCGAGACGGGACCGATCTCGCGGTACCAACTGCAGCCTGCCCGAATGATTCTGTTGGGAGCGGTCGGGATGCAGGGCGCTGCGACTGTCTCCCCTGTACACGCCCCCTCGGTTTGCCGAATCTTATCTGACCCCCCACTGGAGATCCAACACGATGAAACAGGCACTCGAAGCCGTCAGCGCTCTGGAGAAGCATCTGGGCCGGGAAACTCCCCCCCACCACGGCTGGGGCGCGGCTCTCGACCTCGTGGCTCCCCGTCGGCGGTCTTCGAATCAGACACCCGGTGTCTCGCGGCTGGGCACCGAGGGGCCGGACACCTTTGTGAATCGGGAACCGCACGAGTTGGCCGCACTGCTGGAGGCAGAGCAGCGTTCCGGGAGTCGGGTGGCCCTGCTGCGGAAGCTGGCGGCGTGGTGGCGGCCGCGGCTGGAACAAGACGGCGGACTGTCCCGTGGGAGACGGATGCTCGATGAACAGTCGGTCGACCAATTGCGACGCATTTCGGGTGTTTCGCAGGAGCTGGCTGACCGGATTCGGCTCTTCGCCCTCGGCGAGCCAGTGATCCCCGTGGGACGTGCCGCCCTGCGGGTTGGCTGCCGTCACGCCTGGTGTGAGCTGGACAGCGATCTCGAGGAATGGCAGGCCTGGTTGAGGAACTGGGCCGTGACGGCGGAGATCGAACTGTGGCAGCTGGTCCTCTGGATCGACGAGGTGGGCTCGCGCTGGTGTGGACCGCAACCGCACTGCGAGGGCTGCCCGCTGGCGGAATTTCTCCCGCCGGGGGGACCGCGCGATCCAGAGGTCTGACCCACGGGGCAGGGGGGACGTCGAGCCGGCGGGACCATGGGTGGAATCGTGTCCGGCAACGGGACAACATCTATCCCCGAGTGAGCAGACGGCGGAATTCCCGCGCCCGGCCGGGGGCCGGGGCCGGCGATTTGGGGACTGTGCCAGTCGGGTCGAACGCCACTTTCCAGACCACGCAGGTGGGACCGGGGGTTTTGAGGACCGCCTCCCGGCCCGCCTCCCAGTCCGTGGCCGATTCAAATTGAAAGACCGAATTCCAGCCCGCGCCCCGGGCCATGGCGGCGTAGTCCACCGCCTGCCGCCGGCCGCGAGAGCCGCCGTGGGCTGCGGTTGCCTGTCCCCCGGTGACTTCATAGACCCCGTTGTCGACCGTGACCACGACCAGATTCGGAACGTCGCATGCCGAGATGGTCACCAGGCAGCCAAGGTTCATCAGCAGGCAGCCATCGCCGTTGAGCACGATCACCTGTCGATTGGGCTGTGCGAGCGCCAGCCCCAGCCCCAGAGTGGGGGCCTGTCCCATCGCGGAGGGAGCGTAGATGAAGTCCAGCGGGTGCGTGCCCAAACGCATCCACTCTCGGGCGGCACCCATCGTTGCGATCACCACCTGGTGGTCAGTGCGGTGGCGTCGCAGCGGTTCGAGGTAAGAGACCAGTGTCATGGGAGTTCCCGGCAGATCTGCACCCAGGCGGAGTTCTCAGCGATTCTTCCCGGTCGCGGGTGGGGGCGTTGCCGGTTTGCCCGTTCCCTTCCCCGAGGATCCGGGCTTGGAAAGGCTGCGGGTGTACGCCTCGTAGCGCTCGCGCAACGAACTGGGGACCGGGCGGCGTCCGGCATCGACCTGATCGACCCGACGTTCGGTACCAGTTCCCCGGGCCCGGGTCTCGGTCTGGTCATCGAGCCGTAAGGACTTCAGGATTTCTTCGAACTGGCGACGCCGGGCCTGGGCCTCGGGGGAGAGGTCGTCACTCGTGTCGTCGAGACCTTCCTCCAGGCGGCTCACGAACTTCCGCAGCTGGCCGAGGTCTTTCCAGCCCAAATCCTGGAGCGTTTCTTCATCCACTTCCCCCCGGCTGAGCTGGCCCTTCAGCTTTTGCAGAATGAGGTTGCTCGCTTCCTTCAGCTGGTCGAGTTTCTGCTCGTCCGAGGCCGGGGGCTCTCCCGAGCCCGAGTCACCAGACCCTGCGGCCCCTTCCCCCTCAGCACCTGCCTCAGGAATTCCCCGGCCTTGAGGCGGAGCGGCTCCGTCGGCAGGAGGCTTCGACCGGGAAGAGCTCTCTCCCATCCGGCCGGCTCCCGACTGTCCCGAACCGGCGGACGGTGTGGCTGAGGGTTCACCTCCCTGGCTGGGCTGGGATGCCGAGGAACTCCCGCCCGCCTGGTTGCCGGATGAACCCGGGTTGGACTTGCCTGATTTCGAATTCGGTCCCGATTCTCCCTGACCACTTCGGGAGGGAGCCGCGTCTGTGCCCGACTTGCCCTTCGCGGGACCTGGCGCTCCACCCTCTTTTCCCGACTCGGAATCGGCGGAGTTCGAAGAGTCGCCAGCCTCGCCCTGCGAGCCTTCCCCGTCACTCGACTCGGATCCAGCTTCCGAACCCGGTTGTCCTTCACCGGGACGGGACCCTTTCTGTTGTCCAGAGGCCGCAGGCCTGGACGATTCGGAACCAGAATCTCCCTCGCCTGACTCGGTGGTTCCCCGCCCCTTCCGGCCGGATCCCTGGCCTTGTTTCGACTGGCCGGTTCGTTCGCCGGTTGGCTGGGATTCTCCCGGCTCATTGGTCGATTCCCCCGTCCCTTCCTGGTTGCCGCCACTGTTCCCCTGATCGGAGGAACTGCTGTTTCCATTCTCTCCGGCCGAGGGTTGTTGGGACTGCTGTCCCTGCGGACGCCCCTGACCCTTGGGCGTCTGATTGCCGACTTCGGAGGGATTGTTGGGACGTTTGTTCGGGGCCTGGGAACCCTTGGCAGACGGTTCACGGTCCGAGGGGGGATCGTCATGTTCGAGGGATTCATCCGGCTGTTTGCTTCGCGGTGCCGATTCTCCCTCCGAAGGGGAGGATTCACCCTGCGAATTTGCCGAGCGAGGCCCCGCTGCGGTTTTGGATTTGGGGGACCCGCTCTTCGGCGCGGACTGTTTCCCCTGCGGATTGCGCGGAGTGTCCCCCGAGTCGGCCGCCTGCTGTTCATCACTCTCTGACGGCGACCCTTCCGGTTCGTCTCCGGTACCCTGATCGGTGGACGATTCCGACTTCGCCGTCGACTTGTTCCCCGATCCCTGCGGCTGTCCGGTTTTCGATCCTCCCGACTGTTCAGGCCGAGAGCCCTGCTTGTCGGGAGAGCCTGGAGTTGCAGACTGGTTCTGGTCGGATTCGCCGGAGTTGGGTTTCATCCCTCCTTTGGTCCCGGTTGGCTGCTGCCCGGGTGAGTTGCCGGACTTGGCAGGTTTCTGGGACGACTCGCCCGATTGCTGCGACTCTCCTTCGCCGGAAGACTGCTGGTCGTCGGAGCCTTCCGAGTCTGCAGAGTCCGAGGGTTCGGAGCGCTCGGGCTTCGATCGCGATTTGGGTTCCTGTCCGGGACGCGGCGGGCGCTGACCGGCAGGAGGTTCAGACGACTTCGGTTGCTGTCCTGCCCCGGAAGCCCCCTCTCCCTCGTCAGGGGAAGACGGGGTTTCCTCGCCGTCTTCCATCGGCTGCTTACCGGCGGGGGAGTTGTCACCATCGGGGGGTGAGGAATTCCGGCTTGGCTCTCTGTTCCGCGTGGGCTTCTCGGTCGGGTCGGAATTGGAGGAGGCCTTGGAGCCCTGCTTCGTCTCGCGCCCATTGGGATTCTGTTTCCGGGGCTCCTCCGCAGCGCTCTCGTTGCTCCCTTCCGATTCGTCCGTGGCTGATTCCTGGCGGGAGGGGGCGTCACCAGACTCGGGCGCGGAGGCAGAGTCCTTCCGGTCCTGTCCCTTTCGCTGAGAGTCGGTCGGCCGACGGTCTTTTGGGGATCTTTCGCTGGCGGGAGACGTCCCCTCATCGGCAGGGTCTTGCTCCTCGGAGGTCCCTTCATCGACTTTGGACTGCTGCGGTCCCTGGGATGAACCCTGCTTGCCGGCGGACCCCTTCGGCGTCGCCCGTTGGGGCTTGCTCCCGGTTGATCGGGGCTGTTCGACTGATTCGTTGGAAACACCCTCGTCGCCCTGCCGGGAGTCGCTCTGCGATGACTCGGCCCCCGATTCACCGGGTGTCTTTGACTTCCCCTCTCGCCCCCCCCTTGTCGAAGAGGACTTCGCTCCGTTGTCCGGCTGTGACTTTTCGGACTCGGCAGCTCCCCGATTCTCCTCCGGGTTGTCCGCGGAAGGACTCGCTTCCGCATCATCGGATCCAGCGGAACTCTGGGTGTCTTCAGTTGGAGTGCGGGAAGGCGAGTCCGCCTGGCGTTCTTCGCGGCTCAACAACCGCTCGAGCTGGTTCTGGAACTCGGTTTGGTCGTCGGTGTCATTCGCGTCGTTCCGTTCGTCTGGATTCTTCGGCTGGGTCTCGCTGTCGTCGCCTGATTCCGATCCGCGTCCGACCAGTTCCTCCGATGGGGGCCTGGGCTCGGTCGGCTCGGTCCGCGGCTGTTCCTCCTGCTGCGGATCGGCCCCCTCCCCGGGATTCAGATTGGGAGGAGTGGCGGCCAGATCGTCGGCCAACTGCTGTCGCGCATCGGCCAGGTCCTGTTGGGCCTGTTGATCGCTGTCGAACGGTTCCTGGATCAGCAGACTGAGCCGCGGCGTGTTGGTGCGATTGGCCACCGGCTGCCGGTTGTCGCGGGCCTCGATCCAGTATTGGACCCGTTCCCCGGGCTGAAGCCCGAGGCGTTGCAGATCCCAGTCCCAGGTCCGTTCGAGCTTGCGCGTCGGAAAGTCCGATTCAAACAGCGGCTGGTCGGGAAGCGGTGCTCCATTCCGTTCGGACTTCAAAGTCAGCGAGCGGAGCTGGAAATCGGGATCGCTGGCGCTGATGGCGAGCGGAATGATGGCGTTGGCCGGTTTTTCCAGGTCGGAGGTGGGAAACAGCAGCGAGACCTCGGGACGCTGGTCGGCCCGGACATCGATTGGAATCCGCACGGGATTGGGATCGATCAAGCCATCCGTCGTCTTGACGGCCACATGGTAAAAACGGGGGGCGGTTCCATCGCTGCGGAACCCCAGGGTCCACGAGCCAGAAAAACGCGTTCCCTCTTCAATGCGCAGGTTCACTTCTTCCCCCTGCGTTTCCTGTTCCGTATCGGTCAGGATCAGCCGGGCCTGTGAGACCGGCAGATTGGTCCGCCCTTCGAAAGTGACCTTCGTCCCTTCCCAGGCATCAACAGCCGGCCCGGGCACCTGGCGGGGCTCGAGTTGCATGTAGGCCGGGTAGGAGTAGGTGAGCTGTTCGATCTGCGCGGAGGGGGGTTGAATGACCCGAATGCGGAAGGTCTCGGACTGGGCGTCGTTCGCGATGATGCGGTATTCGACATCCTGCAGCAGACCCCGCCCATTCTCGCCATTGAGCACCCCACGGAACCGGGGGAGCCCACTCTCAATCCGCCGCATTTCGACCGCATGATCGACAAATTTCCGGTCGGCGGTTGTCAGCAGGATCTGCGCCCGTTCGACCGCCTTGCCCCGGAGATCGGCCTCGACCGTCACCTGGCTGCGGGCGGTGACCTCCACATCACCGGGAGTGATGTCGCTGATCGTCGTCTCGGTCGCGACCCCGGTCGATGAGAGCGGCAGCAGGGCGCGGTGCACGCTGGAGAACGGGTCCTTGGGGGAGAACGCCACATACATCGCCGACAGCACCACCACACCCAGCAGGGCGTACGCCGCACGCATCAGGGGACGGCGATCGACCGCGGTGTCGACATCCATGCGATCCAAACCCACCGCGGCCCGCTTTTCGATGGCCCGTACCGCGGCGGACGACTCGGTCGACCGCCCGGCTTCCTTCAGATCGATCCAGTTGACGAGGTTCCCCTGAAACCGGGACTCGGCCTGCTCAATGACCCGGGCCGCGTAGAGCGGATGGATCCGGCGCAGCAGAGGCCACAGAATCCGGTAGGCGACGAGGTAACCCGATCCGGCCAACAGCCCCAGCAGCAGGACCAGACGGATCTGCGGCGAAAGTCCGCGGTCAGCGATCCATTGATCGAGAATCACCACCACCAGCAGGTATCCGATGACCCACAGCGCCAGTTGCGTCAGCGCGGTGATGATCTCATTGGTCCGCAGGCTGTCGCGCGTCCTGGCAATCTGGATCTCGACAAACTCGTCGTATTCCACATAGGGGACAGGCGTCGCCAACTGCCGTTTCGCCACGGTCGATTTCGACTCTGCAGTTCCAGCCATCCTGGTCCCCTGTCTCAGACTGTTCGCGAAAAGCGTTGGCTCCCACCCCAGACATCAGCCCTCGAAGGCCCTGTCTACTGTTGGCCAACCGGGGGAAGTCGACTCCTGCCCACCCACCTCATTATACGTGGTGCAGTTCGTGGCGAAAGGACAGTCTGCCGAAGGCTTTCCGTCCGGGTGAAGGCTGCCGGTCAGGGAAGCTCAGACGAGGCCCCGCTTTTTCCTCAACCACCATTCCAGCGACAGCAGCCCTGTGAAGATCGCCAGGACCCAGCCGTTGTCCCACAAGGGAGTCCGCCGTTCCCGGGTCACATCAATATTCAACGATTCGGCCAGCAGCCGATCGAGATATCCCGGAAACTCTTCGGGAGTCACCGCTGCACCGGCGGTGGTCCTGGACAATTCCGCCAGCAGTCCTGGATCGGCTGCGGGGTTGTGCAATTCCAGATCCTGATCTTCCACCAGGAAGCGGCTGCTGGCCCCCAGTCCGACGAGGGCACCGTCACGCCGGGCATCGACCATCACCCGGTACTCTCCCGGTTCGGCAGTTTCGGTGAAACGGGCCAGTGTCTCGGCGGGGCCTCGCCGGGGAGACAACGGAAACCGCTTGCCTCCGGGACCAGACACCTCCACAGTGAAGTCGACATCCGGCAAGGGACCCGTGACGGGATCGCGGGCCCCCATGGTCATATTGACCTGCTGGCCGCGGCGGAATCGCCGGCCTTCGAGATTCAGCCAGACCGCCTGGTCAGACTGATTTTCCTTGTGGGCCAGCCAGAGAATCACCTGTTCCCAGAACCGCTGGTGTGCCTCGGGAAAGCCCGCCTGGTACCAGTAAAACGTGGTGAAACCGGCGAACGCCATGGCGCGACCTTTGCCGATGTCCTGGGCCACCAACAGGGGGACCTGATCTTCCGACTGGGCCAACACGACGGCCCCGGGCTTCAGCGCCGCGAACCGGTTCCCGCCGTTGAGGGCCGGCAGCGCCTGCCAGCGTTCCAGGTTGCGAGACGGCTCATCGAGCCGCATGACATAATGCATCAATCCGCGGTCGGTGGGGCGCATGGCCAGGGACTGGGCGTGGTACAGTCCCACGTCGATCGTTTCGGCGAACTGGGTCTCGGTCGCCAGCATTTCGACCGGCAGCATGTCCGCCAGGGGAGAGGCCGCATAGCCTCCCGGACCGAACGAATAGGTTCCACCGGTCATCAACAGGCCCGCTCCCTGTTGGATCAATTGAGCCAATCGCTTCAGCCCGGCGGCATCAAACGCCCGGGCGGGAACTCCTCCGATGATGTAGACGTCGTATTTTCCGGGCTCGAACCAGGTCGCCTCAATGGGGGCCGTCTGCAGACCGGGCAGCAGCCGAACCGGTTTGAAATCCAGCCGGATGTGCGGAGATTCATCAATGCGTCGCAAGAGCCGCTGTTCGCCCCGCTCGACGTCGAAATAGGCGACGCTCAGTCCTCCCTTCAGCACGGTCACATAGGTGCTCACGCTGTTGTTGGATTGCAGCGCTTCCCCCTCGAGCGGCGGGGCCTCCAGCGTGAGCCGAAATTCACCGGGGCTGTCGGCGACGAAGGTCAATTCCACTGGAAAGACCTCGTCATTCCGGCTGGGAGTCAGGCGGAGGGGAACTCCCACCGGAAGCATCGGCTCGCCTCCGGCGGCGGCCGCCTGGGGATTCTCGAGCTTCAGTCTGACCAGCACTTCGCGACCGGCTCCCCCCAGCACCCGCACCTTGGCTCCGACCACGACCGTGTTCTTTACGAAGACGGTGGGATTGACCTGCAGGTCCTCGACGATCACGTCGAGGCTGTTCTCGGTCACACCAGTCGAGCCAAAACAGAGGGTGTCAATCCGCACGTTCTGCTCGGCGAGCCGCAGTGCCACCCCCCGGGGATCGATTTCCCGGGGAGCCAGCGCCCGCTGGGCGCCGTCGGACATCAGGAAAATCCGCAGCAGCCGGTGGGCGGCCGCCTGACGCGACAGTTCGTCCAGTGCGTGTCCCAGTGCGGTCTGGGGGGCATCCGCCTCGCCCTCGGGACTCTCGACCGCCGACAGATCCTCGCCAAACTCAAAGTATTGAACTTCGGCTTCGCGTCCCGCGCGTTTCAGTTGGGGGGTGACGGCCGTCACGGTTTGCAGCAGCCAGTCCCGGCGGGAACTTCCTCCCGGTCCATCCCGGACCGTCATGCTGCGGCTCTTGTCGGTGAGGACCACGATGCGGGCCGAGCCGGGGTCGGTTTGGGTCACCACCAGCTCGGGCCGGAGGAGCGCAAACACCACGAGGCTCCAGGTCGCCAGTCGCAGGGCCATCAAGAGCCTGCGGGTCGGTCCGGACAGCGACTCGAGCCGGCGACGGTAGGTCGCCAGCACGACCGCCAGCGAGACCAACGCGGCCAGGAGTGTCCACGACCATCCCCAAACGGGGTCGAAGCTGGCGGTCATTGAGATCTGGCAACCCGCGGTTTCAAACCCAGCAGGGCCAGCACTTCACTTTCCCGGCGCCGCATCAACTGCTCTTCGCGGGGAGTGGTGTCGTCGTAGCCGCACAGGTGCAGCAAGCCATGCACCAGGTAGAGCGTCAGTTCCTGATGAGGAGGCCAGCCGAACTCTGGAGCCCGACGGAGGGCTGTTTCCGCACTGACCACGACTTCGCCTTCAATCCGCTTGGCGGCTCCCCGTCGGACCGGGCATCCCCCGGGCCGCAGCCGCACCCCTTTCACCCGCTCGGGGGGGGACAGTTCAAAGGTGATCACATCGGTTGGCTCGTCGTGGTCGAGGAACTGGCGATTGATCTCTTGAATCCGGGGATCGGTCACGACAGCGACACTCAGTTCGCACGAGACAACCCGTTCATCCTCCAGGGTGGTCCGCAGGGCCTCCCGGATGCGCCGGCGTTGCAGGGCAATCAAAGACTGCTCATTCGCCAGCGACAATTCAAACCGGAAGGTGGGGGGCAAGGCGGGGCGACCAGTGGGGGGCTTCATGGGGCCGAGACATCCAGACTTATCAGCCGTCGGGTATCGCGCAGGTACAGCCTGCCGCGACTGAGGGCGGGAAGAGCCCGCACGGTTTCCTTCAGCACCCGTGCCTCTCCCAGTTCGACGCAGCGGGCGGGATCGGGGCGGACCAGAACCAGCGTGCCATCATCCTTGATCAGCAGCAGCTTGTCGTCGGCCAGGATCGCATGCGCCACGCCGAAGCCATCGCGCGACCAGAGAACTTTGCCGGTCTGCGGATCGACGCAGCGCAGGCTGGCGTCGCCCCCGTCGGCGCGACCATGAACTCCGTACAGCATGCCGTCATGCAGCACGCTGGTTGTGTACTGGCTGGAGAGTGAGTCGTTGGTCTCCCAGATTGGCGTGGCTTTGTCGGGGGAGATTTTCGCCATGACCGCGCCGATCCCGTAGCTGGCGCTCAGAAACAGCCGGTCGTCGAGCCGGATCGGAGAGGCGGCGTTGACTGTTGGACCGCGGGCCCCGAACGGAAACCGCCAGAGCACCGATCCATCGCTGGGGCGGATTGCGAGACAGTTGAGGCGGGTCACAAAAATCGCCGCAGACCCATCACCAAGTTGCGTCGCCACGGGGGACGAGTAGCTGGCTCCCTCGTCGGTCGATTTCCAGACCGTTTCGCCCGTCTCAAGTTTCAGGGCGACTACCCCAGCGCCCGAGCCCCCCCCGACGTTGACCAACACCTTGCCATCGACAACCAGCGGCGTGCTGCCGGCTCCGAAGTAGCCCTCGCTGCCTTTGAAATCCCGGTAGAGATCACGGGTCCACAACCTGGCGCCATCGGCCAGAGCCAGACAGTGCATCTGTCCGGCCGCCCCGAACACGATCACGCGATCCCCCTGCACCAGCGGGACGCAGCGGGGCCCATTGTCTGGTGCGATCCCTCCCTGATAGCTCGCGGGAGACTCCGTCGCCCAAACCCTGGCACCGGTCTGGGGCTCAAAACACAATACTTCTTCCTGGTTCCTGACCCGGTGAAACAGAATACCCCGATCCCCCGCGATGGCGACACCGGCGAACCCTTCCCCCACCCGGAGTTCCCAGACCTGACGGGGTCCGTCGGCAGGGAACTTCTCGGCGAGACGTTCGTCGTCTGCCCGGCCGTCGCGATTCGGTCCCAGAATCTGCGGCCAGTCTCCGGCATTCAGAAGACCAGGCCCCCACACCAAGGCCGCGAATAGAGACAGCTGCCAAACCATCCGCGGTGAAATGCGACATCCGGTCTTCACGGACACTCCTCGTCTGGTGGCGGCAAGGGACGCGTCCTGATGGTCGCCTGGCCCGCAGGACACAGGGCTGAACCTCGGTCACACCGTGAACGCCAACCCTGCGAATTTGGGCCATTATGGGAAGATCAACGCCGGACTGACAAGAGGAGCGGAGTGGGGTTGGCGACGCTTCGTCCGCCAGTCAACTTCCCGTTCGCGGTTCGCGCCACTAGAGTTTGTCGTGGCGGTCGGCATCGTGCCCCTCTGGGGAGCAGGCGGATCGCATTCTTCCCGTTCCCTTGAGGCTGCCTGCACGTGAATCTTCCCCGCAATCCGACACGACCTGTTCGCATCGGTTCGATCACCATCGGAGCCGGCCATCCGATCGCAGTTCAGAGCATGTGTGCCACACATACGACGGATGTCGACGCGACTGTGGCCCAGATCAACGATCTGCATGAGGCGGGGGCCGATGTCGTCCGGATTGCGGTCGACAGCAAGCGGGATGCCGAGGCGCTGGTGGAAATCCGGGCCCGAACCCAGGCCAACCTGGTGATCGACCTGCAGGAAAACTACCGGATGTCGGAACTGGTCGCGCCGCACGTGAACAAGCTGCGGTACAATCCGGGGCACCTCTACCACCACGAGCGTGAAAAGCCCTGGCAAGACAAGGTCAAGTATCTGGCCGAGATTGCTTCCCGGCACGATCTGGCGCTGCGGGTGGGGGTGAATTGCGGGTCGGTGGATCCCGCCCAGGCGGAGAAGTTCGCTCCCGACGATTCGCTGGCTCCCATGCTGGAGAGCGCCTGGGAGCACTGCAGTCTGTTGGACTCCCTGGGGTTCACCCGCTATTGCGTTTCGCTGAAGGATTCCGATCCCGACAAGGTGATCGAGGTCAACAAGCGGTTTGCCGCACAGCGTCCTGATGTTCCCCTGCATCTCGGCGTGACCGAAGCGGGGCTCCCCCCCGAGGGGATCATCAAGACCCGGATTGCATTCGAGCAATTGATCAGCCAGGGACTGGGAGACACCATCCGGGTTTCGCTGACGGTTCCCAATTCCCGCAAGCGGGAGGAGATTCAGGCGGGGCGACAGATTCTGGCAGACATCGCCGCCGGTCGAACGCGGAGCGTGGTGCGTTTCAACCTTGACAGTCTGAACATCATCAGTTGCCCCAGTTGTTCGCGGGTGGAGAACGAGGCGTTCATCGAGTTGGCGCAACAGGTCAAGGAGCTGACGGGTTATGCCCGGGATCATGCGATCACGATCGCGGTCATGGGCTGTCGTGTGAATGGACCAGGTGAAACCGACGATGCGGATCTCGGGCTGTGGTGTGCCCCGAATTTCGTGAATCTCAAGCGCGGTCCGCAGGAGTTGGGGGCCTATCCCTATGACGAGATTCTGCCCCGCCTGAAGGCGGAACTCGACAGTCTGATTGCCAGTCGCAGTGGGGCCCGCTGAACCGAATCGTGGGGGAATGCGGCTCTGCTTGGGGCTGGATTCTTTCTTCATCAAATGCTAGTCTTTTGCGGTCTGCAGTAGCCTCGACCAAAGCACGCTGAAGAGTCGACAGATCCAGCCCGATGCCTTCCGGTTTCCGGTTGTACAATCTGGATTTGACGTGGGTTTTCAGTCTGGTTGAGGTTCGCGGGACACTGCCTTCTGGCTGAATGAGTCGGCCTCCCTTTCAAGGAGTCGTCAGTTGCTGGCGACTTTCCCCCGGCAACTGATTTTTGGTCTTCGTTTTTTCCTACAAGGACGACAACGTGCCTCACAGCGATCCGGTTTTTTTTGAATCTTTGTCCCGCATGATTGCCCGCCTGGCGAGTGATCCCGATTCGCGGCAGGTCCTGCGGCAGTTGGCCCAGGTGGTCCTCGATGCGACGGGGGAATCGGCTGGCAGCTATTCTCCCGCTGGTGACGCGGCTCCTCCTCTGCGAAGAATGCGTGTGGCGCGGGCGATCGGCACTTCCGAAGGGGGCACGTACGAGGAGGCAGCATCACCCCGGCCGCCCATGGCGGTTGGAGAATCCGATGCCTATCGCTCGGTCGATACGGGACTGCGGCCTCGCACTGGACTCATTGACGCGGGCCGGGCTGTCGGGGGTGAGAAGTTTGTCCCTGTCGATTTTGCCCTGATTGAACAGCGGTGCCGGCTGAAGGCGGAAGGAGCCCGCTGGGCGGTGGCCCGGCGGCGGTTGTTGGCCAACCGGGCCGACTTCACCACCGATGTGGAGCCGCTGGACCGTGATCTGATCGCCCGCGCCAAGCTGCTTCCCAACTGCTTCCTCTGGCTGAATCATCCGAACGGTCCTTCCAGCAACGATGCCAGCCGGTACGACGAGGTCGCTGCCTGCTTCGAGACTTTGGCGGAGGCGGTCGCCCTGGTGCGGTCGATGGAGGACGACAAGGATCGCGATGCGGTTGAGTTCGAGAATGCCCTCAATCTGCTCGCCGAAGCCCAGTCGATGCTGCGGATCTCGGTGGTCAAGTTCGACAATTACGCCGACACCGATCAGCGGGACGTCTTCCAGTGGCTGAAGCACACCGCGAATGAGCAGCAGATCTTCATCCGTCGGTTCATGCGGCTCGATGATCCCGGCGATCCGAACCTGGCCGCCGATCTGCAGGCCCGCATCAAGGCGGCCGCAGGATCGGTTGTCGAGGCCCGGAAGCGGATCAAGCAGCAGAAAAAAGTCTTCAGCAAACTGGCTCACAAATGCCAGATTCTGAAAGACCAGCCCGAGCATGCCGACGATTACTGGCCGGTCATTTATGCGATGGTGGATGAACTCTACTCCGGTGGAGTTCCGTCAACATATCGTGATTTCCGCGAAGCGTTGCTTCCTGTGATGGACCTGCTGCCCGACAACGAGGAACTCCCCCGTTCGATGCAGGCGGTGGTCAAGGATATCGAGCGCTTCCTCGATGCAACTCCCGAAGGAGGCGAAGAGCCCAGCGAGGATCGTCCTCATCCCGACGTGCTGGAAACAGCCCGGTTGCTCAAGGGGCGGTCTCTGGTGCTTGTCGGAGGCGATCGCCGTGAGTCGGCCGAGCAGGCCCTGGTTGAGGCTCTTGGTCTCAAGAGCGTGCACTGGGTCTCCACCCAGGACCAGGATGGACTCGAGACTCTCGAATCGGCCGCCAGCCAGCCCGATGTTGCCCTCGTGTTGCTGGCCATCCGCTGGTCGAGCCATTCCTACGGCGACGTCAAGGCAATTTGTGAAAAGCACCAGAAGCCGCTGGTCCGGCTTCCCGGTGGTTTCAGTGTGAATCAGGTCGCTTCGCAGGTGATGGCCCAGACCGGTGGCCGCCTCGATCTGACCACCGTCGGCTGATCCGTCGTCACGCGACGACTGGTCACATCGCTGACCTTCTGTTGTGACGCTCTGAATGTCAGGCCGCTCTGGAATGTTCCAGGGCGGCCTGTTTCATTTCTCGTTCTGGCCCCCGGAATTGCCGACAGGGGGTTCCATGCGGCGAGCAGATTCCCTCTCGGCCTGATCCGGCTGACACTCTGCCTGTTGAGAGAGACCCGGAGAGAGGCGTTCCCGCCAGTCCCGTTTGTTGTTTCCCGGACGGCAATCTCCGCAGGGCGCTTCACTCACAGGTCCGAATTCAGCAACTCCCCGAGATGCCCTCTCATTCCCAGCAATTGGCGGATATAGAGTCCGGTCATCACCAGGGCAGCCACCGCTGTCAGGATCCACAACGGCCCTGCAATGTGAGGTCCGGGTTGAATCCAAATCATCAAAAAGCCACCCACGCCCACCGCGATCAGGAACCACCTGAGTGTCTGGTGAAACCCGTGTGAGCGAGCCAGGTAGATGGTGTCGCCTGTCACCTGGGCCAGTTCAACGAGATAACGCAGGGTTCCGACAAATGTCCACATTGCAACCAGGTTGACCAATTCCGAACGGGCGACCACCCCGTGCCGCCAATCTTTTCCAATCTGGCTGAGAGTCCACCAGAGCGCCAGTCCCAGCACAACAGCGCCCAGTCGCGTCCCCCAGCGCCACAGCTCACCATTTGGCCCCCCCAGTGGAAGTGCGGTGAGCCACCAGGTTCCGCAAATCCGCAACAGAGGTACGAACAGCAGAATGAACAGCATGAAATAGACCATTCCCCGCAGTCGATCGAGCCCGGAGAGAATCTCGTTTTGCACTTGCGACAGTTCCTGGAACGTCTCCCGATCTTTAATGGTTCCCTTCAGGCGTCGCACAACCCCCTTTTCCTGAACCATCACCGAGGGAGTCTCGTCGGGCAGCGCTTCGCGGACCTCGTACACCTGATTCATCTGCGCCTCGGACTGCTTGAACCGGGCGGCAAGCTGGTCGGCCTCGCGTGAGGCCCAAAAGATGCCATTCCACAAGACCAGGCCAAGTCCGGCCAGTCCGGCCTCGATAACGAGCCCCCGACGAATCCATCGCAACGCGCTGAGCGAATCTGTCACCGTCAGTTCTCCAGCTTTGGATCATCAAACCCCGCTCCTGAGTTGGTCGCGGGTTGGTTTAAGGGAGAACTCACAAGTGGCGCGTTTGGGCCACCCCGAGTTCAGTTTGCCGACGACTTCGAATGGCCCACACGGCACCGTTTTCACTGCTGGCAGGTCTTTTTCCGCCGAGCAGTCGCCGGCCCTCACCGGGAGCGCAATCGCAATTCAACGGTCGGAATGATAGAACGTGTCGTGTTCGTGGAGAATCCCTCCAGCCATCCATGGGAGTCTCTTCCGCGGTGCCTTGAATGACAGGACCCAGGGCTCATTCGATTGCTCCAGGAGATCACCATGCTGTTTGTTGAATTCGCCAGAAAGAGTGGCCGGATTGGCCTGCTGCTGCTCTTCGCGACCAGCCTGTCGGCTGTTGGACGCGCGGCCGAGCCCGGGTTCGACGTGGTCGTCTACGGCGGCACCGCGGGTGGGGTCGCCGCGGCGGTCACGGCGGCCCGCGCCGGGCGAACTGTCGTGCTGATCGAACCCTCCGCTCATCTGGGAGGGATGACCTCGGGGGGCCTGGGGGCCACCGATATTGGCAACAAGACCGTGATAGGCGGGTTTGCCCGGGATTTCTATCGCCGCCTGGGAACTCACTATGCCCAGGATGCCTCCTGGACCTTCCAGAAACGTGCCGACTACAAAAGTGGCCGACAGCAGGGGGGCGAGGCTGAAATGTGGACTTTCGAGCCGCACGTCGCCGAGCGCCTGTTTGACGAGTTGTGCCAAGAGGCGGGGGTCACGGTCCTGCTCAACGAGCGGCTGGATCTTGTCCTTGGGGCCACCCAACATGCGGCCCGTCTCCGCTCGCTGTGGCTGGAGTCCGGGCGCGAAATCGCCGGCCGGGTGTTCATCGATGCCTCCTATGAGGGAGACCTCATGGCCAAGGCAGGGGTGGCCTACCACGTGGGCCGTGAGGCGAACGCCACCTATGGTGAGTCACTCAATGGGGTTCAGACGGTCCAGGCGACCAAGCATCAATTCAAAGTTCCCATCGATCCGTTTCGGGAACCTGGAAACCCCACCAGTGGACTGCTCTTCGGGATTCATGCGGGCACACCCGGGCGTGACGGCACCGGAGACCGGCGCGTGCAGGCGTATAACTTTCGCATGTGTCTGACCGATGCTCCCGGGAACCGCATTCCGTTTCCCAAGCCCCCCAACTACCGTCGTGAGAATTATGAATTGCTGCGGCGATACATCGAAGCGGGCGTCTGGGATGCTTTTTGCTCCAACATTCCGATGCCCAACCGGAAGTCCGACTGCAACAATTGCGGGGCTTTTTCGACCGATTTCATTGGGGAGAGTTACGACTATCCCGAGGCCAACCATTCCCGCCGAGCCCAAATCATCACGGCCCACGCCGAGTATCAGCAGGGGCTGATGTACTTTCTGGCCAATGATGAACAGGTTCCCGCGAAGATCCGCGCCGAAGTGTCGGTGTGGGGCCTGTGCCGTGATGAGTTCACCGACAACGGCGGTTGGCCCCACCAGATTTATGTGCGGGAAGCCCGGCGGATGATCTCCGACGTGGTCATGACCCAGCATCACTGTCAGTCGCGGGAGACCGTGTCCGACAGTGTCGGCATGGCCGCCTACACGATGGACTCGCACAACGTGCAGCGCTACGCCCAGGGAGGGCGGGTCTTCAACGAGGGAGACGTGCAGGTGGGGGGATTTCCGCCCTATCCCATCTCCTATCGGGCGATCGTGCCGCGCGAAGCGGAGTGTGCCAATCTCTTCGTGCCCGTTTGCCTGGCGGCGTCACACATCGCCTACGGCTCGATTCGGATGGAGCCGGTCTTCATGGTGCTGGGGGAGTCGGCGGCGCTCGCGGCCGATCTGGCGCTGCGGGATGACGTTGCGGTCCAGCAGGTTCCCTACGCGCGTCTGCGCGAGCGTCTGCTCGAGGCCCGGCAGGTGCTGCAACGCCCGTAAGTCGCGAGGGGCCTCCTTCCGGATCGGGGCCCCGCGGAGCTTGCCGGTCGACCCTGCGATGGGAGCCGGTTAGACTCCCACAAGACTGCTGCCCGCTTCCTGGTTTCCCTCTGTCTCGGAACACGTCCCGATGCCCAATTCCACCATGTTCCGTCTTCCGCTGTGGTGTCTGGTGCTCTCGCTTGGCCTGCCTGCCATCGTCGGAGCCGACGACCAGGCGGAACTGGCCCGCTACCGGACGGCGGGACTCTCGGGAGGCGATCCGGTGCGGGGACGCCAGGTGTTTGAATCGAAAGCCGTGGGATGCCAGCGCTGCCACGCGTTCGGCAATGCGCCCCGTCTGGCAGGCCCCGATCTTTCCGTGGTGGGAGACAAGCTGTCGCGACCGCAACTGGTGCAGGCGATTCTCGAACCGAGCGCCAATCTCCATCCCGACTATGGCACCCTGGTGATCCGGACCCGCGATGGCAAAAGCCACTCCGGGGTGGTGCGCCAACGGACGGCCGATGAGTTGCAGTTGTACGATGCCGAGGGAAACCTGGTGCGATTCGCCAGCGACAGCATTGAAGACGAGCAGCGGTCCGCGACCTCGTTGATGCCTGCCGGCCTCTGGAAGTCTCTGACAACCACGCAATTCGTTGATTTGATTGCCTACCTTGGCAGCCTCAAGCAGGCGGGGCTGGCCGAATCGATTCCGGGCCTTCCGAAGACCATTCTGTCGGTCACCCATCCGGCCACACTCCGTCCGCTGCATGCCGAGTCGGTCCGGTTCGACAACCCCGTCTGGATCCACCCCATTCCCGGACGCCCTGGGAAATATGTGGTGGTGGAACAGAAGACCCGGCAGATCTGGCGCTTTGATGAACAGCATCCCGACCGCAAGGGGGAGCTTTTCGTGGACCTCTCCCAGGAATCGACGACCGGCGAATTCGACGGAGTCGTCTGCCTCGCCTTTCATCCCGATTTCGTCAACAACCGTCGGTACTTTGTAAAGTATCACCTGCGAAACCGGGGCAGTTTCTTCTCTCCCGTCATCGTCGAACGGCAGGCCACCACCGACCTCGCCCGCGATGCCGGCCAGCCCTCACGGATGATCCTGCAGATTCACCAGGCAACCGATCTGCACTGGGGAGGAATGATCGCCTTCGGTCCGGATGGCTACCTCTACATTGGGGCGGGCGACGCCGGTCCCCAGGATGACCCGGAAGGACACGGGCAGGCCCTGTCTGACCTGCACGGCGCGATCCTGCGAATTGACGTCGATCACCAGGACCCCGGACTCAACTACGCCATCCCGGCCGACAACCCCCACCGCGAGACTCCCGCCGGGGCCCGTGCTGAAATCTGGGCCTCGGGATACCGCAATCCCTGGCGGTTCAGTTTCGATCCGGTCACCTCCGACCTGTGGGTGGGAGACATTGGCCAGAATCTGTTCGAGGAAGTCTCCATCTGCCGTCGCGGCGAAAACCATGGCTGGAACGTCTACGAGGGATTTCTTGGTTTCTCGGATCAGTACCGGAAGGAGGGGACGTCGTTCACTCCACCGGTCTTCTCGTACCGGCGCGAGTACGGCGTCTCGGTGACGGGTGGCTATGTCTATCGGGGGGACCGCAGTCCGACCTACCGCGGCAACTATGTCTGTGGTGATTTTGAATCGCGGCGTATCTGGGCCCTTCAACAGGACAATCGCCAACTCTCGGTCGTGCGGCAAATCGGCATGGCTCCCCAGCGCATCGCCTCGTTCGGACTGGATCAGGCGGGGGAAATCCTGGTCGTGGGATACGAGGGCACGCTGTACCGCCTCGATCTCTCGGAGTCAGACTTCGCTGAGGTTCCTCTGCGGAAGATCAAGGTCCGGCTGCGTCACGAGGGGCAGGCGGCAGCCGCCCGTATCACGGCCACCGGGGTCGATGAGGTGTCGTACGCCCCGCGGGGCTCGATCCTTCGCAAGACCACTTCCGGTCAGCACTATTTCTATGCCGAAGGGGAATTTGAGATCGAGACTCCTCCCGGTCCAACCCGCCTGGAAATCCAGGGTGGACTCGAAGTGATCCCCCAGCAGTTGGTGGTGGATTCGCAGGCGTCGACCGAACTGACCGTGGATCTGAAATCGTGGATCGACCTCCCCTCCGAAGGGTGGTTTGCCGGAGACTCCCACGTGCACCTGCACACGGGCGGCCCTCTGAAGGTCACGCCGGCCGAGGCATTGCTGGCCGCCCGGGCCGAAGGGATGCACTTCATCAATCTGTGTGTCTCAAACAACGTCGGAGACGACATCCGCGATGCCGAACTGATCACCGGCCGCCCTCACCCCGCCTCGGGCAGTCGGCAGCTTTTGATGTTCGGCGAAGAGATGCGGAGCATGATCTACGGGCATATGCAATTCTTTGGCATCCGCCAACTGGTCGAACCACAGTACACAGGGTTTGACAATACCCCGCTGTTCCGTGATTACCCCGCCAACTTCACCATGGCGGCCGAGGCTGTCCGACAGGGAGGTGTGGTGACGTATGGGCACCCGCTGTTCACCGGGCAGCCCTTTCCGTTTGAAGACGATCTCGCCAAGCCCAACGGGGCTGCCCGCGAACTTCCCATCGACGCCATCCTGGGAGTGGTCCAGGCCATCGACCTGATGTCGTACAACAGCGATGAGGCCGAATCGACTGGGCTGTGGTACCGGTTGCTGAATTGCGGCCTCAAACTCTCGGCCTGTGTGGGAACAGACGCGCTGCTCGATCGTTCGACCGATCCGTTGGGGGGCGACCGGGTCTATGTCCAGACTGCAGGGCCCCTCACCATGGAGAGTTGGCTCGACGGACTCAAAAACGGGCGCACCTTTGTGACCAACGGACCGATCCCCCGGTTGCAGGTCAACGGCTCTGGTCCGGGAGCCTCCTTGCGACTCGGGGCAGGGGGGAGTGTGCGGGTGGCGGCTTCGGTCGAGAGTCTGGTTCCGTTCGACACCGTTGAACTCATCCAGAACGGCCGGGTCGTCTCAAGCCACGCTGTCACCGCATCGCAGACCACGGGGGTCCAGCGGGCCGAGGTGGCGGTGGACCTGCCCGTGGACCGGAGCGGCTGGATCGCGCTGAGGGCCTCTGGGCCCCGGCATCGGACGGTCTTCGACGGACCTGCCTTCGCCCACACCAGCCCGGTGTGGCTACAGGTGGGGGAGTCTCCCGTCACCAGTTCCGAAGATGCGCAATTCTTCATTGAGTGGATCGACAAGCTGATCCAGGTTCTTTCGGCCCGCAATCGCTTCGAAAAGACCGAAGACCGCGAGGCGGTCGAACGGCTGTTTCGCCAGGCCCAGGACCGCTACCGCCAGCAGCTCAACACGCGGTAGTCCCGCGTGGCCGCCAGCCGGTTCAGTCGACGTCGAACATGAAGAGGTCGCATTCCCCGTCCCGGATGGAAACCGCGAGCACACTGCGGCCGTCGGGCATCCAGACGGGATAATCGTCCCGGCCGGGATGCCGGCTGAGATTGCGCGGGGCGCTGCCGTCCGCATTCATGACGAATACGTCGCTGTTGCCGTCGCGCACGCTCACGAACGCAATGCGTTTCCCGTCGGGGGACCAGGCGGGACGCATATCGCGCCCCGGCGACTCGGTCAGCCGACGGACATCGGAACCGTCGGCCGCCATCACATAGATCTCGAAGTTGCCATCGCGGCTGGAGCCGAAGGCAATCCGGCCCCCATCGGGAGAGCAGGCGGGCCAGCAGTTGGTTCCGGCGGCCCGCGTGAGGTACTGCAGATCCTCGCCGCGACGATTGACCGACGCGATCTGGTGTCCCTGCAGATCGGAGATCCCAAACACAATGCGGTCGGTCCGGGGCAGGAACGACGGATTGCGGGCTGTCGCCCGGGCTTCGCGCGGCCGGAATTCCACCGTCTCCCCCGTCGCCACTCGTTGAATCACCAGGACAAGTTGGGGACTCCCCGCCGACATGGCATGGCAGTGCCACATCCCGTCGGCACTGTAGGCCGGGTCGAACTGGTGGGCCGCGACCGCGGGCTGCAGCCGTTCCACCTGACCGTTTGCCGGGGTGAGCCGAAACAGCGCGACGAGGTTGGGGTTTTCGTGCCTGGCAAACACCACGTCTCCGGACGAATTCAGAACCACCGGGGCCAGCTTGAGGGTTCCGTCGTGGGTCAGGCGGCGCGGCTCGCCTTCCCCGGCTCCGGCCGCTCCCAGGAAGAACTGGACCAGTCCGAGGCCCACCAGGGCGTGGCCAAAACTTCGGCTAAAACAGCTCATCAATCACCCTTCCATCACGCAGCACACCCAATTCTGCCCGCAACTCGGTGTTGATGCCCAGGCGATCGCGGAGGGTGGTGCCCACCATGGCCGGGGTGACGGGACGGCTGACGGGATACTCGCCCCGCGGATCGCTTTCGCCAATCACCCGGCCCGGCTGCACGCCCGCTCCCGCCCACAACGAGAAGTAACACTGATGCCAGTGATCGCGCGAACCGATCGCGTTGATGCGCGGGGTCCGGCCGAATTCTCCCAGGCAGACGACCAGCGTAGTCTTCAGCAGGCCCCGCTGCTCGAGGTCATCGAGCAGGGTGGAAAAGACCTGGTCGAGCAGTGGACCATGCCAGTCGGCCAGGAGTCCAAAATTGTCGGCGTGCGTATCCCAACCATAATCGGAGAATGGATAGAGCACCTCGACAAACTGGCTCCAGTTGACCTGCACATACGGTACTCCCGCTTCGACCAGGCGACGTCCCAGCAAGCAGCTCTGGCCAACGGACGTCTGCCCGTAGGCCCGGCGTACCGCATCAGGCTCGCGGGACAGGTCAAACGCCTGCCGGGCCTCCGGGGAGGTCAATAGCGCGTGGGCCCGTTCATGCAGTCGGTCCCACTGGCCCAGTCGTCGGGAATCGAGGTCACGGCGGGCCGCATCAAGCCCTGCCAGCACCGTTCGCCGGTCGGCCAGGCGTCCCGGAGTCAGTCCGTCAAAGAGTTTCAGATCGGGAATCTCGACCTCGCCCCGCTCGGTGCAGCTCAGCATGAAGGGATCGTACGCCTGCCCCCAGATTCCACCCCCGTAGCCCAGCATCGGGCCGCGACCATCGCCAATCGGACCGCGGGCGAGCGACACAAACGCCGGCATTGTCCCGCCCCCCCGTTGCCGCGACACGATCGATCCGAAGTTGGGTTGGTAGCCGGCGGAACCGGCCGCGGCACCAGTCAGGCCAATCGACTCGGCGATCAGGTGATCGCCGTCGAAATTCACATTGCTGCGGACAACGGCCAGCCGGTCGCTGCGCTGGGCCAATTCCGGGAGCAGTTCGCTGAAGATCAGGCCGGGCGTTCGGGTGGCGATGCTTCCAAACGGGCCCCGATACTCGGCCGGGGCCTTTGGCTTGGGGTCGCACAAATCGAGGTGGCTGGGGCCGCCCCCCAGCCAGAGCACCAGCACCGATTGCGCGGGACCGGCCGACGCACCCAGGGCCGGCGGGCTTCTCAGCCAACCAGCGGAGTGACCGGCCCAGGCCAGGGGGGGCGCCCACAGGCCGGCACGAAGAAATGAGCGCCGCGTCAGACCGCCGCAGGAACGATGTGCAAATGAGCCAACCGACACCATGTTCCGTACTCTCCACCCTGCTGTGGTTGCCGCACGTTCACTCGCTCCATGGTAACCGAACCAGGTCCGCCGGGCCATTGCGATTGTTCTGCCGTGAGGTCAGGCCGAAGTCGCGGGATGGCATTCTTGGGAGGAAGAAGTTGTTCTGGGGTTGGTTCGCAGGACTTCCGTTGCGTGTGGCGGTTCTTCGCAGCGCGCCAACGGGCCGGGCAACTCACCGTCGCGCTTGCCCTCTGGCAAGCTCTGCAAGCGGCGGTGCGACGTGAACCAATCGGGACCACCGGACGTCCGGCCCGTGCATCGGAGGGATCAACGCGATACTCTGGAGTGATGAGACGGGGAGCCATCATTGTGTGCGGCGGCCGTTCGAATCGGATGGGGCGTGACAAGGCGACCCTCCCATTCGGAGGGGAAGTGTTGCTGCAGCGAATCGTCGGGATTCTGCGGCCGATGATCGCACCGACAAACATGGTGGTGGTCGCAGCCGTGGGACAGGCTCTGCCCCCCCTCGAACCGGGAATTCGCATCGTCGTCGACCGCAGACCACACCAGGGGCCATTGGAGGCGATCTCCGTCGGGCTGGCAGCACTGGGACCAGGTGTCGACGCAGCCTTCGTCACTGGCTGCGACTTTCCACTGCTGACTGCCCCATTTGTCCTGCGGCTGTTTGAGTTGCTGGGGAATGCCGAGATTGCCGCTCCCTACGATGGCATACTCCGGCACTGCCTGACGGCCGTCTATCGGCCCACGGTTCTCCCGGCGGTTGAGCGGCTTTTGTCGGCGAATCGCCTGAAAGTCCAGGAGCTTCTGGACATCTGTGTTTGCCGCGATGTGGGTCTCGAGGAATTGCGTGAGGTCGATCCCCAACTTCAGTCGCTGCTGAACATCAACACCCCCGAGCAGTATGCGGCCGCGCTGGCAGCGGCGAACGCCGGTTCCGGATCGCCAGTGGGCGGCGGAGCGGAAGCCGGGGGGGGGCCGTCCCAATCGCCCGACAAAGGGCGGCTCTGAGCAGGAGGGGCAACGCGGCCCAGGGAGGAGAGATGCATCCCGGTTGGTGGCGATTCAACTCCTTGTTTTCAGGTGGTTCATCACGAATCCGCACCCTTGACTCGCTCTCATCCTTTCGCTATCCTCTCTACCACTACCGCGGGGCGGCTGTTCACCATTCGCCCCAACTGCAGACGATCTTGGTTGTCTCGCTGTCACTCCCCGCTGGTGTAACGGTAGCACGAATGACTCTGGATCATTCAGTCCACGTTCGAATCGTGGGTGGGGAA
>JBKDUK010000105.1:0-14065 GCA_046339535.1 Planctomycetaceae bacterium | reverse complement strand
GACAATGGCATCGGCCAGCTTGGGGGGCTTCACTTCGGTGGCCCCCCACGAAAATTCAATCTGGGCCGTCACCCCGTGCTTCGCGAAGAACGCCCGGGTCAGACCGACGACCTCGGTCGCCACCCGCTTCCCCTGCAGGTCTTGCACCGACTGCACCGGGGAATCGTTCGGCACGCACAGCACCCACCGCACAGGCCGCCGGCTGACCTTCGAGAACATCAGCTCGCACACTTCGTGCACATCCGAATTGTTCTCGACCACCCAGTCGTGCCCGGTGATTCCCGCGTCGAGCACCCCCTGCTCGACGTAGCGGGCCATCTCCTGCGCGCGGATCAGCAGGCACTCAACCTCGGGATCGTCGATCTCGGGATAGTACGACCGCGACGAAAACTTGATCTGATAACCGGCCCGGCGGAACAGCTCCCCCGTCGCCTCCTGCAGACTCCCCGCGGGAATTCCCAGCTTCAGCTTTTGTTCAGACATCACTCACGACTTCTTGTAGACCACGGCAGGATCGAACACCCGTTCCCCCACCGTTTCAAACGACGTTCCGTCAGCCGACAGCTTCCGGAAGAAACAACTCTGGTATCCCTCGTGACAGGCGGCGCCGCCAATCTGCGTCACCTTCACCAGCAGGGTGTCGGCGTCGCAGTCGAAATACAGCTCGTGCAGCTGCTGCACGTTGCCGCTTTCTTCCCCCTTGCGCCACAGCTTCTTTCGGCTCCGGCTGTAGTAGACCACCCGCCGCGTCGCCAGGGTCTCGGCATACGCCTCGGCATTCATCCACGCCATCATCAGCACCACGCCGCTGGCGTGATCCTGCGCAATGACCGGAATCAGCGGTTGCTTCTCGAAATCGGGCCCCACCGTCGCCATTCAGAACACCAGACAGACACGCGGGCCAACCGCCCCGTGTCCCCTCCAGAACCACAGTTCTCAAACCAGACACCAAGTGTTCAGCGTAGCATGCCGCCAATCCGAAAATCCAGTCTCGCCACAGCGTGACATACGGCCCCCGCCCATCGGGCCACCTCGGCTCCGCGATGTGCTCCTCGACAGGAAAATACTTCCGCGGCACCACCCTCCCGACAAACGGCCCGCGGGGTTCCACCGGTTTGGCCCGAGCCGAGGGGGAAGAGAGCGCTGCGCTGCCCGACGTATGGCCTCCGTGCTCGTTGCCCCCGGCGGGGCTCAGGGCTGCGGAGGCGTGTCGTGCGGAACGATTTCGAAGCTGCGGCTGACTTCGGGGGCGATGCGGCGGGGGAGTTTGCTGGTGTAATCCACAAACGCCCAGTCGGTCGCTGCCCGGGCCAGCAGCGAGACCGCCAGGCCGCTGCCATCCTCCCGGGGCCGACGGCGTTCAATGTGATACCGCCGCAGTGAGGTCACCTTCTTCATGTCGGCCACCCAGGTGATCACGACCACCTCGTCTCCCTCGTAGGCGGGCTGCAGGTATTCGATCGTGTGCGTCCGGACGACCCAGCCCGCCCCCAGGCGGACGTATTCCTCATGAGGCCAGCCCTGCGCGGCTGAATGCGCCAGAGCGGCCGACTGCATCCACTTCAGGTACTGGATGTTGTTGACGTGACCGAGGGGGTCGATGTCGTCGGCGGTCACCCGCAGGGGAAGTTCAAACAGGGCGGGCATTCGGTCACTCCACGATGGCCACTGCCCGGACGGGAGACCCATCGCGGCCGGCGAGATTGAGGGGAATCGCGGCGAACAGAAACTCATCGTGCGGGACCTGTTCGAGCCCCCGCAGGCACTCGACAATCACCACATTGTTCCCCAGCAGCTCCAGATGCGTGTCGTGCGGAGCGTGATCCACCGACGGAGTCTCGACTCCCACCAGTTCGATGCCGCAGGCCACGCAGAATCGCGCCGCCTCGACCGAGATGTCGGGGTGGGCCTCGAAGAAATCGTGCTGCAGCCAGCGGGCGCTCCAGCCGGTCTGAACGATCAGCTTGCGGGTCTTGCGCAGGCTGGTCTCGTGGAGCCGCAGATCATCCACCGTCACCGCCTGACCGGCTCCCCGGTGCGGCAGCCGCACCAGGGTGGCGGGACCAAACGTCTGCGACAGCGGAATCTGGTCGACCGTCCGGCCGGTGTCGAAGAAGTGAAACGGAGCGTCGAGATGGGTGCCGCAATGAATGTTCATCGCGAACCGGGTCGAGTTCGAGTGCCGTTCGTCGGAACGGGTCGCCGCCGCCCGGTCGAGAAACCGGGTCTCGACGGACGGCGTCCCCGGCCAGGGGGCGGTTCCGGGATGGATGGGATGGGCCAGGTCGATCAGCGTGGGCATCGCGTGGGGGCCAGAGAAGAACCGAGAGGCGAGGGTGCAAGTCCGACAATGCGGCAACCGATCCACTGCCGTGGCGCCGAATGCGGACCGCCGCATCTCGCAGTCATTGCCCTCTCAGAGAACCGAACGGAAGAAAGTGGACTGCCAGTTCCCCGGAATCGTTCCCCTGGCCCCCGGCCTTGCGGGGCAAGGAACCAAACGC
This sequence comes from Planctomycetaceae bacterium, assembly GCA_046339535.1. Lineage (GTDB taxonomy): Bacteria > Planctomycetota > Planctomycetia > Planctomycetales > Planctomycetaceae > UBA10511. The sequence continues at coordinate 11,561 of JBKDUK010000105.1, read as the reverse complement.
GGCCGGCAGGGCCCAAGAGGGGAATCAGCAGATGATGTACTCGAGCGTGCGGGCGCTCCGTTCGATCAGGGGGCGAATCTGCAACTCGTTCTCGAGGGTCTCGTTCTGGACGCGCAGCGGCAGATCCGGCATCAGCAGCAGCTGCAGGGCCTCGGTTCCGATCGAGGCATCGGCAATGGTGATGCGCAGCGCCTGGGGAACCGCGTCGAGAACCCGCTGGCACAATTCCTCGTCGGCATGGGCATGCCTCAGATGGGTGTGAAACGCCTGCGCGTCTTTGGGACCAGAGACCGAATCGGCCTCACACCAGGGAAAGCGGGCCTTGAGGCGGTCGATCACTTCCGAAACGAGCAAAAACCGACCTTCGGGTCGGGGAGCAAGGTGCAGTGCCATGGAACCAGGTCTCAGTGCCGCAAAAGAACCAGAAAACCAACCACGACGAAGCGCAACCACGAGCCACCTCGCCACTCCGGAAAGGAGAGCTCCGAGGTTCCTCGCGTGAGAAATTGACCCGCATCTTCGAGGGAGAGCGAAGCGCGGGCAAGCCTACCCCCACCAATTTCCAGTCCAGAGACTGGGAGCCAAATGGACCTCAGTCCATCCGGACCAACCAGCTTTTGAGACAATGGCGCTGCCAGGTCACTTCGCTGCGGGGAGTCAACGCCGGTGCGTCTCATGACCGACCGCTGCCCGGGTCTGGCCAGCGGCGTCCCTCAATCAGCATCCGACCGACATCCGACGTCGATCTCCGAAGACGGGGGGGGGCCGAACCCGTCTCCAACCCCCAGTCTTCAGACCCACGTCGACCACCTATTTCCCCTCGGGAACCGCCGGCAGGTCCTGGTCGCCAATCGTCTTCAAGCCCGCGCGGGGAATCACCCCGATCACGTAGCGGAAGCCGGGGCGCAGGTCGCGGGTGGCGAGGGCGAGCAGGTCGAGGGCGCCGTTCGTGTGGCGGACCTGCAGGTTGAGACGGCCTCCCCGGGTGGTCTGCACCACCACCAGGACTTCTTGGAAATCGATCTGCGGAATCTCTCCCGCCAGCTTCCAGTTGTGCCAGAGGTCCGACAGCTCTTGCTGAGTGCCAATCACCGCCGGGGGCTCTCCCAAAAGGTTTTCGTCGTCGACCGAGCCGCGCCAGAGGACCAACACCGGCACCTTCGTCGGCTGGGCTTCGTCCTGCGCCTGCGCGAGAGAGCCCGGCCCAAAGCCACCCCCCCCTGTGGTCGGGGCGAACGCCCCCCAGACCAGCGCCGCCAACACCAAACCCATCACGCCCCCCATCATTCGAATCCGCATGCTGCCTGCTCCGTGTGTGAATTGTCCGTTGTTGTTTTTCAGTTGTCGGGAAGTTCCTGGCCCCGGTTGAAGCCGCCGGCTGCGCTGGATGGCCAGAGAGACAACCGATGGCGGAAGTATACCGCCCTGTCGTTGGTGCGAGGGGTCTTGGTCGGTGCGATCGCGCAAGCCGCTGCGACCGGAGCAACTGTCCGTGGCCGTTGTCTCCCGTATCACCCCGCCCGGCACAGCCATCGCACTCGTCCCTGCAGCCTCCGCAGCCTGCCTGACAGGCCTCTTCCCCCTTGATTGCCCCCGGTCAATTCGCCACAATTCCGCTTGCATCAAAGCCTGCCTACCCATCATCCGATGGCGTTGGATGGTTCTACAGTTGCGTCCCACCTGTGCCGGCCTGATTCTGCGGATCTGGCCACCCACATCCATCCCGGCCACTGCCTCACCCGCCCCGGCCGTCGCCCGCCGTCTTTCCGGGAGTTTGCCCCCCATGGCTGATCCCTGCCCGCTGCCGTCGGCTGCCGCTGGTTCCCCATTCCCGGGAATCCACCCCCCCGCCACGACACCGTGTCCGCCTGCGACCGAACACTGTCTTCGATCTTCGGTGCAAAATTCCGACAGCCCCAACTGGCGCAGTGCTCGGCCGATCGCGACAGGGATGCACCTGGCTGGCCTGCTGTTGGCGATCTGGTCGGGGCTGGCCTTGATTGCCCAGGCCGACGAAGAACCGTTACGGGTGCAGATCGACCGGTTGATCGCCCTGCAGACCCCCAACTACGCCGAGCTCGCCGCCCCTCTGGCCGACGATGCCGAGTTCCTGCGGCGGGTCACTCTCGACCTGACGGGCACCATTCCCAGCTCGGCGGTCGCCCGGTCGTTTCTGGTCGACGGCAATCCACAAAAGCGCGAGCAATTGGTTGACCGTTTGCTGGCGAGTCCCGAGTACGCCCGGCACATGCAACGGCAGTTCGACGTCGCGCTGATGCGCCGTCTGCCGCAGAAGAATGTCCCTATTCCGGAATGGGAGAAGTTCCTCCGCGAGAGCTTCGCGGCGAACAAGCCATATGACCAACTGGTCCGCGAGATCCTCAGCAACGATGGCTCCGACGCGGCGAACCGCGGTCCCGCCCGGTTCTACCTCGACCGCGACGGCGACCAGCACGTGATCACCAAGGACGTGGCGAAGCTTTTCCTGGGGCAGAATTTCGAATGCACCCAGTGCCACGACCATCCGCAGATTGATGACTTCAAGCAGGATCACTACTACGGCGTCTCGGCCTTCTTCGTCCGCAGTTTCGTGATGACCGACAAAGAGAAGAAGGTGGTCTTCGCCGAGAAAGCGGACGGCGAGGTGACGTACGAGTCGGTCTTTGAGGTCCGCGACAAGATCTCGAAGGGGCCGCGCAGCACACTGCCGCGGTTCATCGAGGCAAGCCTGATCAGCGAGCCAAAGTTCGACAAGCCGGAAGACGCCTACGCGGTGAAGCCCGACGACAAAGACAAGGAAATCCGTCCGGTCCCCCGGTTCAGCCGGCGGGCGAAGTTCGCCGAGTTTCTGGCCTCGGGCGAGAACCGGCGATTCTGCCGGACGACGGTGAACCGGGTCTGGGCGATGCTGCTGGGCCGGGGCATTGTGCATCCGCTCGACCTCGACCATTCGGGAAATCCCCCGTCGCATCCGCTGCTCTTGGCGCACCTGACCGAGCAGTTCGCGGCCCACAAGCTCGACCTGAAGTGGCTGATTCGCGAGATCGTGTTGAGTGAGACGTACCAGCGTTCCAGCCGGTCGGCAAAGCCCGACGTGAATCCTCCCGACGCGATCTTCGCCCGGGCGATTCTGAAGACACTGTCTCCCGCGCAATTCGCCTGGGCGACAATGCAGGCGACGGGCGAAGTCGACGCCCATCGGCTGGCCCTGGGAGACATGGCGAATGAGCAGACGCTGTACGACAAGTTGGTGGGTTACGAGCAGCGGTTCGTGCAGTTGTTTGGCGGTGAGCCGGGCAAGCCCCCCGTGACTTTCGAAGCGACCGCCGACCAGACGCTGTTCCTGGCGAATGATCCGGCGATCACCCAGATGGTGCGGCACAAGGCGGCGAACACGGTGGACCGCATGCTGAAGCTGCCGGCCGACAACATTCCCGCGATTGCCGAAGAACTGTTCCTCAGCACGCTCACCCGGCTCCCCACCGCCGAAGACCTGGCCGACGTCCAGGCCTTCCTCGCCGGTGCTCCCGCCGAGGCCCGCCCCGCTCTGATGTACGAACTGGTGTGGGGCACGGTCTCTTCGGCCGAGTTCCGCTTCAACCACTGATGACCGGCCCACCGGGCCTGGTGTTCCCCGGTCAGGGGACAACCAGAACCGCGGTGCGACCAACCCGACATCGACCCGAATTTCAGTCCATCACCTGCTCCTTCCGTCTCCCGGAGTTCTGCCATGCGAGATCGTCGTGCCTGCGGATCGGCCGCCCACTTTTCCCGCCGGGGCTTTCTGCAGACGGGGGTGGGGGCCATGGGAGCGGTGGGCTTCACCGGAATGACCGCGGCCAGCGGTGCCGAAGCACTGGCCGGTCAGCAGAAACAGGTGGTGGTCTTCTTCCTGGCGGGAGGGGTGAGCCAACTGGAAACGTGGGATCCGAAGCCGGGAACCGACACGGGCGGCCCCTTTTTGACCATCCCCACCTCGGTGCCAGGGACGCACTTTTGTGAACTGCTGCCCTACACAGCCCAGCAGGCGCATCATCTTGCCGTGATTCGTGGCGTGAACACCGCCGAGGATGATCATGGCAAGGGGGCGTACATCATGCAGTACGGCCACCGCGAGACACCGGGCTTCCAGTACCCCAGCCTGGGCTCGGCCTTCGCGCAGCAGTTGACCGCACCCAGTAATCCGTTGCCGGGCTACCTGACGATCAATGGCGGCGGCGCGACTTCCGAGCCGTCGTTCCTGGGGCCGCAGTTCGCCCCGATCAACCTGAGCGGGACGAATCCCCCGGCGAACCTGAAGCTGCCGGATGGCCTGGCCGAGGAACACGACCGCCGGCGGCGCGAGTTGAGGGCGAAGCTTTCGGGCCGGTTTGTCCAGGGGCGGGCGAAGGCCGAGACCGAGGCGTACAACGGCTCGTTCGAGCAGACCGCCCAACTGCTGGCCAAGAAAGACGTGTTCGATTTCACGAAGATCACCGAAGCCGACAAAGAGCGGTACGGCAAGGGGGAGTTCGCCCAGCACTGCCTGATGGCCCGGCAACTGGTCGAGTCGGGCGTGACCTTCACGAAGGTGACGCACACCAACTACGACACGCACAGTGAGAACTTCAACTTCCACATCGAGCAACTGGGCGAATTTGACAGGCCGTTCGCCATGTTCATCCAGGACCTGGCCGAGCGGGGCCGGCTGGCGAACACGCTGGTGATCGTGATGAGCGAGTTCGGCCGGACGCCGCGAATCAATCACCTGGTGGGTCGTGACCACTGGAGCAAGGCTTGGTCGGTCGTGGTGGCCGGGTGCGGTATCAAGGGAGGAGCGGTGGTGGGCAAGACCAACGAGAACGGCACGGCCGTGATCGACCGCGAGGTGAATGGCGGACACCTGTTCCACACCTATTACAAGGCGGTGGGACTCGATTCTTCGAAGGCGTTCTGGCATGAGGGGCGCCCCTTCAACAAAGCCGATCCGAAGACCGAGGCGATCTCGGAAGTGTTGGCGTAGGCGGTCCCTTGCGGATTTGATTTGGCCCGGGTCACGCCCTGCGCAGGCGAACCCGGATTTTCGGGAATGAAGTTCGGGTCGGTCTGCCATGTGTGTGCCTTGTCAATTGCGGCGTGTGAAGAACCTGACCCGGGAAGTCTGCGGGGTGCTGCTGGTGTGGGGCGGAGTCTTCGCCGGCACCGTGGCGGCCCAGGAACAGGCCCCGGCTGCGGCAGCCCCAGCGACGCCGGCGGCCGCAGAGCACCCGGCGCTGGTCTTTGCCCGGAAGGATCTGGTGCGCTGGACGGCTCAGGTCGATGTGGCCGCGAAGAGCGTGGCCGAGCGGCAGGCACAGCTCGAGGCGGTGATGAAGGGCCTGGCAGACGCCAAGGCGGCCCAGCAGGCGGCCGACAAGGCGGCGACCGATGCGACGGCGGCGTTGACCGCCGCCGAGCAGGCCAAGGCCGCGGCGGAGAAGGCGTTTGCCGAGGCGGTGGAAAAAAAGAAAGCCGCCGACGCCGCCAAGGCGGAGGCCGACGCCAAGGTCCCACCGGCCGAAGCGGCCGTGAAGCCGGCGACCGACGCGAAGGGAGCCGCCGACGCGGCAGTTGGTGCGGTGCAGGCGCAGTTGAAGATCGCCCAGGAACGGGTGGCCTTGTTGGAGAAGGGGCCGATCAAGCCCGACCCGGTGGGGGCGCGCCTGCTGAACACCGCGACGCACGACCGCCCCTATCTCGCCTGCAAGTTCGACGCCCAGGGGACGCAGGTATTCGCCGGGGCGCAAGACAACAACCTGCACCGCTGGGACATCATTGGCGGCCCGACGCTGCACCAGCCGGGGCATTCGAGCTGGGTGGGAACCCTGCAGCTCATTCCGCAGTTGAATCAGGCGATCGCCGGGGGACATGAAGGAAAACTGACCTGGTGGTCGGACCTCGACACGACACCGAAGGTGGTGCGGGCGATTCCCGCCCACAAGGGGTACCTGCGGGCCGTGGCGGTCAGCCCCGATGGCACGCTGGTCGCGACCGGCGGCAATGACAACATGGTACGCGTCTGGTCGGCCGCCGACGGGTCGCTGGTCAAGGAGCTGCCCGGTCACGAACGGCATGTGTACAACGTCGCGTTTCATCCCTCGGGGAAATTCCTGGTGTCGGGAGACCTGGTGGGGGTACTGAAGCAATGGGACGTGGGCTCGTGGAACCTCGTGCGCGCTCTGGATGCCAAGGTGCTCTGGAAGTACGACGGGGGGTTCCAGGCCGACGTGGGGGGCATTCGGGCGATTGACTTTTCGCCCGATGGCAAGCTGCTGGCGGTGGGGGGCATTACCGAGGTGAGCAACGCCTTCGCCGGGGTGGGAATTCCCGCGGTCGTACTGTTCGACTTCGAGATGGGCAAGCAACTGCGGGTGATGAAACCCAAGGAGAACTTCCAGGGGAGTGTCTACGGACTGCGGTTCCATCCGACCGAGCCGTTTCTGGTGGCGGCGGGGGGCGGTAACGGCGGGGCGTTGTGGTTCTGGAAGTTTGACGAAGAAAAGTCGTTCGCCGACGTGAAACTGCCCGGGGTCGCCTACGACATGACGCTGCACCCGGATGGACTGCGGGTGGCGGTGGCATTGTTCGACAAGACCCTGCGGATTTACGATCTGGGTCCGAAGCCCGAGATGCCGGCAGCCGCCGCGGCCCCGGCCAAATAATTTCCTTCCGCTGGAGGACGCTCTCCCATGCCGGCTGCTGCTGAGGAGGGAGAGCGAGGGACAGCCAGAGATTCAGCTCCCGGCACACCGAGTGGGGTATCGGTACCGCGGCTGGGGAAAGCGACTGCGGGTCGACCGGGTCGCGAGTCGTCAGGCGATCTGACCCTGCGGCTGGTGCTGGGAGCCGGTTCGCTGGCGCTGCTGGGGATCTGTGTATTGGCCCTGGTGCCGACCGAGTGGTGGGATCCGGTCGACCACTTCCCCAACCCCCGGATTGAGCCCGAACTGTTCGGCAAGCGATTCTCGCGGCTGTGGCTGCGGTGGATCACCGGCCAGGTGGTATTTGGGTTCTGGCTGGCGCTGCTGACAGGCCTGGCCTGGACGGCCTTTTCCCAGGCGCGCTGCAGCGGAGTCTCCCGTGCGGATGCGTGGTTTGATCTGCGGCGACCACTGGAGCCCGGCATGGAGCGCATTCCTCTGTCTGCCCCGCACGCCGACTGGCTGTGGATGCTGCTCCAGGCGGCGGGTCTGTTGCTGGTTGGGATGGGGGGGCTGCTGCTCTTGCTGGAAGTCCGCGATCTGGTCCTGCTGGTAATCCCGTGGCTGGCGGCCCTCCTGTGGTTGGGGGAAGGATTTGTTCGCATTCTCTGGCGGAGGGTGGCTGAGACACTGGTGCTGACCGAAGACCGTCTGATCTGGCACCTGGGTCCCTGCCAGGTGCAGATTCCCTACGTGCGGCTGGAAGAAGTGCTCCGCGGTAGGTCCTGGGTTTCGCTGGGACCGGACCGGCGCGAATTGTTGCTGGTTGCGCGGGGCCAGATGACGGTGGTGGCCCGCCCCGGATTGCCGCTCTGGCTGTTGTCCTGGCTGCTCCCCCGTCGTGAACTGGTGGTGCAATCGGGACTGACCCACGAGTGTTTTCGGCTGCGCCCCGCGAATGAGCTGGTCACCCTGGAGGCCCTCGCGGAACGGGCACCGCACCTGGCCGCTCGGGGGATGGGATTGCTGTCGACTCGACCCCACGAAGGACGGGGCGACTCCACCGCTGAGCTCGCACGCAACCAACAACTCCTGGCAATTGCCCAGCAATCGAACCGTCGGGTGCTGCTGGTCCCCCAACCCTTCCGAAGCCTGCTGGTCAACCTGTTCGCGTGGTTGCTGGTGCCGTTCCTGGCGTTGCCCCTGCTGCAAGAGCTGGAGTGGATTCGTTGGAACCGCCCCTATCTGAGCGACTGGTGGGGGGCGTATTTCCTCCTCGCACTCTTGGCCTGGTTCGTATTCCTGGCCTGCTTGTCGTGGCTGTCGCGAAAAGGCTTGCCGCAGTGCGAGCCGGCCGATTGGCCGACGCAACTCTCTCGGGACGACTCTTTCCGCCGGGCCCCGGGCCGTTGGGCCTGGCTGAATTACGGCGGACAAGTCTGGCGACTGGTCGTGGTGGGCCTGGCATTGCTCGAAGTGGGCATGCTGCGACTGGTACTGGATCTGGCCGAACTGGCGATGTTTGAAGGACTGATTGCGGGGCTCTGGCTGACCTTCGGAATGCACCTGCTGCGACTGATCTGGGTGGCCCGGCGGGGCAGGCTCTGGCTCTTGCCGGACCGGTTGCTGGGGGACTGCGGCTGGACCCAGGTCGCTTTGATGTATGACGCCCTGCAGGAAGCAACCCTGACGGCTCCCCTCGGTTCGCCTGGGGATGCCTGCGAACTGCGACTGCGTGCGGCTGTCCCGTTCCAGATTCCCGCCAGCCGGACGTGGTGGAGTCTCCCTTGGATGCCGTTCCTCAACAACCGGGAGTTTCCCGCCGCCTGGCAAGACCGAGTCTGGCTTGTCACGCTGGCGGATCCCGAGCGTTTCCTGCGCGAACTCGGCCCGCACGTTCCGCATCTGGTACGTGGCCAAACGGGTTGGATCACTCCGCTGCCCTCAACCGAGCCTGCCGGAAACACCGCCGCTCAGTCGATGACGAACTCCACTTCGCGCCAGTAGCCGAATTCGTTCGACCAGTTGTTCGCGGCGTTCTGCAGCACCAGTGTCACGCTCTGACCGGCGAACTTCCGCAGATCAATCTCGAGATTGACCCAGCCCCCCTGCGCCGTCTCCGGACCGATGATCTGGTCGTGGAGCGGTTCTCCATTCCCGAGGATCACCAGGCGCCAGTCCCCCGCCCGGTCGTGCGCGACCTCCAGCTTGAGCCGGGGCTTGCCCTCGGTCGGAATCTGCACAGTGCGGGTCAATTCGCAAGGGGTCTCCTTGTCAACCGGATGAGTGCGCAATACCCGTTCGCGATTCCAGTGCGAGCGGAGCAAACCCAGACCACGTTCCCCCACTTTGTGGGTCACAAACCCGGGGGCGGTCTCCACCAGGATGCTGCCGAACAGCGCCGGTTCGGTGGCGTCACGGGCCGTGGCATCACGCAGCCCGCGGATCGACCTGGCCTCGGGATCGGTCGGCGGGCGATCGAGTGTGATGTAGGCGAACAGGTCGAGCAGTTCCTGTCGGGAGAGCGATTTCTCGACATCCTCGGGCATGAGGGACTGCTCGCTCTGCTTTTCCTCATCGATCTCGGTGCGGGGAATGGTCTCGAGCTTGCCCCCCTGCACCTTCAGGATGATGTGCTCAGGCGAGTCTTCAACGACCAGCCCGGTCACCGCCCGGCCCCCGGTGGTGAGCACCGTGCGGGCCTGGTAGGCGGCCCCGATGACCAGTGAGGGATCGAACACGTTGGAGAGGAGTTGGTCGTAGGTCGACCGGCCATTGTCGGTGAGGTCGGGCCCCACCTCGGCCCCTTCGCCAAACAGCTTGTGGCATTGACCGCAGACTTTGGCGTAAGCCGCCTGCCCGCGGACTGGATCGCCCGGATTCTTGCGGAACTCGGCCCGGAATTCGGCAATCACCGCATCGCGCTGCGGGTTGCGTCCGTCGCGGATACGGCCCCAGTGACGGGCGACGAGCTCGGTCAGTTCGGCATCGCGCAGGGCCAGCAGATTGCGGGCCTGAGTCTGATTCATTAGGGTCGGCGGGACCTGCCTGTTCCCCATCGCGTTCAGCAACTGCCGGGCCCAGGCCACTCGTCCCGCGAGCAGTTCAACCGCGCGCGGCTGGACCTCGGGGGGAAGTTTCTCCCACGCCTGCAAGACCACTTCCGCCACGCGAGGGTCGTCCAGACGGCCCAGCGCCGCGAGGACCTGGCCCGGGAACTCGCGGGCCGCTTCCTGCGCCTTGGGATCAGGCCGGGGACCAACGACGGCTGGTTCGGACAGGGCTTTGGCGACCGTGTCGAGCAGCCCCGCATCGCGGCTGGCGACCAGGGCCTGCAAGGCCCGCAGACGCAGTTCGGGAGCCAGTCCGCGGGTGGCGAAATTCTGCCGGGCGACCTGCACTCCCCGGGGATCACCCCAGGCGGTCACCAGCAACGCGGCATCGAGACCGCCGGGATGCGCGGCGGCATTCGCCAGCAGCGGCGCGAGGGTCGGTTCGAGTTCGCTCTTCAGCCCGGGAAGGGCCGACTTGGGCAACTCGCCCGATTCAATCCGCGCGGCGATGCGCCGCAGACAATCCCGGAACGCGGTGGGGGCCCCGTCACGCAGTGGTGCGAGGAACTTCGCGATGGCCGCCGGGGGTAAAGCCTGTCCCCCTTCCCGGGAGGCGAGCCGCGTCAACAGCACGTCGAGCGACCGCGGGGCCAATTCGTCCCGCACAGGGGCGGGCATCTTCAAGGCCTGCTGCCAGCGGGTGACGAACTCTTCCCCCCGGCCGGCGATCTCGGGGAGCATCTGCCGCCAGGCGACGCGCGGCAACAGGGGATCGTCGGTGGGCTGCTCCAGCACAGTCAACAAAACATCAAGCCGGTCGATTGTTTCGATGCGCGGCACCGCCGAGGCGACCTGCAGGCGAACCTCGGGAGAGGGATCCTGCGCGAGTTCCGCCACCCGGTGGGCCACGGCAGGATCGAGCGACTTCGAATTCCCCGCACACCGCACCGCATGCGCCCGCACCGCCTCATCGGTATGGAACAGCAGGGCGAGATGAACCTTCGGCTCCAGACCATTCGACGCGAGCGCCCACAGGGCGTGCATCCGCTGGCGGAATGAGGTATTGGGGCTCTGCACCAGTTGGGCCAGGGTGTTGCGCGAAGCCGGAGTGTTCCGTTCAACCAGCAGTCGCTGGGCCGTTTCGCGGAAGTAGACGTTGGGGGAGCCAAGCCGGGCGATGAGCTGCTCGTCTGTCTCACGGGACAGATCAAACCTGGGGGCTCTCGGCGACTGTCCATACCTCACCCGATACAGCCGCCCCTTCGCCCTCTCGATCCCGTCAGGATCGCGGTTGGCGTCCTGATAGCAGTGGTACTGGTCGTACCAGTCGAGCACGTACAGGCAGCCGTCGGGAGCGACCTTCTGCGAGACCGGCATGAACCAGGCGTCGTCGGTCGAGAGAAAGTCGGGCTCGCCGGTGGCGAAGTAGGTCGATCCTGTGCGCTTCAACGAATCGACGTTCACGCAGTTGCCATGAATGTTCCCCATATAGAGTCGTCCGCGGTACTCCGCTGGATAGACATCGCTGTCGAACCAGGTGAGGCCGCAGTATGCCGCCTTCTGGTGCTTGTGCTGGACGATCGACTCGATCTTCCAGGTGTGTGGCGGATAGGCCCCCGCCTGCCGGTGGTAATAGCCACCCTGCACGATGTGCCAGAGATGGTCGATCACACACGCCGAGACAAAGGCGCTGCCCCGTTCGTTGAGAGCGATGCCCCAGGGGTTGCTGGTTCCCTCGGCCCACAGTTCGAATGCGTGGGTGCGGGGATGCAGCCGGAACATCGCCGCGTTGAAGACATGCTCGCGTCCCTGGTGTGAGACACGACTCTGGTTGAAGACGCCGTTCAGT
>JBKDUK010000104.1:0-14134 GCA_046339535.1 Planctomycetaceae bacterium | reverse complement strand
CTGCGCGCGCACTGTGGTGAACTGCACGATGACGACGGGGTCGATCCCCGTGATTACTTCCGCCCCGATCGCCAGCGGACCAAGCTCGACCGCAAAACGCGGCAGCTCTGTCAGCAGGTTCAGCAGACGCTGGACCAGATCGTCGGCGGTGAACTGCGCGATGACCTGCTCGACAGTCTGCGGATTGTCTCGGTCACCCATTCCGCTTCCTCCACCCTGCTGGTGACCGTGGTCGCCGATCTGCCCCCCGATCAATACGACCGGCCGCAGGTCGAGGCCCGGCTCGCCGACCGGGCGGGCTGGCTGCGGAGCGAGGTGGCCCGGTCCATCACGCGCAAGCGAACCCCTCTGCTGATGTTCCACCTGCTGGGACGCAGCAGCGCCTGCGACGCCAGCCGGCCGGAGGGGCCATCCTGAACGAACCCCAGGCGACTCTGCGCGTCTGGTCGGCCGAGCCGTTGACCGCTGAGGTCGCGCGCGCGGCCGAACGGCTGCGGCAGCAAGACGACGTGCGACACGTCGTCTTGCTGCCCGATGTCCATCTGTCGCACGACGTCTGCGTGGGGGCGGTCGTCGCGACCACCCGGCTGATTTATCCCGCCGCCGTGGGGGGAGACATTGGCTGCGGCATGGCGGCGGTGGCGCTCGACGCCACCGCCGACCTGTTGGACGACGAACACAGCGCGGCGCGGTTGCTCGCCGCCCTGTATCGAACTGTTCCTTCGAACCGGCACGCCAACCGGCGTGAGTTGCCGGCCGAGTTGGCCGGGGGCTCCCTCAGCCATCCCCGTCTGCAGACCCTGTCGTCCCGCGACGGGCAGGTGCAGTTGGGGACCCTGGGACGGGGGAATCATTTTCTCGAATTTCAGGCCGACGCGGACCAACGGCTGTGGGTCATGGTCCACAGCGGTTCGCGGGGCATGGGCCAGGCGATCACCGCGCACCACACGCGGGGTGCGGCAACACAGAAGGGGATGGTCTGTCTCGACGCCGGGACGGCGGCGGGGCAGGCCTACCTCAACGACGTCGCCTGGGCCCGCCGGTATGCGGCCGAGAACCGGCTGGCGATGCTGCGCGCCGTGGAGGAAATTCTGCGGCAGCAGTTCGCGGTGGCGGTGGAGTGGCCGGCGCTGATCCACAGCGATCACGACCATGTGCGTCGCGAACGGCATTTTGGGGAGGAGTTCTGGGTCCACCGGAAGGGGGCCCAGCCGGCGGCGGAGGGAGAGCCGGGGGTGATCCCCGGCTCGATGGGAACCGCGACCTACCACGTCGCAGGCCGCGGCTGTCCGGAATCGCTGCAGTCCTGTTCACACGGCGCCGGGCGCGAGCTGAGCCGGTCGGCGGCGCGGCAGGCGATTGGCGTGGGCCAACTGGAACGGCAACTGCGGGGAATCTGGTTCGACCGCCGCCGAAGCGCGGCCCTGCGCGAAGAGGGCCCGGCGGCCTACAAAAACATCGACCAGGTCCTGCGGGCTCAATCCGACCTCCTCAAAATCCACCGCCGCCTTGTCCCCCGGCTCTGTTACAAGGGGCTCTGAGTTCGCGAGCAGTCACCCAGCCGTCCGCAAAAAAAGGGCATCACCCGTCGTACGATCGGTTTTTAACCTGTCGCCCAAGCCGCGCCGCGGCGTGCGTCGTCCTGCAGGCTGGCGGCAGAACGGTGGAGGACAGCTAATCCCAACTCTGCACCAGTGCTGATCCCGAAGGCTTGGGAGCGCTGAGAAAGGGGTCTGTTCACGAGACGCATGGACGCGACCCGACAACTCTCCATTCACCCGAAGAGACGGTTGGCCCCTATCCATGGTCACTTGGATGTCCTGCGAATTCACAGGAGGTGTCAGCCAAGCTGCGTGCCAGCTTTGAACTTGCAGCCTTGAACCGCGTTGAACTTAACGTGTGACTGTACTCCGCTTTCGACTCCAGCCACTGGCTGGGCACAACCAAATCGGTGCCGGGCTCCGATAAGACCTGATTCATCACACGCAATGTCGCGGCAGATACCACATGGTCGGCAATACGATTGAGTACCCTGTCGGAGCAGAGTCTAACGACGGTAAGCTCCGGGAAACTTCTCCGATGGAGTGCACGATGACTCTCCCTCCGCATGAACTCTCGCCCAAGAGCCTGGTCAAAATGAGTTTTTTTTCGTCCACTGCAGGGAGACGGGAATTGCAGTTTTCCGCGATCCCGAGAGATGTTTGGCTCCACGACTCAAAAAACGCAGTCGCGGTAGTGGATCTGTTGATCACTCCGCAGTCTGGCATTCCCGCTGGTCGGTTGGCGAAGAAGATTTCCGCCCGGCTGGCCAAGTCCTCCGCGCGCGGCTGCGATTGGCCTGTACGGGGGCGGGAGCGGAGTTTCCAGGGGCATGGCATGCTCGACATTCTGCGGGTGTTTCAGAAACGGTGAGCCGTCCCGACCGGTGGTCTGTTTAGCCCACCTTCGCATTGACCTCTTTTCTGGAGAGTGAAGTCATGCTGTTTTCTCTCGATGTGTTGCGGGCAGCGAAGGGAGACTGTCTCTGCCTGCATTTCGGAACCAGCAAGAAGCCGGGGCTGATGCTGATCGACGGGGGTCCGGCGACGATTTACCAGGACTCGCTGGAGCCGCGGCTGCGCCAGATCCGGAAGGAGCGGAAGATCGAAGAAAGCAAGCCGCTGCCGGTCGACCTGGTGATGATCAGCCACATCGATGACGATCACATCCAGGGGATGCTCGACCTGTTCAAGAGCCTGGCCGATGCCCAGCGGGAAAAACGACTGGTCTCCCTCAAGATCAAGAGCCTGTGGCACAACTCGTTCGCCCGGCTGCTCCAGCAGGAGGCGGGGCTGGTCCAGAAGACCACGGCCGCCGCGTATGGCGTGGCCTCCCTCGGTCAAATCGCGAAACTCGAGGGGTTGAGCCCCGACGTCGGCAAGGTGCTGGCCAGTGTTCCGCAGGGAGCCACGCTGGAGAATTACGCCAGCCAACTGGGCATTTCGAACCAGCAATCAGCCGACGGCCTGATCGTCGCCGCCAAACCCTTCAAGCCGCTTCAGATTGGGTCCCTGAAAGTCACGATCCTGGGACCGCAGCAGAAGGAAATCGACAAGCTGCGCAAGGAATTCGAGAAGTGGGTCAAGAACCAGGCCAAGCTGAAGGCGGGAGCCGCTCTCGCCGCCTACGACGATGACTCCCCCTTCAACCTCTCGAGCATTGTTGCTCTGGTCGAGGCAGGCCCCAAAAAGATCCTGCTGACCGGTGACGCCCGGGGAGACAAAATTCTCGACGGACTCCGGCAGGCGGGCCTGCTGAAGAAGGGACAGACGCTGCATGTCGATATTCTGAAAGCGCCGCACCATGGCAGCGACCGGAACATCCAACCTGATTTTTTCGAAAGCATCACCGCCGACCACTACGTTTTTTCGGGAGATGGCGAACATGGCAATCCCGAGCGGACCACACTCGAAATGCTCGACAAGGCGGGAGGCGACCGGGACTTTGAGGTTCACCTGACCTATCCCATCGAGCACATCGACGCCGAGCGGAAGAAAGACAATGCGAAGCAACGGAAGAAAAAGAACAGCAAGACTTTTGCCTGGTCCGCTGCCAAAGACAGCCTCGCCGACTTTCTGAAAAAGAACCCGCGGTTTGCGAGAAAACTGCGGATCGCTCCCCAGAATGGAAAACCGCATGTGATTGATCTGGGAGATGAACCACTGGGGTATTGAGCGGTTCGTGCCGGGGTCACGTATCGCGAGTCGCGCGCTGTTGATGGCCTGCGCGCGGGGATGGTGGACTCGGGCGTTCCCCGCAACATCGCACAGCCCCCATGCGGGGCCAGCACCGACCGGCAACGCTCTTGCCGACCATTTGTCAGCCTTGCCGCAACTGGCGAAAATGAGCAGCGTAGCGTTCGTCATCGCCGTGCTCCGGGATGTGGGGGGCGGGACTGACGAACCGGCTTTCGGAAGGTGCGTGATGTCTGGTGCGGAATCTGACCGCGAGGGGCCGGCTTCAACCGGGGCCCCCGCCAGTGGGGGGCGGCTGGCGGGCTTGCGGCTCTGTTCGTTCGAGAGCCGCAAGCAGGCCGAGATGCAGTCGCTGATCGAGCGGCTGGGGGGACACGCCGTCGTGGCCCCGTCGATGCGCGAGATCCCTCTCGAGCAGAACGCCGCCGCCCTCACGTTTGGCGACCGGCTGCGGACGGGGGGGGTGGATGTGATGGTGTTTCTGACGGGGGTCGGCGCACGGGCCCTGGCCGAGGTGCTGGCGCTGCAGATGACCCTGCCCCAACTGGTCGACGCCCTGCGCGACTGTGTGGTGGTGGTGCGGGGGCCCAAGCCGGCGGTGGTGATGCGCGAGTGGGGGGTGCGGATCGACGTGCAGGTTCCCGAGCCCAATACCTGGCGAGAACTGCTCGACGCGATCGCCCGGCACGGTTCGGTGGCCGGGCGGGTGGTGGCGGTGCAGGAATACGGCATTCCCAATCCCGACCTGTACCAGGGACTGCAGGAACTGGGAGCGCAGGTGGTGCCGGTGCCGGTCTACCGCTGGGAACTTCCGGAAGACACCCAGCCGCTACGGAAGGCGATCCGGGGGATTGTGGCGGGTGACTACGACGTGTTGCTGTTCACGAGTGCCCAGCAGTGGCGGCATGTGGAACAGGTGGCCCGGGAGGAGGTGGGGGATGAGGCGTTCCTGGCGGCCGCCCGGAAGTGTGTGATCGCCAGCATTGGCCCCACCGCCAGCGAGACGCTGCTGGCTGCCGGGCTGCCCCCCGACATTGAACCCGCCCATCCCAAGATGGGGCACCTGGTCGTGGCGGTGGCCGAACAGGCGCGGGGATTGGTGGCGGAGAAGCGGGCGCGCGGGTGAGACCGTGGACCGTGGACCGTGGACCGTGGACCGTGGACCGAAGTTATTGGAATGATCCGCTTTTTCAAGCCTTGCCGGGTGGGGCTTGGGCGGCCTAAGAGTGCATTTGGCCGTGCCCGTGAGCTTCGAAGGCGTTGCGGTAGTGGGTGATCTGGGGGGGAGACTGGGGGTCGGGCCAGACGATTCCCACGACATCGAACCGGGCGGGGTGTTCGAGCAGCCGGTGGGTCTTGAGGAACGCCAGGGCGAGGCGGGTGAGCTGCCGTTGCTTCGCCGTATCGACGGCGTCGGCGGGAAGCCCAGTGCCGGTTCCCCGGCGGGTCTTGACCTCAACAAACACCACCGTGTTGCCCTCCCGGCAGATGAGGTCGATTTCTCCCTGGGGGGTCCGGTGCCGGCGGAGGAGGATTTTCATCCCGGCCCGGCGGAGGTGCCGGGCGGCGACGCGCTCCCCGGCATCCCCCAGCCAGAGGTTCAACCAGCGGGCTTGAGGGCCGGCGGGAGCCGCCCGGGCGACCAGGTCGCAAAACCAGTCCCAAGAGCGTTCCCACCAGGCGGCCGACATGCGGGGCTCGTGTGAAGGAAGAAGGAACCGGAGCGGAGTGGGAAGGTCGAAAGTCGGGCGGAGGAGGCGCGGGGCCCGGGACGCAAGAAAAACGCCGTTGGTCCGACGGAACATGTCGGACCACGGCGTTTCGCAAGTCGCAGCCAACCACAGCGACGGCCAGCGGAGGGTCATTCCCGGTTGAGGGAAGAGGGACTGTCCGAACTGGCGGTCGGGGGAGACTAGTCTTTCTTGGGACGGCGTTCGGTGAGGCGGGTGGCCTTGCCGACGCGGTCGCGGAGGTAGAAGAGCTTGGCGCGACGAACCTTGCCGTGACGCAGCACTTCGAGCTTGGCGATCTTGGGGGAATTGACGGGGAACGAGCGTTCGACCCCTTCGCCGGCGACAATGCGGCGGACGGTAAACCTCTCGCGGGTCCCGGCACCGCGGCGGGCGATGACAATGCCGCTGAAAATCTGGATCCGTTCCTTGTCACCCTCTTCGAGGATGCGGGTGTGGACGTTGACGGTGTCGCCGATTTCGAACTTCAGGGGATTTTCCCGCAGGCTCGAGGCCTCGACCTTCTTGAGCAGTTCAACCTGACGCAGAGACATGGGCCCGGATCCTTTCTGGGATACAGGAGGTTTGTGGGTGAAGAGGTCGGGAGGGGGGTCTAGCCGGGGTTTGCAACCCGGGACCCATCCCCCGATTCCGACGGGCCACCCGGGGGGGGTGGCACGAGACCCGACAGCCTGCGGGAAGCTGCCGGAGAAGCCGAATCGCCCCCGCGACGTTCGCGGGTCCGCTGGAGGCTGGCGGCTTCGCGCCAGCGGGCGATCTCGACATGGTTTCCATTCAGCAGCACCTCGGGAACGGACATCCCGCGGTACTCGCGAGGCCGGGTGTACTGGGGGTATTCCAGCCGTCCCGACTCCGCAAACGACTCGTAACGGCTGCTGGTCTCATCCCCCAGCACACCCGGCACCAGTCGGATCAGGGTCTCGATCAGCACCATGGCGGGAACTTCCCCACCGTTGGTGATGTAGTCACCAATCGAGATTTCCAGCGGGGCCAGGCCCTGCCGGATCCGTTCATCAAATCCTTCGTAGCGTCCGCACAACAGCAGCAACCGGGGTTCACACGCCAGGGATTCCACCAGTCGTTGGTCCAGGGTGCGGCCCGCGGGGGTCAACATGATCAACCGCCCGGGCTGCGGAGCCTGCCGCTGCACGAACTCCACGCAATCAAACACCGGTTCACACCGGATCAGCATCCCCGGCCCGCCGCCATAAGGCTTGTCGTCGACCGACTGATGTTTGTCGGTCGCCCAGTCGCGGAAGTTCCACCGCTGAATCTCGACCAGGTTCCGGTCGAGCGCCTTCTTCAGCAGGCTTTGCTGGAGATAGCTCTCGAACAGATCGGGGAAGAGAGTCAGCAGGTCGAACCGCATGGGGTCCTCCACACCGGCGGGACCGCCGTGAGATCACGGCGGAGGTCGGGTGTCTGGCGAGGCGCGGCTCAGCCTTCGGCGGGGGTCTCGGCGGAAGCTTCGCCCCCGGCAGGAGCCTCTTCAGCGACCGGCAGGGGCTTGGGAGCCACCCGCTCGGGAGCCGCCTTGGCCACCCCAAAGTCGTTCGCCTTGATCTTCTTGATCAACGTGGCGACCCGGTCACTGGGGAGAGCCCCCTTCGAGATCCAGAACTCGACCCGCTCCATGTCGAGTTTCACGCGGGCCGCCTTGTCGCGGATGGTGGGATCGTACGTTCCCACCTCCTCGATCGGCAGACCGTCGCGGGCCTTCTGGCGATCAATCACGCAAATCCGGAAAAACGGGCGGTGCTTCCGCCCATGCAGACGCATGCGAATCCGAACAGACACGAACAGACACTCCTCAAAATCACAACGAAACAGGTCGACTGGAAATCGGTCTTGCGATCCGAAATCACCGGTGGGTGACCGCAGATCACTACAGGTCGGGAATGGGTGCGGAAGGTGGCGACGCCGGCCTGTGCCCATTCGCCCCCCGGCCTCGGTCAGCGGCGGTTTTTCTTCCGCTGCTTCTTCGCTTCCTTCCGCAGCTTCTTTTTCTTGTCGCGGTCGATCTCGGACCGGGCACTGCGCTGCTTGTTGAACTGCAGCTCCGCTCCTGGATCAAACGCTCCCATGCTGGCCATGGTCTGCAACGACCGCAGGCGGTCGAGATGACTCTGGCCAGCCATGTTCTGCATCAGCTTCTGCGCCTGGGCAAATTCCTTCAGCAGCTTGTTGATCATCGCCGGGTCGGTGCCGCTCCCCTGCGCGATCCGCCGCCGCCGGCTGATGTCGATGATTTCGGGGTTGTCCCGCTCCTGGGCCGTCATCGAGCCGATGATCGCCTCGATCTTTCCCAGGTCCTGCTCGGGATCCATGTCGGCCTCGGACATCATGTCGGCGACCCGGCCCATGCCCGGGATCAGCTTCATGATCTGCGAAATCGACCCCAGCTTTTTCACCTGCTGCATCTGGTCGCGGAAGTCGGTCAGCGTGAACCGCCCCTTGCGGAGCTTTTCCTGCTGCGCAACCATCTGCTCGGCATCAAAGGCCTGCTGCGCCTTTTCAAACAGCGTCAGCACGTCTCCCATGCCCAGGATGCGGCTGGCCATGCGGTCGGGGTGGAACAACTCGAGCTTGTCGAGCTGCTCACCAACGCCAATGTACTTGATGGGCACACCGGTGACCGACTTGACCGACAGTGCGGCCCCACCCCGGGCGTCACCGTCCAGCTTGGTGAGAATGACCCCGTTGAGCTCCAGCGAGTCGTGGAACGCCTTCGCCGAGTTGACGGCATCCTGACCAGTCATGGCGTCGCAGACCAGCAGCACCTGATCGGGGCTGAGACTGCGGTCAATCTGCCGCAACTCCTGCATCAGGGCTTCGTCGACATGCAGGCGGCCTGCCGTGTCGAGAATGACCACATCGATGTCTCCCTGGCGCTTCGCCTGGGCCACACCATTCTGGCAAACCCGCACCGGATCGGAATTGGGGGGCTCGCTGTAGACGGGAATCGACAGCTGCTCGCCAATGACCTTCAACTGGTCGATGGCGGCCGGACGCTGCAGGTCGGCGGCAACCAACAGGGGACGCCACCCCTCCGACTCGAGCATGCGGGCCAGTTTGCCACAGGTGGTGGTCTTGCCACTCCCCTGCAACCCGCACATCATAATGATGCCGACCGTCCCCTTTCGCAGCCCCAGCGAATGATCGACCGGCCCCATCAACTGGATCAGTTCGCGGTACACCACACCGACAAACTGCTCGAACGGCTTGAGCGATTCCAGCACCTGCTGTCCGACGGCGGCGCGCGCGACCCGATCGCAAAACTGTTGGGCGACGTCGTAGTGAACGTCGGCCTCCAGCAGCGATTGGCGGACGGCGGCGAGTGCCTCGCGAATGTTCGACTCGGTCAGTTTCGATTGACCGCGCAGAAAACCGAGAGCACCTTCCAGCCCTTTGGAAATCGTCTCGAACATGATCCGGGGATCCAGGGGTGCGAACGAGAGAGTGTAACACCAATGTGACGGGGGAACAATCCAAGACCGCCGGACCGGATCCGCCGAAGGGAGGGGGTGGGGTGGTAGCGACAGCCTCCCCAGGGACTGAACCCACCCTGCGACCCGGGTGTCTTTTCTCTTGCGTTCACGCCGCCACCCGGTATACTTCCGGACTTCCGTTGTAGCCGACGGGGCGCCAGGCTAGCGTAGCTCAACGGTAGAGCACCGGTTTTGTAAACCGGTGGTTGTGGGTTCAAATCCCACCGCTAGCTCACGAAGTCGGCGGCTGCCGCCACTTCACTCGAGACACCGGACAGGCCGGACGGAGGCCGGGATTCATCTCGGTTTCGGGCCAGCTCTCAGGTGCGGGAGCGAATGGTGGCGAGGCGGGTCCGCCGGATTCGGTTGACCTGATTGCTGCTGGATGCGAACAGACGACCTGGATGCGAACAGACGACACAGACCGGTCGTCTCTGCTTTGACCACTGCCCCGATTGGGGTGCTGGACATGCCGAAGCTCCACTGGATTGATTGAGACTGCAAGTGCGGGGAATGCCGTCAGAAAGCAGTTTACGGCCAGTTGGGCTGCGGATTTAAGTGAGAGGTTGACAGTCGAGAGTCTGAGAGTTGAGTTGAGAGGTTGAGCGGGGGAATTCCAGAGTGGCCAAATGGGCCAGACTGTAAATCTGGTGGCTCTGCCTTCGCAGGTTCGAATCCTGCTTCCCCCACTGGGAGTGGTGTGATGATTGGCTTGACGCCTGAAGGACTTGCCTGACGGACGGACAAAGCCCTGTCGAGAGCGGTCGGGAACACCTGCGGACCGGGTGAAGATCGACCGATTGTCGTCAGTGAGTGCGGATGAGGATTGCACCAGTGCAGTGTGCCTGGGGCTTTCCAAAAGCGTGAGATGCGGGCGTAGCTCAATGGTAGAGCCCCAGCCTTCCAAGCTGGCCGTGAGGGTTCGATTCCCTTCGCCCGCTCTGCTGACCAAAGATCCTTGCGGGGCTCTGACGGAAGCAAACGGATCGAGAAGACACCGACCCTGGTTCAGCCGGGGGATGGTGCAGGCTCGAAAGTCGCGAAAAAAGTGCGCACACGGTTCGCCTGTGGCTGGCATCCTGCCTTGTCAGTTGCTAATCTACAGGGCTTCCCCATCGGGAGCGGTGCCGTGTGCCGGATTCTGCTGCTGTAGCTCAGCTGGTAGAGCGCGTCCTTGGTAAGGACGAGGTCACGGGTTCGAATCCCGTCAGCAGCTCTTGCTCTGTGTTGGTGTGGCAACTGACACGGTGCGGGCGAATGCCGCCGGGAAGTGTCCGTTATCGACGTGCTTCTGCCGTCGTGACGGAGAGCTGGTGGTGGTCGTCGACTCCAGATGACGCTTTGGTGGCTCTCGCCAAATCGTCCCGGTGAACAAGAAGACGCCGGGGAAGTTGGAAAGAGATCATTGTGGCTGACCGCAAGGCCGGCCACGAATCGCAACCAGTGGCGGAGGGGGTCTCGGAGATTGGGAACTGGAGTCGCCTGGGCCGAAGAGATGGCCTGAGGGGCGGCTCTGGATCTGTTCTTTGAGGAGCCTGTAGAGGGGAGTCGTCCTGTGGGGTCATCTCTGACAGGACACTTCCGATTGTGGGGCCGTTCCGGATGCCCAGCAAAACCAGAGGTCCCGCCGCGGTGGCGGGGCACAACACGATCACTCACCACACTCCCGCACCCCCGGGTGTGCGAGACACGACTACCAGATTGAGCTAGGGAGACGCGATGGCGAAGGGCACATTTGTACGAACCAAGCCGCACGTCAATGTGGGGACGATTGGCCACATTGACCATGGCAAGACCACTCTGACCGCGGCTCTGGTGGCCACGCAGTCGGCCAAGGGCTTCGCCCAGGAAAAGAGCTACGCCGACATTGCGAAGGGGGGCACGGTTCGCGACGAAACGAAGACCGTGACCATCGCGGTCAGCCACGTCGAATACGAAACCGACAAGCGGCACTACGCCCACATCGATTGCCCGGGCCACGCCGACTATATCAAGAATATGATCACCGGTGCCGCCCAGATGGACGGAGCGATTCTGGTGGTGTCGGCTGCCGACGGCCCGATGCCCCAGACCCGCGAGCACATCCTGCTGGCCAAGCAGGTGGACGTGCCTGCCCTGGTGGTCTTCCTGAACAAGTGCGACCTCGTCGACGACGAAGAGTTGCTCGAGCTGGTGGAAATGGAAATCCGCGAGCTGCTGACCAAGTACGGCTTCCCCGGCGACGATGTGCCCATCATTCGCGGTAACGCGAAGGCAGCGCTCGAGGGGAAGGGGAAGGACGAGGCGGCTGCCAAGTGCATTTGGAACCTGCTCGACGCTCTCGACAGCTACATTCCCGAGCCTGTCCGCCTGAAGGACAAGGAATTCGTGATGGCCGTTGAAGACGTCTTCTCGATCAAGGGTCGTGGTACCGTTGCCACCGGCCGTATCGAGCAGGGGGTCGTGAAGGTGGGTGACAAGCTGGAAATCGTCGGCCTGAAGCCGACCCGCGACACGGTCTGCACCGGCGTCGAAATGTTCCAGAAAACTCTCGACACGGGTGAGGCAGGTGACAACGTTGGCCTGCTGCTGCGAGGTGTGGAACGGACCGATATCGAGCGCGGTCAGGTGCTGTGCAAGCCGGGCGCAATCAAGCCGCACACCAAGTTCCTGGGTGAGGTTTACGTGCTGAGCAAGGAAGAAGGGGGACGTCATACCCCGTTCTTCAGCGGCTACCGTCCCCAGTTCTACTTCCGTACGACCGACGTGACTGGCTCGACCAAGCTGGTCGGTGCTGCGGAAATGTGTATGCCTGGCGACAACGTGGCTTTGGAAGTTGAGCTGATTCAGCCCATCGCCATGCACGAGGGAAGCCGGTTCGCCATCCGTGAAGGTGGCAAGACCGTCGGTTCGGGCGTGGTCACCAAGGTTCTGGAATAGTCACGGTCGAAATGGGTGAGTGCCCGACGGGCCTCACCCGCTTCGGCTTTCTTTCGGCGACTGCACTCTCGGTCCAACGGCCTGAGGACAGTTGGAATTCAAGTGTCGATTCGGTCAGAATCACCTCCCGGCGACCTCGCTGAGGCAACCGGGAGGCTGGTTTTTCTGGCTTGCAGCGAAATGGTGTGTGTGGTGCGATCCCTGGTCAGTCCGAGACTGAGCAATTCTGGTTGGGGAGCATCGACCAAACAGCAGTTACCGAGTGCTGGTGTGTGAAAGGGACTTGTGATGGTTCGCGAGTACGTCTGGCTGGAATGCGGTGAGTCAGGACAGCGGAATTACCGGACTCCGAAGGAGACCCGGGGAACCGACCGTCTGGAGTTGAAGAAGTACTGCAAGAAGCTCCGTCGGCACGCCGCTCATAAGGAATCCCGGAAGAAGTAAGTCGCGGATCACCGCGGCATGAAGGCCCACCGCAGTGCTGGATCGCTCTGAGTTCCATCTCGGATGGTTTGTCAGAGTTGTCTTGCCAGACGTGGGTGAGGACGGGCGTAGCTCAACGGCAGAGCATCGGATTCCAAATCCGACGGTTGGGGGTTCAAATCCCTCCGCCCGTGCTGGCAGCGTAGGGAAGCCGTCTCTGGATCCAAGGATCCGCGAGTCGGGTTCCAAAACCGCGGGCGGGTGGAAGGTGGTGTGGTCTCGGACTCGGAGTCAGGTAGGCTTCCGACGCACCGATGTCGCCAGAGAGTCCGATGTCGCCAGACAGTCCGGTGACACCAGCCGAGTGGCGTGACCCAGACAAGGGTGTCGCGGATTCGTGGTGTTGTGGGTGGTGGCGAGGCGGTCGTGCTGTTAGTGTTCGCGGCAAGAGATCAACGATTCACTCCTGGCGTGGATGAGCGATGGCGAAAGCGGATGAAGGAACATTCTTGAGCGAGCTGACTTCGGTTGGCTTGTACAAGAAGAATCAGGGACGATTGACCCGGCAGTTGACGGCAGGAGCGTTGATCCTGATCGCTTTGGCTGGGGGATACATCATGGCTCGGGGCCCCTTGGCGGGTTCCAAGCAGTGGGTCCGGAGTGTGTTTCCTCTGGCGTTCGTCGGGATTCTGTCCTGGCTCGCGTTCCGGCTGGTCAACATGCCGAAGTTTGCGGAGTTCCTGATCGCGGTCGAGGCCGAGATGGCCAAGGTCTCCTGGCCGAGTCGGCAAGAGTTGGTGCGGGCGACCTCAGTCGTGATTGGCTCGATGGCGTTTCTGACCCTGGTGTTGTTTCTGTTCGACGCCTTCTGGGCGTGGTTGCTGACGACCTTGGGGATTGTGGTGACCTGAGTCAGGCGTGCTCGGGGTGAATGTGAATGCGGTGCTTTTCGAGGCCGAGGTCGTTCAGCCGCAAAGCAACGCAGAGACTGGATTTGAGAGAGACAACAGGGTGGCAAACCCTGCGGGCCACTTGGGTGGCCCAGGCGTTGAGGACTGGTGTGTGACGTGCGGCGGTGAAACCGCCGGTTTCCAGAAAGATTGAGTCTCACGAGATGAACGCAGCTCCCGAAATGCCCGGAGACGACCAGCCCCGCTGGTATGTGCTCAAGGTGACGAGCAATCGTGAGCGGACTGTTCGCGAGAGCATTCTGCGGCGGGTGTTGCAGGAGAATCTGGGTCACCTGGTGTCGGAGATTCTGATTCCGACCGAGAAGGTGGCGGAGACTCGCGGCGGCAAGCGGCGGGTGTCGGAGCGGAAGTTGTATCCCGGCTACATCATGATCAAGATGATCCTGAATGATGAGAGCTGGTATCTGATTCGCGAGACAGCCGGCGTCGGCGGATTCACGGGAGCGGCTGAGAAGCCGCGACCGATGAAGGACGAAGACGTCGTGAAGATGCTGGGGCAGCAGACCGCCAAGGAAGAGGTGGCGCAGCCCAAGGTGAAGATCGACTTTGCTCCGGGCGACCGGGTGAAGATCAAGGAGGGCTCTTTCGAGAGCTTTGAAGGCACGGTGGAGACGGTCGACGAAGTGAGTGGCCGGGTCAACGTGTTGGTTGAGATTTTCGGCCGGTCGACACCGGTCGAGCTTGGTTACTGGCAAGTGGAAGCGGTTTAAGGCGTCTCCATGGCGAAGCAGGTTGTTGCCCAGGTCAAGTTGCAGGTCACGGGTGGTCAAGCCACCCCGGCCCCCCCGGTTGGTACGGCCCTCGGTCCGCACGGCGTGAACCTGGGGCAGTTCGTGGTGCAATTCAAC
>JBKDUK010000103.1:0-61863 GCA_046339535.1 Planctomycetaceae bacterium | reverse complement strand
TCGCAGCGTGGGAAACTGGTCGGCATGCCGGGCCAGCACCTCGGGATCGATCGGGCGGAAGTACCGCCTGGCGATCACCTCTTGAGCGGTGGGCGAGTAGAGGAATTGCAGGTAGCCGGTGGCGGCCTCGCGGGTTCCGCGGCGGTCGACGACGGTGTCGACCAGGGCCACCATCGGCTCGGCCCGCAGGGAGACGGGCGGATAGACGATCTCCAGTTCCCCGGCCGATTCGAGGCGGGCCAGGTGGGCCTCGTTTTCCCAGGCGAGGTAGACATCGCCGATCTGTTTCTGCACGAAGGTGACTGTCGCAGCGCGGGCGCCCGAGTCCAGGACGGGGACCTGCTGATACAGTTGTTTCACGAACGCGCGGGCCTCGTCGGTCGTCCCGCCACGGGTTGTCACCGAGCCCCACGCCGCCAGCAGGCTGAGCTTGGCCCCGCCACCGGTCTTGGGATTGGGCGTGATGATCTCGATCCCGGGCCGTACGAGGTCGGGCCAATCGTGGATCTGTTTGGGATTGCCCCGGCGGACCAGGAACACGATGGTGGAGAAGTAGGGGAGGGATCGGTTGGGAAACTCATCCTCCCAGCCCGGCTCGATCAGTCCCTTGGCGCGAATCGCATCGATGTCGGACCAGAGTGCGAGGGTGACGACGTCGGCTTCCAGTCCGTCGATGACGGCCCGGGCCTGGCTGCTCGATCCGCCATGCGACTGCCGGATCGTGACCTTCTGCCCCGTTTTGTGCGCCTCGGCCGCGTACAGCCCATTGAGCTCCTGGTAGAGCTCGCGGGTGGGGTCGTACGAGACATTCAGCAGCGTGACTGGGGTGGTGGTCTCGACCTCCGCGTCGGGAGATCCGCCCCCCGCCGGGGGAGCGCCCGAGCCGCCGGCACAACCCAGCGCCATCAGGCACGCCAGCAGCAGTCCCGCGGTCAAGACGCGGGAGACCACGGGGGACACAGGAGCCAAAGGTGGGAGCATGAAATCAGTTGGTTTGGAACAGGGCGGTCGACAGGTACCGTTCGCCGCTGTCGGGCAGTACGGTCACAATGGTCTAGCCGGCGGCTTCCGGGCGGGCGGCCACCCGCAATGCGGCCGCCATGGCTGCGCCGCAGCTGATGCCACAGATGATCCCCTCCTTCTGGGCCAGTTGCCGGGCGGTCTCGAGCGCCTCTTCATCGGTGACGGTGAGGATCTCGTCGATCAGGGTGCGGTCGAGGATGTCGGGGACGAATCCAGCACCGATCCCCTGGATGCGGTGTCGTCCGGGGGGCCGGCCCGACAGCACGGCACTGGCTTCGGGCTCGACCGCGATCGACCGGATCGGCAGGCGCTGCTCGTGTTTCAGGTACCGCGAGACCCCGGTGATGGTCCCGCCGGTTCCGACCCCCGCGACGAAATAGTCGATCTGCCCGTCGGTATCCTGGAAGATCTCGGGCCCGGTGGTGCGGAAATGGATCTCGGGGTTGGCCGGATTTTTGAACTGCTGGGGCATGAACCAGCCGGGTTGGCTGGCGAGTTGTTCCGCCTGGGCGATGGCTCCGCGCATTCCATCCGCAGCCGGAGTGAGGATCAGTTCGGCCCCGAACGCCTTCAGCATCGCGCGACGCTCGAGGGACATGGTCTCGGGCATGGTGAGCGTGAGGGAGTAACCTCGGGCGGCACACACAAACGCGAGTGCGATTCCCGTGTTGCCGCTGGTGGGCTCGACGATGCGGACCCCGGGAGTCAGTTGTCCCGATTTTTCCGCCTCCCAGATCATCGCGGCACCGATGCGGCACTTCACGCTGTAGGCGGGGTTGCGTCCCTCGATCTTCGCCAGCACACGGCCGTTCAGGCCAGCGGTCAGACGCTGAATCTGGACCAGGGGTGTGCCGCCAATCGTGGAGGAGTTGTCAGGGAAGATCTTCATGTTCGGAGACGTGGCCAGGCGGAACGGAAGAGTGTGAACGGACGAACAATTTCGATCTGAAAGATCGTAATTATTAAACACCCATCAAAGTGGTGATATAATATCTGCCGATGGAATCGTCAAGGACCGGACTTTCGGACTTCGGCAACTCTACCGGTGGTTCGTCTGGGGACTGAGCGGCGCTGCCGGGCCGGCATCTTGGTTTTTGCGGTCGGCTGAGAGGATCTGCTGATCTCCAAGGGCCTGTCGGATATGTTCCCGTCCACTGAATTGAGCAAGGCCTTTGGCCTGCTTGTGATCTCACAATGGTCTGCTCGACCTGGGTTGAGACCGGTGCGACCGCTTTGGCGTGCGGCTGGTAATCGACTTGGAGAAAATTCCCTGGGTCTGCTAGGTTGGCGTTTGGGTCCGATCGGGTGGTCGGACGGTTTCCCCCCGTTGGTTCGTTCTGTTCGCCATGCCTGCTCCGACGATTTTCAAGCGGATCATCGACCGGGAGATCCCCGCGCAGATTGTGTATGAAGACGACCAGAGCCTGGCGTTTCGGGATGTGCGTCCCCAGGCCCCGGTGCATGTGCTGGTCATCCCCAAAAAGGAGATTCCCGCCCTTGCCGCCGCTGGGGACGAAGACTCGGCACTGTTGGGACACCTGCTGACGGTGGTCCGCCGGGTGGCGGTGCAGGAGGGGTTGGCCGAGAACGGCTACCGGGTGATCATCAATTGCGGCCGGGATGGGGGGCAAACGGTCGATCACCTGCACCTCCACCTGCTGGGGGGCAGGGATCTGCACTGGCCGCCCGGGTGATCGCGCTTCGGAACTCGAAGAACGGGTAAGAAGTGGGAGAACTGGTTTGCGTGTGTGCGGCGGGCAAAGCCCGATGTCGGAAGGATCAACCGGAATGGCGTTGCTGACTCAAAAAGACCTGCGATCACTGAACGAAAGCCTTGAGGAACGGACTCCGCGCGAGATCCTCGATTGGGCCGTGTCGATGTTTGGAAAGCGGCTGGCGATTTTGTCGGCCATGCAGCAGGCGGGCTCGGTCGTCTGTCATATGGCCAGTGCGGCGGGGCACAAGCTGCCGGTTTTGTTCGTCGACACCGGGGTGCACTTTCCCGAGACCTTGCAGACGCGCGACCGCATCGCCCAAGAATACGGGTTGGAGGTGCTGACCCTGACTCCCGAGCAGTCGATGGAAGAGCAGACGCGCGAGTTGGGCATTCTGTACCTCAGTGTCGATGGGCAGTTGAAGTGCTGCGAACTGCGGAAAACCCAGCCGCTGTTGAAGGCGGCCGGACGGTACGACGGATTGCTCTCGAGCCTGCGGCGGAGCGATGGTGAGCGGCGTAGCAATGTGCCGATTTTGGCCCTCGACAAAAAAATGAACTGCGTGCGCGTCAATCTGCTTGCCAACTTTGAAGATCCGCAGATGGATGAGTACATCGCCCGCGAGAAGGTGATCGTCAATCCACTGCATCACCAGGGGTATTCGACGATTGGCTGCAGTCGCTGTACGACTCCGGTGATGCCCGATGAGCCCAAGCGGGCGGGGAGATGGCGGCACCTGGGGCCGTGGGCCATGTACTGCGGTATCAATCCAACCGACGTCCGGCGGCCGGAAACCGAGGCAATTGATTTGCCGGGGGATCTCGTCGATCGCCTGCTGGGCCGGAAGGTCGACTTTTCAATCTGAAGGTGCGACGCCTGCCGGATTGCGACGGCAACGCCGGTGCGGTGGATTGCAGGGGGGGACCAGTGGATCGACCCGGCGACAGATTGGTTGGAAGGAGGGAGCGGTGCCACTCCGTTTCTTCTGGGACTGGCACGCTATCTGCTGCACTATCTCCGCGGGTGCGGTTTGCCGCGCCCGACTCCCCAACGGGGGGGGGACGCTCCGGAACTGTGGATTCGAGGCACAGGGAGCGTCCCACCCTGGGGGGACAGACCGGTGGAGAATGGTCTTCGAGATCGTTTGTGGGCGTATTGTTTTGCTTGATGCAAAACAATACACTTGAGCAGATTGATCTGACCGACAGGAGATGCGATGCGACACCTGCTGTTTTCGGTGCGACCTGGGGTGAAGGTTAGCCTGACCATTGCCAGAGGGGTGAGTCTGGCGATGGGGTTGGGATGTTCGTTGTATCTGGGGGCAGCGTCTCTGGTGGCTGGGGACGACAATCCTGCTGCGGCAACCAAGGCGGGGTCTCGTGAGACCTCGGCCAACCGTGGCGAGGAACGGGGGGGGAGTCGGGAGTCAACGCGGCGAAACGGGTCGCGGACCGGCAAGGTGGAGGGGGAGTCTCCTGCCGCGGGCCTGTCCGCCAAGCCGTTCTCCACTGGTTATGACGGGCAATATGGCGATCTGATCGGCTTTATCAACGAGCAGGTTCGCAAGGGATGGGCCGAAAATGGCATGGTCCCTTCGGGACCGGCTGCGGATGGCGAATGGCTGCGTCGGGTCCATCTCGATTTGGTCGGACACATTCCGGATCTTGAGACGACCGAGGCGTTCATTGCCGACAAGTCTCCGGACAAGCGGTTCAAGGCGATTGAAAATCTGCTGAATGATCCGGGATACGTCCGGCATTTTACGACCATTTGGACCAATCTGCTGATTGGCCGTGCGACGCCGCAGAACATCAGTCGGCCGGCCCTGCAGAAATTTTTGCGGAATTCGTTCGGCAAGAATCGGGGCTGGGACAAGATTGTTGTCGATCTGCTGACGGCCGAGGGGCATTACGAAGAGAACGGGGCGACGAACTTTCTGTTGTCGCATTTGAACGAGGGAGCGGTCCCTGCGACGGCGATCAGCGCCCGTTTGTTCCTGGGAATCCAGGTGCAGTGCACACAGTGCCACAATCATCCGTTTAACGATTGGAAGCAGAACAGCTTCTGGGAGTTCAACAGCTTCTTCAAGCAGGCCCAGCGGGTCGAGCATCGCGAGTACAACGAGAAGACCGGCCGAATGGACTTCTCGTACTTCGAGCTCACCCGGGCCGACTTCGAGGGGCCGGTCTTCTTCGAACGCCGCAATGGCGTGATGGAAGTGGCCTATCCGAGGTACAACGGGGTCGAAGTCTCTCCCGAGGGATCGATTGACCGGCGGAAAGAGTTGGCGGGCATCATCGTTTCGGGAGAGAAGACCCAGTTGGCCGAGGCGGCGGTGAACCGCATGTGGGGGCACCTGTTCGGCTATGGGTTCACCCGTCCTGTCGACGACATGGGTCCGCACAAGGCCCCGTCGCATCCCGAACTGCTCGACCGCCTGGCCCGTGAGTTTGTGAAATCAGGCTACGATCTGAAGCAGCTGATCCGCTGGATCTGCAACTCCGAGGCGTACAATCTCACGAGCCGGTTCAACGACGGCAACATGAAGGATGACCCGGCCGCGGGTGAGACTCCGATGTTCAGCCATCTTTACATCAAGTCGATGACGGTCGAGCAGGTGTATGACTCACTGCTGGTGGCGACCAACGCCCACAAGACCGCCAGTGGGGGCTGGGAGCAGGCTGAATCGCGCCGTCAACAGTGGCTGCAGCAGTTTGTGCAGACCTTCGGAACGGATGAGAATGACGAGTCGACGTCGTTCGACGGCACCATTCCGCAGGCGCTGATGATGATGAATGGCGAGCTGATCCAGAACGCCCTGAAGGATGCCCAGGGGAGCACCCTCCACAGTGTGTTGACTTCCCCCGCGAAGCCGGCCGACAAGGCCAGGCAACTGTACCTGGCCACATTGACCCGCGTTCCGTCCGAACGCGAACTGAAGACGGCCAATATGGTGATGAAGAATGCCCGATCTCCCCTGGAAGCGTTCCAGGACCTCTATTGGGCACTGCTCAACTCGAACGAGTTCATCCTGATCCACTGATCGGGCGGAACGACCAGTTCCCAGCGACGCGCTCCGACTGACCTCTCCCACACTCCGGCGACCAGGTTCCTTCCTGTCGCTCTGTTCCCTGTCCAAGGTGCCTCATGAATCTCTCTTCGCTCGCGACATCCGCCGGAATGTCCCGTCGTCACTTGCTGAAGCACTTGGCGGCTGGGGCGACCCTCATTCCGGGGCTGCAGTTCCTGCAGAACATCGAGGCCAACGCCGCGGCCCTCAAGAAAAACAACAAGTCGTGCATCCTGCTGTGGATGAGCGGCGGCCCCCCCACGATCGACATCTGGGACCTCAAGCCCGGATCAAAGAATGGTGGTGAGTTCAAGCCGGTCTCCACCGCGGGAGATCTGCAGATCAGCGAGCACATGCCCGAGACGGCGAAGATCATGAACCACCTCTCGGTGGTCCGCTCGATGAGCACCCGCGAGGCCGATCATGGCCGTGGCCGGTACTACATGCACACCGCCTACGTGCCGAATCCCACGGTGATTCACCCCACCTTTGGGTCGGTTGTCAGCTACGAACTGGGAACCAAGCGGGAAGGCCTCGAGATTCCGTCGTTCATCTCGATCGGTGGCCCCAGCATGGGCCCCGGGTTCCTGGGAATGATGCATGCCCCGTTCTCGGTGGGGAACAACGGCGAGATCCGTAATGCCTCGCTCCCCGAAGGCCTGGGAGGCAACCGGCTCGAACAGCGGCTGAACATGTTGAATGTCGTGGAAACTGACTTCATCAAGAATTCCCGCAGCCAGATGCCCAAGGATCACCAGGAGGTCTACAAGAAGGCCCGCAACCTGATGACCTCGCAGCAGATGGATGCCTTCAAGGTCAACGAAGAAAAGCCCGAGACGGTCGCCCTGTACTGCGGCACCGGCACCAATGCGGCTGGCGGCGCGATGGGCATGGGGGCCCGCAACCCGTTTGGCATGGGCTGCTTGATGGCTCGTCGGCTGGTGGAGAAGGGAGTTCCCTTCGTCGAAGTCGATTTCGGCGGTTGGGATCTGCATCAGGGGGTCTTCAACAACCTGAAGACCCAGAAGCTGCCGGTGATCGACCGGGCCATCTCGGGCCTGGTGACTGATCTTGAACAGCGCGGCCTGCTGCAAGACACCGTCATCGTCTGGATGGGTGAATTCGGCCGGACTCCCCGCATCAACCAGGATGTCGGCCGCGATCACTGGGCGGCCAGCTGGTCGGTCATGATCGGCGGAGGTGGACTCAAGGGCGGCGTCGCGGTGGGTGAAACCGACAAGGACGGCATCCAGTGCGTCAGCCAGAGCTATCTCCCCGGCGACATCTGGGCAACCGCCGCCCATGCCCTCGGAATTCCAGCCAACATCGTCCAAACCTCCAAGAATGGTCGCCCCATGAAGCTGGACGACGGTGGGACGCCAATCAAGGAATTGATCGGCTAACGCACACAGGCGGTTGGTTTTCGACATCCTCAAGTCGAGTTTCCCCACAGCCCTCCCGGACATCGGTGCCCGGAGGGCTGTGGCCTTTGAGGGGCCGCGCCGGGTGACGCCCACGACAGGAATCCCATCGG
Source organism: Planctomycetaceae bacterium (assembly GCA_046339535.1). Lineage (GTDB taxonomy): Bacteria > Planctomycetota > Planctomycetia > Planctomycetales > Planctomycetaceae > UBA10511. Next base: position 54,521 of record JBKDUK010000103.1, on the reverse strand, counting down.
GGGTAAACCCGGGGGAGGGGGCCTGCCTCGCACCCCCTGAGGCCGCCCGGTTCCTCAACTGCGTGCGATCGCGTGGATGGGGCAGCGCCAGGGTGAGAGCGGTCCAACGCCTGCTGGCACTGAGGTGCGCGATGTGTAACCACGCCCCCCGGCACACAATTCGATCAGCCGCCGAGACGTGAAGCGTGGCCTGCCATGCAGTGGCCCCCAGGCCACCCGTCGTTCAGTCGCCCCTGTTCTCCGCGGAGTGAGGCAACGAGCGAACACAAGACGACCTCGTCCGAACACCAAGCGGCGTGACGAACTCCCTTTCGCCGCCGACTTCAGCCGATCCAACCGCCGCACCCAATCTCAATCGGTGACGGCAGTGCCAATGCACGTCAGTCTGGACACGGGGGAGGCCGAGTTACGGCTTCGCCTGCGACGGAGTTGGGGGCGGAGTGAAGTTCCGCCGGCGGGGGGCTTCGAGGTAGCGGATCCCCGTATTGGGGTTGTTCTTGTCAAAAGCAAACGAGTCGCGGTTTTCGAGGAAGTGTTTCACATACGCGATGGGAATGGCAAAGCCCAACCCCTCACTGGCCAACAGCTTCATACTGGTCACACCAATCACCTCGCCCCGCAGATTGAAGAGCGGGCCGCCGCTGTTCCCGGGGTTAATCTGCGTGGTGGTCTGGATGAAGGTGATTCCGCTGAAGTTCCGGTTTCGCGTGCTGACGATGCCCTGCGACACCGACCGCTCCAGCCCCAGGGGATTGCCAATCGCAAAACAGTCATCCCCCTCGCGGAGTTCGTTGTCCTTCGCCAGGTACGTGATGGGGAACTTGAAGTCCTTCTGCACGGGAATCTGCAGCAGAGCGAGATCGAAGAACGGATTCATGGCCACGATCGCCACGTCGTCGATCCGCCGCCGCACAAATTCTCCCTGCTCGTTCTTCTGGAAGATCGTGCAGGCGATGCGGGTTTCCTGCTCAATGACGTGATAGTTCGTCACACAATAACCTCGTTCATCCAGGATGAAACCCGAGCCGAGACCACTGGGGGTCTGTACCAGCACCACTGCCTCACCGAATTTCTCGGCCAGTTCCTTGACCGTCCGGATGGGGAGGTCGGCTGTGCTGTAAATGTCCCGTTTGTCGGTCTTGGAGTCGGCAGCCTTCTCGGTCGATTCCACCGTCCGGCTCTTGATCTGCGGGACGGGAATGCGGACCACGTCGACCCCCACGTCAATCACCAGCTCACTGGGGGTTTCTTTCAGCACCTGCCCCTCGAGCTTCTGGCCCGTCTTCAGCTCGATGATGTCGGCCCAGGCCAGGTTCGCAGCCCAACCTGAAAGTCCGGCGGCCGCGAGACTGCCCAGCAGTCCGGCCATCAGCCAGCGACGGAGACGCAGAGAAGAACGCGACAGCGGCAGGAGGGGCATGGAACGGGTCTCGCGCAGTCTGCCAGCCGGGAAGGCCCCGGCTGGATGGTCAGTTGTTCTTGAACTCGGAATGGCACTTCGTACACGATTTGTACATCAGATCGAGCCCGGCCGTATAGGCGTCGAACTCCTGGTCGCGGGCGGCAGCCACCACCTTCAGGGCCCCTTCACGCACTCCCGAGACCAGTTCGCGATACAGATCGTCATCGGACGAGTCGTATCCTTCGCTCAGAATTACCTCCGCCAGCAGGGCGATCACTCCCGCCTCACGCTGCACTTTATCGGCCTCCTTCTTCAACAGGTCGGCGTTGTTGACGCTCCCCTTCAGATAATTCTGGGCCCGTTCGAACCGCTTCATCAGAGGGTACCGCGGGGCGATGTTGACGAACTGCATCTTCGGCGGGCCAGCTTCCAGACCGGGGGGGACACTGCCCGACAGCAGCGAGTCGAGCTTGTCGAACGCCTCCCGGGACGGCTTGTAAAACTTGTCGCCGACCGAGTTCGACTCGCGCCCCAACTCTGCGGCCACATCGCGGACGAGCAGGGCGTTTTTCTTCCAGCTTGGGGCGTCGCTGTAGTCGGGAGCGATCTGGGCGAGGGCGGCCAGCACCGCCGCATCCACCTGGATCTCGCGATACGCCCCGTTGAATGTCCCCACCGATTGCAGCTTCGCGGTCAGATTCGAACGAATGGCCTTCGACTCGTCGGCGAAGTCTTCCGCGCCCAACAAGGCGATCCAGTTCGCAGAACCCCCCGAACCGGCGGTTGGGCTGGCCGCCGTACTGGCGGAGGGCTCGGTTCCTGGCGGGCTGGCCGGAGTCGTGGTGGCCGGTGTGTTGGCGGCTGTCGTGGCCGCCGCGCCGGTTCCCTTCGCCGGGGCTTCTCCCGCTCCTCCCAGTCCGGGGCCCCGTTCCGATGCCACTTCGGAGGGACGATCGAGCCAGACCTCAGGCCAGACATCCTTGGGAATGCCCTTTCGCTGCTCTGCTTTGCGGGTGGTCCCTTTGGACTTGGTCGACTTCTTGCGAGGTGCCTCCTCGTCCGCCCGGGCTGGCTCTTCTGCCGCGGCATTTTCCCGCGCCGTCTCGGCCGCCGGCTGAGAACAGCCCACCCCGACCCAGACCAGACAGAGTGCCAGCAGCGGCCCCAACACTTTCCCAATCCCCGGCGACCAGTCAGAAATTGGAACCGGTGCGTCGGGCTTCCCGGATGTCGTCAGTTCGAGGGATGGCCCCGGATGGCTGTCCGGTTCCTGCGTGCGGTCGCCCGTGTGCTGTACTTGCATGCCCGCCTTGCTGCGTGTGATGGGATCCAGGATGGCCAGACCGACCCTTGAATCGCGGTTCTGTTTCGAACGCCAGCCGCACCAGTCTCTCGTTGGAATTATCGTGAATCTCCAAGGCGGATTCAATCAGTCCTCCAAAGCCGCAGGATTTCCCAGAGTTCCCAGACTTCCTGAAGTCACTGACCGGCAAGGTTGCTGTACTTTTCGGGGAGCGTACTTCTAGAATTTGCGGTGAGGGAGTGAGACGTTGGTTGTTGGATACCAGTCTTCCCAGCCGGTTTTCGTGGAATGACTTCCACCACGACCGGAAATCAGGTTTCCGTTTCTCAGGAGGGGATGAGTGATGCACAAGATCTTGATCAGCGGTGTGGCCAGCCTGTTGTTGCTGGCGGCGGTCACCACCAACGGTTCGGCGGGGCATGCCGCTGGCGGTTTGGTGCCCGGCTGTCATCCGGTGGGTGTCGCGGAATGCGGTGTGCCGCTGTACCGCAATGTGCGTTACCGCGACGAAAAACGGGTCCATCCCTGCGCGGTCCCCATGGTGGTGATGGTGCAGGATCCCTGCTGGCGGGACGACAAGTGCGATCCGTGCGACCAGCCCCGCTGCGTCGCCGTGCAGATCTGTGTTCCTCCCTCGAGCGTCTGCCCCCCGCGCGTCACCTGCAATCGCAACGGCACGCATGTGCGGTATGACTACGGCAAGTACGCAGTCGATATCCGCTCGCACCGCAATGGCTGCGTAACGGTCGACTACGACGGCTGCAAGTAACGCCCTCTCACGGCGGCTTCTCCTCAAGCCAAAATCAGAAACCGGGAGGTGACCAGCACTGTGCTGGACACCTCCCGGTTTTTTTATGGGGCGGGCTGTCTGGTCTGGGGAAGGGAACAGTGGGTCATCGCCATCCGGCTCACCCCTCCCCAGCGATCATCACGGTGACTTGTCTTTGGATGGTACCGGTTTTCCCGACGGAGCCCCCTGCTGGGCCAGGTGCTGCTCGAGCAGACACATCACCAGTGACTGCTCCATCTCTCCGGGGCGGAATCCGAAGGGCCCCCGACCACTCTTGTAAACCACCTTCCCCTGGGGATCGATCACGTAGAGCCTGGCAGGCATGCCGCTGTAGGCGTTCCCCGTGCGATCGTCAATTTCATCGACCAGCAGGGGCATCGAGCACTTGAGCATCTCGCGGCACTGGTTGGCGACCGAAACCCGTTCTCCATACGTCCTGGGCTGGGCCACTTCGACCCCCATTCGCGAGTTCGACTCCATCTTCCAGCCATCCTTGGGATGGGCCTCGCGAACGTAGATCGAGATGAAGGTGACCTCGTGCGAAAACCGCCTGTAGACCGCCTCGACACCAGGATACAGCGAACGGAAGGGACCGCAGGTGAAGTTGCCGAAGGTCAGCACAATCGGCTGCTTTCCCAGCAGGTCGGCCAGGCGAATCGACTCCCGTCCATCGTGCGTCTTGAGATCGAAGTCGGGGGCGGTGTCCCCCACGTTCGGTCCTTCCTTCAGCGAACCGATCTCGCCCGCAATCAACCCGCGCAGCAACACGTTTCTCGATGGCTCGTCGCCGGGGGCGAACCCGCTCGGTCCTCCCGTCCCGGCCAGCAGCGCGTCGATCAGGTCATCGGGTGTGATGGCGTCCTGCCCCTGCGCCACCCGGCGGAAGAAACCGTTCCATTCTCCTTCCGAGACCAGCCCGTCGGCATCGGGATCCATTCGCCGGAAGAATCGGGTCACCACATTGGCCCGCTGCACCCAGGGATTGCGATCCGACCAGTCGAGGTCGTCGGGAGTCACCATGCCGTCTTTGTTCCGGTCGATCCGGGCAAGCCAGTGGGGTAGACCCCGAAAGTCATCGGCTGCCAGAGGCTTCCCATTTTCTGACTGATGTTGGGCCAGCAGCCAGTCGAGACTGTACTTCGACTTGGCGGGACCGAACCAACCCTCCCCCGGCAACATCTGCGAGCCATGAGAGATGTCGATCAGCATGCGGACCGCTTCGGGAGCCTCGGCCAGCTTTCCCTCGTACTGCTGTTCCAGTTCGGTCAGCGACTTGCCAAAGGTTTCCCGCACCGCCCGCAGCGTCTGCCGGTCATCCTCGGTGTCTGCTTGGGGCTTGGCCTGGCCCTCGGTTGGCGAGGCAGACGCGGCGGCCGGCTTGGCCGGCGCTGTGGCCTGGGCCCGCCCCTCCTGCGGAAGCACCGCCACCCCCGCCGCGACCAGGGGAACCCACAGACCCATTCGCACGAACAATCTCGACATGACAGTGCTCACGAGGGAACCGAAAGGAAATCAGGGCGGCCTCGGCTCGGAACGTTGAACCGGAACGGCCAGAACAGCAAGACCACCCTGGGAAGTATAGAAAGTCAGCTGGCGGCGTTCCCAGAAAGCAGTCTCGGAACCGAGGTATTGCCGCCGGCGGGCTGGCCTCGGGCCCGATGATCGCCATTGGCCGCCTCGCTGCAGGTCTCTCCCGATCGGGAGTGTCTTTCTGGACAACCGGGGAGTCCGACACGTAGAAGTGGGGCGCGGGAAGCAGCACGTCCCGAAGTAGCCCCGATCCAGCTCTCAGGAGATCGCGATGACGAACAGTCTGGCACGACACACGCGGAATCCAGGGGTTGATCTGGAATCGGACTGGACCAAACGGCGGAATGAGCCAGGTTCCATGAGCGTCTACTGGGGTTGGTGGTTGGTCATCGGCACACTGCTCGCCTCTGCCGCCTGGGCTCAGGACACACCTCGCAAGCCGGGGGAAGTTCCCACCGAGGTCTCGGCCGAAGGGAAGGCGTACCTGGAACGGCTGCTCAAGAACACGCCCTTTGGCACCAATGGCTTCGACTTCGAAGGCCTGCGCGCGGGCATGGGAAGCCGCCGCGCTCCCACCGTGGAGGGGGTGCGGCTGACCAAGGTCCAGGTGGGGGAGATTCCGTGCGAGTGGGTGGTCGTCCCGGGGGCCGAGACCGATGTGCGGGTGCTCTACATCCACGGCGGAGGCTTCGTCTCAGGCTCGGGAGGCTTTTACCTGCCGTTGGCGGCGCACCTCTCAAAAGCGGCGAAGTGTGCCGTGCTCCTGGTCGATTACCGGCTGGCTCCCGAGCATCCCTTTCCTGCGGGACTCGATGACTGCGTCGCCGCCCACGACTGGCTGCGGACTCACGGGCCCGAGGGAGAGTCGGCGGCCCGGGCCACTTTTGTCGCGGGTGATTCCGCCGGGGGGAACCTGACCCTGGCGACAGTCCTGGCCCTGCGAGAACGGAAGAAACAGCTTCCCCAGGGAGCAATTCCCATCTCCCCCGTGACCGACTTCGCACTCGAGAGTGAGTCGCTCCAGACCGTGCACGATCCCATCATCAGCGCGAAGACCATGCCGGTGTTTCGGGACCATTACCTGAAGAAGTATTCTCCGCGCGATCCGCTCGCTTCGCCGGTTTATGCCCACTACGAGAATCTGCCTCCCTGGCTGATCCAGGCCGGGGAACACGAGATGTTGCGGGATGATGCGGTCCGTGTGGCCCGGCGCATCCGCGAGACTGGCGGCAAGGTCACCCTCGAGATCTGGAAGGGGATGTTCCATGTGTTCCAGTCCCACGATCCCCTGCTGCCCGAGGGGCGCGAGGCGTTTGATCATATGGCGCAGTTCATCCGCGGGTTGGTACCGGCACGGTGACGGCCCCCGCGAAGCTCGAGGCCTAACTTCGGGCGGTGCTGTGGGCAATGGCCGCGAGCAAGCCATTCCATGTGAACTCGGTCGCCTCCGCGGCGATGGTCAGTCCCGCCTGCTGGGCGGCCGCCGTCGTCACGGGGCTGATGCTGCAGAGCCGGGGATGTCGCGTGCCGTCGGCCGGCCTCGTCAATTGGGGACAAAGCCGGGCCAGCTGGCGGGCGATCGAGGGACTGCTGAGACAGATCCAGTCGAGTTCGCCCCGGTCGACCAGATCCTGGGCTTCCGCTGGCAGCATCGCGACATCGACATTCTGGTAGACCACCAATTCATCCAGGTGGGCTCCGGCAGCCCGCAATTCGGTGGGGAGCACGTCGCGTCCCCGGCTGGCTCGGGCCCAGAGGACCTTCTGTCCGGCCACGTGCGGCACCAAGGCCGCCGCCAGCGCTTCGGCCCGGAAGGTTGTGGGGACCAGGTCGGCACGCAGGTGCCACTCGGCCAGGGCGGCCGCGGTTCCATCCCCAATAGCCGCCAGTTTCGCGTGGTGCAGTCGGCGGGTATCGAACCCCCGCTGCCATAACCGGTCGAGCAGCCCGGCCACGCCATTGCTGCTGGTGAAGACGATCCAGTCGTACGAGGTGAGTTGCTCGAGAGCGGCGTCGATGGCGGTGAAATCGGAGGGGGGCTCGATCGCGATCAAGGGCATCACCACCGGCTCGGCACCCAGGGCCAGCACTCGGTCCAGCACTTCGGCCGCCTGGTCGCGGGCCCTGCAAATGCCAATGCGCTGCCCCAGCAGGGGACGCTGTTCGAACCAGGCGATCGCTTCGCGTCCCGCAAGGCACGAGCCAATCACGATCAGCGAAGGAGCCGGGAGTCTGGCCCGTGTCACCTCGGCGGCGATGGTTTCGAGTGTGGCGGTGAGAGTTCGCTGATGCGGGGTGGTTACGCGGCTGAGGACCGCGGTGGGAGTCGTGGGGGGCTTGCCCGAGATGATCAGGCGCTGCGCGATCTCGTCGATCCGGCCCAGCCCCATGTAGAACACCAGGGTCCCCGGGAAGCGGGCCAACGCCTCGAAATCAAGGGCCGAGACTCCTTTGACCGGGTCTTCATGCCCGGTGATGAAGGCAACTGCCGACGCATGGTCCCTGTGAGTCAGCGAGAAACCGGCGTACGCTCCGGCAGCGACTGCCGCCGTGACCCCGGGGACGACCTCGAACGGAATACCCGCGTTGGCCAGGGCGGCGGCCTCTTCGCTGCCCCGGCCGAATACGTAGGGATCCCCCCCTTTGAGCCGGACGACCGTTTGCCCCGCTTGTGCCGCGGCAATCAGGCGGGCGTTGATTTCCTGCTGCTTGAGGGTGTGGGTCGACCGGCTCTCACCGCGGAAGGTTCGTTCCGCCTGGGCCCGTGAGTGGCGCAGCAGCAGCGGGTTCACCAGTCCGTCGTAGAGGACCAAATCGGCCCGTTGCAGGCAGGCGAGGCCGCGCAGGGTAAGCAGGCCTGGATCGCCGGGACCTGCCCCCACGAGGTAAACAGTTCCGGTCGGCATCGGCGGGGTCTGGTTCCTTTCTGTCGGTTCGATTTATGGTAAAGTTCCTCTCTCTGCCTGACCAGTAAACGCAGCTTCCCCCGGTTTCCGGCGGGAAGCGAGAGAAGGATGGACGTCATGAGCTCGGGTGACACACAGAAGCCGGCCGCCGACTGTTGGCGGCGCGGGAACGAAGCCATTCAAAAAGAGAACTGGGACTACGCCATCCAGATGTATCTGACGGCGGTGAAGTTGCGTCCCGAGAATCTCACCTACCGGCAGTCGTTGCGGTTCGCCGAGTACAAGAAGTATGGCAACAACGGGACCGGTGCGGCGATGGCCGGCATGCGTACGATGGGGTCCAAGACAAAGACGAAGAAGGCCCGCATGACCAAGGATTGGGCGGGGCTTGACCTCGCGGCCGAAGAGGGACTGCAGGTCAATCCGTGGGATGTGTCGTTCAATCAGGATGTGGGAGATGCGGCGAAGGCCCGCGAGTTTCCCGAGGTCGCCATCTTCTGCTACGAAGAGGCCCTCAAGCGGGATCCGGGCAATAAAGAGATCAACAAATCGCTGGCGGTGGTGCTCGAGGAACGGGGAGAATACAAGCGGGCGGCCGATTGCTGGCGGCGGATTCTCAAGCTCGAGCCGACCAACGGCGAGGCCCGCTCGAAGATCACCGCCCTGGATACCAAGGGGGTGATGGACCGCGGGGGCTATGAGGGGGCTGAATCGACCACGGGAGTCATGGCCGCCCACGAGGTGGCGAGGCGTTTGGGGGGAGACAAGAGCGGAGGTCCCGGGCAGGACCCGATCGCCGACATGGAACGGGCTGTCCGGAAGGACCCCACCAACAAAGACAACCTGCTGAAACTGGCCGACCTGTACCGCCGCGAGGCCCGCCTCGAAGAGGCCGAAGCGAGCCTGCAGAAGGCGCTGGAGGCCTCGGGCGGGAATATCAACATCCGCGAGGTGCTCGAGGATGTGCAGCTCGAACTGATGGCCAAAGCAGTGACCATTGCCAAGGAACAGTTCCGCGCCTCCCCCACCGACGAGGTGAAGAAGCAGCGGGCGGTTGCCCTTGCCGCCGAATTGCTCAATCGCGAAGTCGAGGTCTTTTCGGCCCGCACGGATCGCTATCCGCAGGACATGCGGCTGAAATTCGAACTGGCCACCCGGTTCATGAAGCAGCAGAAATGGCAGGCGGCCATTCCCCTGTTGCAGCAGTCGCGCAGCGATCCCCGCGTGAAGGGGGAATCGCTGGTCAACCTGGGGAAATGTTTCGCCTACGACAAGAAGGCGCAACTCGCCCGCCGGCAATTCGAGGCGGCCATTCCCGAAGTCAACCACGACAGTCAGCCCGATCTCTACAAGGATCTGTTTTACTCCCTCGGCAGGCTCTGCGAAGAACTGCAGGACAAGCAGGCGGCCGAAGAATATTACCAGAAGGTGTTGGAGGTCGATTACACCTACCGCGACGCCGTCAAACGGCTCGATGCCCTGCAGGGGACGTAATCGCGTGGAGTGGAGGCAACCCGGGCGCGGGCCGGTGGCGTCCACCGGATGACCCCTGGCGATACTCACAGACGATGTTACTTGGTCTCCGGCAACGGGGCGGGAGTTGGGCGGTGCGGAACTGGATGCGAATCGCGGTGTGGATTCTGGGAAGCGTGGTGCAGGGGCTGTTGCTTTGCGCCGGGCCGGCCGGCGCGGCCGAGTACGCCTTTGAAGTGACCATCGACCCCGCCGTACGGACCGAGCCATTCACCGGCCGGGTCTACCTGTTCTTCGCGAAGGGGGACCGCGAGCCCCGGTTTGGGCCGAACTGGTTCAATCCCGGCCCGATGCTGGCGGTCGACGTGCGCGTCTGGAAGCCGGGTGAGCCGCTGCAGATCAACACCGACGACGAAAGCGGCCAGATCGTCTACCCTCAGGCGTTGTGTGACCTCGATCTCGCGGGCTATAGCGTGCAGGCGGTCGCCCGCTTCAATCCGCTGGTGCGCGAGGTGGGGGCCGGGGCGGGAAATGGCTACAGCTCCGTGGCGAAGATCGAGGGCGCCCAGGAAAAACCAGCGGAGGGGAAACCCGCGGGAGTCAAATTGTCGATCAACTCGCTGGTTGAAGAACGCAAGTTCCCCGAGACCGACTGGTGCAAGCTGCTCGAGGCACGCAGTGAGCGTCTCTCGAAGTTCCATGGTCGGGAGGTGCGGCAACGGGCCAGCGTGGTCTTGCCCGCCAGCTATCAGAAGGAACCCGAGCGACGGTACCCGGTGATCTTCATCGTGCAGGGGTTTGGCGGCAACCACTTCGCCGGGCTCCGGAAAGAACCGGTGGCCGAAGAGAATCCTGGAGGGGTCGAGTTCCTGCGCGTGTATCTCGATGCCGAGACCGGCCTGGGACATCATGTCTTCGCCGATTCAGACAACAACGGTCCGGTGGGAACCGCGCTGGTCGAAGAGCTCATTCCCGTCCTCGATGCCCAGTACCGCACGGTGGCCGTCCCCACAGCCCGCTTCCTCACGGGCCATTCCTCGGGAGGCTGGAGCACACTCTGGTTGCAAGTCGCCTATCCCGACACGTTTGGCGGTTGCTGGAGCACCGCACCCGACCCGGTCGACTTCCGCGACTTCCAGCAGATCAATCTCTATCGGGCAGGTGAGAACATGTATCGCGACCCGCAGGGAGACCGACGGCCTCTGGCCCGGGTCAACGGCAAGGTGATGTTGTGGTACGACGACTTCGACCGGATGGAAGAACTGGTCGGCCCCGGGGGGCAACTGCACAGCTTCGAGGCGGTCTTCAGTCCGCGGGGGGCCGATGGCCGTCCGGTGCGGGTCTGGAATCGTCAGACCGGAGAGGTCGACACCCAGGCTGCCGAGGCGTGGAAGAAATACGACATCCGGCTGATTCTCGAAACCCAGTGGGCCACGCTGGGGTCGAAACTCGCCGGGAAGCTGCACGTGATCATGGGGGATGCCGATACCTTCTACCTGGAAGGGGCCACCCGTCTGCTGCAGGAGTCGCAGGCGCGGCTCAAAAGTGACGCGGTCATTGAGCTGGTCCCGGGCAAGGACCATGGCAACCTGCTGACTCGCGAGCTGACGACCCGCATCCGAACGGAAATGGCCGAAGCATTCCTCAAGCATCACCCGGCCCCCAAGGCCGAAGCCAATTAGCGAAGTGGCACGGGCCCGCTCGGCCGATTGTCCCGAGTAAAGTTCTGGAGAGCGGATTCCCGACCGGGAAATACCGCAGGCAGACTCTGGATTGCAGTCGGGGACGGCCGGTTCGAGCACGCCGTCGGGAGATCAGGCGCGACGGGGAACCGGCAACAGCTTCGGAATGGGGGCTTTCATGCCCACCACCCGGCCATGCCGCTGGACCAGTTGGTCGAAGTTGTATTGCAGGAAGCCGTGGAGGTGATCGGGGGGGTTTTTACGCAGGTATTGGCGGACCAGCACTTCCATCTGCTGGTCGAACTCTTTCTGACTGTGCGAGTGCACGTGGTAATGCCCGGGCAGTCGGCGGATATCGCCGTCGAACCGTGGGCCGATGTGATACAGCTCGTGCATCACGGTAATCAGCTTTTCGGTGTAGGTCTGTTCCTGGAACCGGGGCAGATAGAAGGTGAGGATATAAAGCAGTTCCACTCCGCCCAGAAAGCAGCGCTGGATCGCCCACTCACTTCCACGCCGGGTCGTGACCAGCGCTCCATCCTGGAACCGCAGCGGGGTGAGCTTCGCCTGCAGTCCGTGATTCACCCGCAGACGGGCCTGGGCAAACGTCACAGCCACGTGCTCCATCCGGATGTGCTGGAACTCGGGGACGCGCTGCGTGATGTCAATGCACAGGCAGCGCATCGCGGAGGAAAAATCAAAACCAACAGACACGGCTCGGGTGCGGCAGGGCTGGGGGAAGGTCAATCGCGTGCGGTACCAACCCGCACTGCAGCGTATGGTAGAAGAGGGGGTTCGATCCTCTCAAGATCGATTGAATACCAACTGGGAGTGTGGCACGGCCGCCCCCCTCAACTGCGCCCGGTTTGACCGTCTCCCGGTTGTTGAAGGGCTTTCCTCCGGTGGTATACTCGCGGCGAAAATTCTTCTTGTCCGAAGGGGACAGGTCTGCGTCCCATGGGGGAGCGTGGTCCGGTCCCCCGAAAGGCCTGGTGCCTGCGATGACCCGTCCGATTGTCATGGGAGATGGTCTCCCTCCCCTGTTTCTCGAACTGCTCGGTCCCGATATCGAGGTCCTCCCCTGGCAACAGGTTCCCGAGACCCGTTATGGCGAACTGGTCACGGGAGTCATCACCTATGGCCACCCCCGCGTCGATGGGGCGCTGCTCGACCGTCTGCCCAAGGTGAAGGTGGTCAGCAATCATGGGGTGGGGGTCGATCACATCGATGTGCCCGCCTGTGCGGCACGCCAGATTCCCGTCGGCAATACCCCCGGCTGTCTCGATGCCTCCACCGCCGACATGACGATGGCCCTGTTGCTGGCTGTCGCCCGCAACCTCGTGGTGGGGGACCACTTTGCGCGGGGGCCCGAATTCACCCACTACGACCCGGCTCTGCTGATTGGAGCCGAAGTCAGCGGCAGCACACTGGGCATTGTCGGTCTGGGACGCATTGGCAAGCAGGTCGCCCGGCGGGCCCAGGGGTTCGACATGCCGGTGCTCTACCACAATCGCCGGCGGGATGAGGCGGCCGAACGCGAGCTGGGAGTGCAGTACCGCACACTGCCCGAGTTGCTCGCCCAGAGCGACTTCGTGGCCCTCAACTGCCCGCTGACTGCCGAAACCACAGGCCTGATCGGATCCCGTGAACTGGCCCAGATGAAGCCCAGCGCGTTTCTCATCAATATGGCGCGCGGCGGCGTGGTCCAGACCGACGCCCTCACCGCAGCGCTGCAAAACCGCCAGATCGCCGGGGCCGCCGTCGATGTGACCGACCCCGAACCGCTCCCCCGCAACCATCCGCTGCTGGCTCTCGACAATCTGGTGATCACCCCGCATCTGGGGAGTGCTTCGGACCGGACCCGGCGACGGATGATCGAAATGTCGATCATCAATCTGCGGGCGGGACTCGCCGGACAATCGCTCTCCTGGCAGGTGCGTCCCCACCCCGCGAAGTGATGAGTGGGGGGAGGAAAATTCCCGCACACGTCACCTACTTTCGCCACAGGTCCACCCCGTTCGCCTCTGGATGGGAAGCCTCATTCGCCGCAAGGAAACTGTTCGTGCTGGCTTTTGTCTCGTATGAAACGGCGTTCGCCCCGTGCGGGGGAATTGCCGCCGTCCTCGCCCGGCTTCCCGCCCATGTCGCCACGCAGGCCCGGCAGCCGGTGGTGGTCTTCACGCCGTATCACCATCGCATTCCCAAAACGCGCGATGTCGACGTCCAGTGGATTGGAGCGGTGGGGGTGCCGTTTGATGGACGCACTGTGCGGGTCCATGTGTTGCGCCAGGACGGCTCCGCGCCGCATTACCTGCTGCGTCCCGAAGATCTGCAGTTTTTCACCGGAACGCGTCACCCATACGATCTGCATCCCGACACGCTCTACCGAGATTCGGTCTGCTTTGGGGCGGCGGTGATTCAGGCCCTGCGCGTGGTGGCTCCGGGGGCACCTTGGACGCTGCTGTTGCAGGACTGGGAGTCGTCCACCGTGGCGATCGCCGCCGCCGGGCAGCCCGCCCGGCCCCGGATGTTCGTCACTCTGCACAACAGTTATGACCACGAGGCAGGAGCGGACCAGTTGCGTCACTGGCGGCTGGTTCCTCAGGCCTGCCCGGGCGAGACCGTGCTGCAGCGGGCGCTGTCCGTTTGCGAGTGGCCGGTCTTCACCGTCTCGCAGCAATTCGCCCGCGACCTGATCGACGACCCCTACCAGACCCGCGTTCTGGCACCGCATCTCGCGTCGTGGCTCGGTTCGCGACTGGTGGGGATCGACAATGTTCCCTTCACCGCTCTGGCGGTCCCCACCGAATTGCTGACGGCGGCCGAGGCGGGACGCTTCCAGCCGCTGCTCGCCTGGAAGCAGGAGCATCAGGCAACATTCCTCAAGGCGCTGGGACAATTGACCCCCTCGGTCGAACGTCCCGTGTGGGGCGATCTGTCGCAGTTTGGGCGTGGCCAGACTCCGTTGTTTGTGATGGCGGGACGCGACGACTGTCTGCAAAAGGGATACGACGTCGCAGCCTGCGCCGCCGAACGGTTGCTGACGGCAGGACACGAGGCCCGGTTTGTGTTCTTCCCCATACCGGGGGACGAAGGACTCGCGGGATTGTCCTTCCTGCGCGAGCTGGCCGAACGCTGGCCCACGCATGTGCTCGCCTTTCCGTTCCGGTTTGCGGAAGGATTCGCGGGAGCCCTGCGAGGGGCCACCTGCGGCATCATGCCCTCCCTCTACGAACCGTTTGGGATGGCCAATGAATTCTACCTCAACGGAACCCTCGGAATCGGCCGCGCCACCGGGGGGGTGCTGCAGCAGATTGTTCCCGATCCACAGGCCAAGTCCACCTCGGAGGCTGTCCGCCGACGGACCGCCGGCATCCACGCCGCCACAGCCAACCCCACCGGTTTTCTGTTCCACGAGCCGGACGGACTGGCGACCGAAGTGGCGGACTGGCAGGGAATCAACGCCACCGGCTATCTCGACCCAACGCAGGAGCTCAATCGCGTTGAGGACCGCCTGCGTTTCCCCCTGTTCGAGTCAATGGTGTCGGAATTGACCTTCGCTCTTGAGGATGCCATCACCCTGGCCGGAGAGCCCGCCGAGTACGCCCACCGATTGGTGGCCGGGATCCGGCATCTCGAACAGGGCTTCTCCTGGGACCGCGCTGCCCAGCAGTACCTGCGCTATGCCGGCGGTTGACCGGGAATCGAGTTGCGAGGCGGAGGGGGGCCCGCGTCACTCGTGGTGGGTGGGTGAGCGACGCACCCGCTTCATCTTGGGCATCGTGCGCCACACATTGAGGTGCCGTTCCTCACGGCCTGCCTCGAAGATCGCCTGATCAGTGCACGACCCTGCGAGGGCACAGACTCCCAGTCGCGCGGACCCAGGAACCCAACAGCTGGGGAGCGGACCGGGATTCGAAGGGGAGGCTGAAAGAGCACGAACTTCGAATGGACGCACTTATGACAGGTCGGCCAGGAGTTCCGTCCAACTGCTGCCCTTGACACCCCGCACCAGCAGCGACTCCAGCAGTTCCAGATCGGTGTTCCCGGTCAAGGCCCGTCGGACTTTGGCCGAGGGCTTGCCGAACAGAGCCGTTCCTAGCGACAGGAGTATGCGTTGGGCCTCATCGGCACGTCCCTCCTGACGTCCCTCCTGACGCCCCTCCTCACGTCCTTCTTCGAGGATCGCTTGGTAGGTGACCGATTCTTTCATGGCACAAACTCCTCGCAGCAGGTGCTGGCTGAACTCTCTCTCGTATTCTAATCCCATCAGGACGTAGGTGGCAGTCCATAATGACTTGGCGGCAGGTGGGTCTGTCTCACAGGCAATCCGCTGGTCCATCTGCTGAATAAGCCTTGGCAAGTCCGGTCGGGAGACCCGGGTGAGGGGGGCCAGGGGGAGTGTTCCCAGCCCTCCCCGCAGGACCGCCTCCGGCGGTAATTGCCACAGGCGAATCGGCTCGTACTCGAATGTCAGGTACGTCCGCCCACTTGGCGAACGCCAGTGGACCTTTCCGGTCAAATCGCGCCCATCCGCCTCGCGACGCAACAGGATCACCAGGCTGCGCACCGGAACCTTGTGCCGAACCCGCAACAACACGTTGTAGTGCAGGACACGGGAACCCAGCGTCGGATCATGACTCGCCTGGAATTCGAGATGCAGAATCCAGGGATCTGGCTCCTCAACCCACAAGACCTTGTCGGCGGCGGCCGTCACCGTCGAGACGTCGGCATCGATGACCGAGACAGGCGCATCGACCCCGGCGAACCGGGCCCAGTCCTGCGGGTAATCTTGTGGCAAATGCTTGAGAATCGCGTCGAATGGGTGCGACATGATCAACAGAAAATACACATGTGAATAGTAAATGTCTACATAAGAATACTAATTCAAATGACCACATAGTGGTTGAGAGTGTGTTTCACTGGCCAGTTTCTCTGAGTCGAGTGGGATTGATGTCCACGTCCCATCATGGCGAGAACCGGGCTGGTGCCGATGCGGTTCCGTGCATACGAGGTGGCAACCTTGCAGCGCTCAGCAGAATCCTCACCCGTTCTCACACGGAACGCTAATCCCCAGGTTCGCCCGGGTGAATGGTGGAGTCATTCGACAAACATCAGCTCATTGGCCGAAAGCAGCACCTGGGCATATTGCTCCCAGCGGGAAAGTTGGTCACCCGGCTGTGATTCCTCCTGTGCAGCAAGGTAGTCGAGGCCAATGCGCAGTTCGTCGTCGGTCGGGGGGCGCGAGTAAAGCCGGGCGTAGAGTGCGGGGATCCGTTCGACATCGGTCGCCCAGTCCGCCTGCATCCGGCGGACGAGTTGCCGGGCGCGATCGGCCATGAACGGGCTGTTCATCAGGAACAGCGATTGTTGGGGAATTGTGGTCGCGATCCGTCCTTCACTGCTGGCCCGGGCGGCGGGAAAGTCGAACAACCGCAGGAAGATCTGACTGACCCCCTGGTCCGAATTGCGATTGACGGTGCCGTAGATGGTGCGGCGGGAACTGGCCAGCAGGTTCTCGACCGAAGGACCACCCACGGTCGTGTCGAGTTCCCCTGTGACGGCCAGCAGCGTATCGCGCCACACCTCGACATCAAGCCGGCGCGGGTTCGCCCGCCAGAGCAACCGGTTGTCTCCGTCGACAGTCAGCCCCCGCTCGTTCGGCCGGCTGCCTTGGCGATAGGTGTTCGAGAGGACGATCAGCCGGTGCAGCCGCTTGATCGACCAGGGAACACCGTCGCCCGTCGGATGCTGAAATTCACTCGCCAGCCAGTCGAGCAACTCGGGGTGGGTGGGGGCTTCTCCCATGACGCCGAAGTTGCTGGGGGTGCGGACCAGCGCCCGGCCCAGATGATGCATCCAGACCCGGTTGACAAACACGCGGGCCAACAGCGGATTGGTCTCTGACGTGAGGGCCTGCGCCAGATCGAGCCGGCCGCTGCCCTGTTGAAACAACTCTGGCTCGGCCCCCGCCAGAATTCTCAAGAACCGCCGCGGAGCGATCGGGCCCGGTTTGCGCAGGTTGCCGCGAATCGCCAGGGGCATGTCGGCGGTGCCGCTTTCGGCCAGCCCATGCGCCACGGAATACATGGGGGGGGCGGTTTGCCGCAGGCGGTCAAGTTCCGTCTGCCACTCCGCCCGATCGGCACTCTCATCGACCGTGGGATCGCGGGCTTCCTTCTTCAAAAGTTCGTCGAGCCCCTTGAGCTTCCCGTCGAGTTGGGCGATGCGCTGGTGGTGAGCCTGGAAGGCGGCCACGGTTTCGGGGGGAACCGTGGGATGTTCGGCCAGGCGGGTGTTCTGAAACACCCCGGCCAGCGAGTAGTAGTCGAGCTGGGGAATGGGATCGAACTTGTGGTCGTGGCAACGGGCACACGAGACCGTCAGCCCCAGCAGGGCCCGGCTGAGCGTGTCGACCCGGTCGTCGAGCGTTTCGGATTGCGCCTGGGCCGTTGCGTCGGGATCGCCGCCGTCCGAGACATAGGTTGGCCCGAGGGCGAAAAAGCCTGTCCCGGCAGCCAATTCAGGTCCCTGCAGATCGCCGGCGATCTGGGCTCGTACAAACTGGTCGTAGGGGAGATCGGCATTGAACGCCGCGACGACCCAGTCTCGGTACCGCCAGGCATGGGGAATGGGGGGGCCGCCGAAATTCCCTGCGATGTCGCTGTACCGGGCGAGATCGAGCCAGTGGCGGCCCCAGCGTTCGCCATACGCTGGCCGGGCCAGCAGGCGATCGACCACCTCCGACAAGGCAGCGTCGGGATCATCGACACAAGCCTCGGCAAACGCGGTCACCTCCGCGGGAGTGGGGGGAAGTCCGACGAGGTCGAGGTGGATCCGCCGCAGTAATACCGCCGGTTCGGCAGGGGGGGATGGCGACAGCCCGGCTTCGGCGAGTTTGACGAGGACAAACGCGTCGATGGGATTGCGGACCCATTTGACTGCCATGGGGCTGGAGGAATGCGAGGCGTGCACCATCGGAACCTCGGGCCGACGGACCGGGCGCCACGCCCAGTGTTCATCGCGGATGGTGGCCCAGTCGATCTGTTTGGGCTTTGCGGCAGAGTCTGTGGTCGTGACGGCGGGCCAGGGAGCGCCCTCTTTCACCCAGTCGGCCAGCGCCTGCAGGTCGGCGGCGGGAAGTTTCCCTTTGGGGGGCATTTCGAAGCCCTGCCAGCGGACCGCCTGCAGCAGCAGACTTTCGTCGGGCTTTGCCGGGTCAATTCCCGGGCCATTGTCGCCCCCCTTCAGCAGCCCGGCCCGCGAGTCGAGTTGCAGCCCCCCCTTGATCCCCTTGGGGGCCTGGGCCGAGTGGCACTCAAAGCAGTGCTCAACCAGGAGAGGCCGGATCCTGGCTTCGAAGAATTCGAGTTGTTCGAGCGCGGGGGCAGGAGGGTCTTCGGCCCCCTGGATGCTGGTTCCCTGCAGAACGCACAACAACGGCAACCAGCCGAGCCAAAAGTGAACCCCCCGTGAGACAACGGGCGGCACGTGAACGTGATTCGGCTGGGGGAGCAGATGAGGAGCATGCATAACTGAAATTTTATCAGATCGCGAGGAGGTGGCGAGAGAGCCCGGCACGCAAATCAGAGGTTGCTGTCCTCTGGGGCTGTGGCCCCGTCGGGATGACTTCCGGAGTGCCAGCGATCAAAAAACAGACATCTTGAAAAACCGGCGTTGGTCCCTGGCGTTGCCTTTGGTAGTCTGCCCCAGACCCTGTTGGTGTGCAGTCGACGTCAACCGTTTCGGGGGCCCGGTTAAAGTTGAGTGTGACCGATGGGGAATCCACGGGGGGCCAGGGACTTTGCGTTGAGTGGCGATGCCGACCCCGTTTCACATCCCCCGCATTTTGCGTCCGTATTGCGACGGTCACGAGTTCGTGCCGCTCGAGGGGCAGACCGTGCGGGAATTGCTGCAGCACTTGCGGCGGGTGTATCCCCGCCTGCATGGCAGCATTTGCGATGAAACCGGGGCGGTTCGCCGTCACATCCATTTGTTTGTGAATGCCGACTTCATTGGCCAGCGCCAGGGCCTCGACACTCCGCTGCAACGGGGGGACGTCGTGTCGGTTTTCCAGGCGGTCTCCGGAGGTTGAGCATGGCCGAGCGAATCCTGATCAGCATGGGCACCCGCAAGGGATTGTTTGTGGCCGAAGGAGCGAAGACCCGCCGGAAGTTCACGCTGCGGGGACCATTCGGCGGCGGGATCGGCGTGTACTCGACGCTGGTCGATGCCCGGGGCACACCCCGGGTGTATGCGTCGAGCTGCAATCCGTTCTTCGGGATGAAGATTCTGGTCTCGAAAGACCTGGGGAACACGTTCCAGGAGACCGCGTCGGCCCCGGCGTTTCCCGAAGGGGATGGCCGGGCCCTGGCCAATATTTGGTCACTGGAAGCCGGACCGGGGAAGAAGGAATTGTGGTGTGGGGTCGAGCCGGCGGCGCTGTTCCGCAGTACCGATGCCGGTCAGTCGTGGGAGATGGTGGGGGGAATCAGCAATCATGAGCATGCCCGGCAATGGCATCCGGGGAATGGCGGCCTGTGTCTGCACACGATTGTGCGCGACGGGCAGCGGATGCACCTGGGGATTTCCACGGGAGGGCATTACCTCAGTCAGGATGGCGGGAAAACATTCGCGGCGTCGAACGCCGGGGTGGGGGCCGGGTTTGTGCCCGACCCGTATCCGGAGTTCGGGCAGTGCGTGCACAAGATCGCCCCGGCCCGGCAGGTGCCCGGCCGGCTGTACATGCAGAATCATGGTGGCTGGGCCGAGTGGCATGGACCGGGAGGACCGCGGCCCGAGATCGGGGTCTTGCGGAGCGATGACCATGGCCAGACCTGGCACTCGATCGCCAAGGGATTGCCGAGTGACTTCGGATTTCCGATCGTGGTGCATCCGCACAACCCCGATGTGGTCTACGTGGTGCCGCTCGATCCGATGACGCGGGTCTGTCCGCACGGAGCCCCGGCGGTCTGGAGCAGCCAGAACGGGGGCCAGTCCTGGCAGAAGCTCTCGCAGGGCTTTCCGAAGAAGGAGACCTATTTCACGGTTCTCCGCGATGCGATGACGATCGACGAACTGAAGAACCCGGCCCTCTACTTCGGCACGACCAATGGCCAGCTCTGGCTGGGACGCGAAGGGGGTGAAGAGTGGGAGTGCGTGTTCGATTCACTGCCCGCGATCCACTGCGTGAAAGTGGCCACCATCTAAAACCAAGAATGGGACGCAGCTCGTTTCTGCGAAAACGCGCTGCGTCCCCCTCATTTTTGCCCCCCGGAATTGTGACTTGGGCGTCGAGTGGGAAGGCTGGTTGTCGCGTCACCGTTGCGGGTCGCGATGATTGGGTTCGCTGAAAGTCGACGCCCGCTGCACCGATCCGGGGCCACGATTCGAACGCTGAGTCTGATTGCTTTGCGGGAGATGCATCTTCATTCCTGGCGAGTGATTGCCAGTTCGCGTCGGTGTGAGCGGGGCGACTGTCGTGAGCGGGTAAGTGCATTGGGGACGTTGCAGGTGTTCACCGAATCACGCCGCGTCTCCTGGGGCGGTCGTCGTTGCTTCGCCAGAATTGGGCGGATAGTCTCCGCTGCATGAGCACTCTTCTCATCCTTCCCGAGCGGCCCCGAGTGGAGCTCCTGCTGGAACCGTATCGCGCGATCATCGGCCGCGACTTCCCGGGCTATCGCAATCACATCCATCGCACGGTGACCTATGCGATGCATTTCCTGAACCAGGCCCCCGAGCATCGACAACTCGTCGAGACGGCGTTCGTGTATCATGATATTGGTCTCTGGACCGATCGGGCTCTGGCGTATCTCGAACCGTCCGAGGCGATCGCCCTGCGCGACAACCAACGGCACGGCTGGGGGCTGGACCCCGAGGCCCTGCGCGGCGCTATCCATTGGCATCACAAACTGTTTCCCTACCGTGGTTCCCATCAGGAGGTCATCGAGGCGTGCCGCAAGGCCGATTGGATCGACGCCTCCCAGGGTTGGATTCGCAAAGGAATCAGCCGCGCGGCCATCGCCCAGGTCGAGCAGGCCTTTCCCAATCTGGGATTTCACCAATCCCTGCTCCGTCTGGCGAAGGATTATGGGGGCTCGACCGTGGTGGGGGGCTGGCGGGTCGTCCGTGGAATCGTCACGTGGTGAGGAGGCTGCCTCCGGGGCGGTTCTCTCCGGAAACACATGCGGTTTCAGGCTTTGTGTCGCATTCCTTGCTTGTGTTGAAAGCGGGTTAACCACGGGGAACCCCCGCTTCCCAAAAAAATCGCAGCCGGATTTTCCTGATCCTGCGTCATCCGCTCCCCGTATACTTGATTGGGAACACTGCTGGTTCCCAGTCAATCAAAATCGTCACAGGATCCAGGTCATGAGAGTCGAAGTCCGGAGTTCAGGACGGGTGTTTGACAGTGAACTGACACCCCGAGTGGAGAAGCGGCTGGGATTCGAGTTGGACCGGTTTGACCGTCAGGTGAGTCATGTGGAGGCTCATCTGAAGGACGTGAATGGCCCCAAAGGGGGGGATGATCTCGTCATCAAGCTGATCGCCCATGTGCGCGGCTTGCCCGAGATCATTGTCGAAGAGACGGCCGATGATGTCGGTGCCGTCATCGACAAAGCGGCCCACCGCTTGGGCTACACGATCGCCCGGCGACTGCAGAAACGCCGCGTGAACCGCAGTTGATGGCCTGACAGGTCCATTGTCTTCCAGCGCGTGATCCTCGATTCGTTTCCCGCAGTTTCTGACCGGACCTGATTCCGCCAGTTGGGGTCAGGTCCGGTAGAATTCGACCGTCCGGCGCAATCCCTCGGCCAGCGGAGTCGGCCGCCAGTCGGGAAACAGCCCCGAGATCATCTGGTCGTGGGGTGAGTCGTTGCTCGGCAGGGCGCGTCCCTGCACCTTCAATCGCCCCCGGCTGGACGGGACAATCTGCTCCAGCGATTCCAGGATTTGCTCCACGCTGGCCAGTTCGCTGGGCAGATCGACCACATGGGCCCCCTCCGGGCATTCGAACGCACCCCGCACAAAACCACAGGCGACATCCTCGACGTAGTCGTAGCCCAGCACACCCCGGAACCCGATCGTATATTCGGCTCCATGGGCAGCGGCCCGCGCGGCCAGTGAAGGACCTGCTGAAATTCCCTGCTCCCGTTCCGGCCCATAAACCACATGCGGCCGCAGGCCCACCGACCGCAGCCGGTGATGCAGCCAATACTGCTCGGCCACCAGTTCGGCACCTTTCTTGAAGGCCCCGTAAAACGATGGTGGCCGATTGGGCTCCCGCACCCCGGCATTGGCCGCCTCGCCCGGTTCGGGGCCAAACACCGCCATCGAGCTGGCCCACGAAACCGCCTGCACGCCATGCCGGCGGGCGAGCTCGAACACGATCGTCGTCCCCAGCACATTCACCTGACAGCCCCGGATGGGGTCCGACTGGCAATCCGGAGTCAGCAGCGCGGCGAGGTGAATGACGTGTGTGGGTTGAGCGGCGGCAAACGCGCGCTCGAGCGCCCCTTGGTCCGTCAGCTCGCCCGTGAAAACCGGGACACCCTCGGCTGCGGGGCCAATCAACCGCGACCAGCGGGTGGGATTCGGGGCGACGTCGAAGACGGTGACGGCCGCTCCCCGGGCCAGCAGCTCGCGCACCACCCAACTGCCAATGAACCCACAACCCCCTGTGACCAACACCCGCACCGCCGCGCTCTTGTTCATCACCACACCTCGGTTTTCATCCTGAGCCGCCCGTCCGCCTGGGCTGGTCTGCGCCACGCAGCCAGTCTCCGCACGGCATTGTTCCGAGTGGTCGCCCCTTTGACCAGTCGGCCGTCATCCTCCGTGAGGATTCTCCTTCCGGGGTCCAGACTGGTTTTTCTTCCATCCATGAGTTCCAATCCGTTGCGGTGATGGTTACCCCGGAGAAAACCGGCTTTGGAGGTGACTTTTGGCGCGCCGTCCCCGGCAATGCGATCGAGAGTATTGTGCTCTCGTGCCGAAGAAGATTTCCGTTACCGTTGTTGAGGAGTAGGTTTCGATGAAGCGGATGTTGCTGTCGTTGGCGGTGGCCTGCATTGCGGTGGTCTCGGTCCATGCGGCCGACGAGAAGCCCAAGTACACCACCAAGCAGGTGATGAAGTTCTTCAAGGAAGAGAAGCTGAACGAGAAGTTCCTCAAGGGGGAAATCAGCAAGGAAGAGACCCAGAAGCTGGTGGACGGATTCACCGCGATGGGGCAGCAGAAGCCCCCCAAGGGTGACGAGAAGGCCTGGAAGGAAAAGGTCGACGCCCTGCTGAAGGCCACCAAGGACGGCAACAAGGAGGCGTTTGGCAAGGCTGTGAACTGCGGCGCCTGCCACGGCATGCACAAGGGCTAACCGCCCGCTGCTTCCGTTGTGATCGACCGCCGGTTGGGAATTCGTTTCCAGCCGGCGGTTTGGCTTTCCTTAACGCACCATTTCGACCTGCCCGGTTGTGGCCGACTTGAGGGCGGCCTGAATGGTGGCGCAAATGTCTCTCCCCGCCTGCGCATCGAGCACGGTGGGCGACCCGGTCTCGATCGCCAACCGGAAGTTCTCGAGCAGCCGGTGGTCGAGATCGATCGCCACCCGGCGGTGTTTGAACTCTTTCTCGGGCTGACCGCGGTAATACACCGCGACCTCGGGACGGGCTTCGCTGATCACCAGCGCCCCCCGGGTACCGACGATGTGCAGCTTGATTTCGCCAATGTCAGGATGGGCGGCATTGCCGATTCGCCCGACGCAGACACTGCCGGTCACGCCATTCTCGAGCACCAGCGACATCGTCGCGACATCCTCAACCTGGTTGTCGACATTCACCTGGTGAAAATGGGCCGCGGTCCGGGCGAAGACCTGGCGCACCCGCGACCCGCACAGCAGATGAATGTACCCCAGTGGATAGATCCCCTCGTTCGACAGTTCCCCCAGGGGGTCTCGGCCCACCGCGCCATCCGAGCCGTCCGCATGGGCGGCGATCTGATAGGTCAGCCAGTCGATGGGGGGATCGCCCGGCTGGCGTGAACCGCGGGGTGGCCCGGCATCTTTCGCGAAATAGAAATCGACGTGGATCGACTGCACCACACCAATTTCGCCCCGCGTCAGCAGCTCATGGGCGTGAACCAACCCAGGCAGGAAGTTGCGGTTCCAGAGCAGAAACCGCACCCCCCGGCGACGCACCGCCTCGACCACGCGGTCGCATTCCGACAGGCGATTCGACATGGGCTTGTCCTGCACCACGTGCAGTCCCGCCTCAATGGCCCGCAGAGACAGCCCGCAGTGCCGTTCCGCCTCGGAACTCACCACCGCCACCGTGGCTCCGTATTCCCGCAAAGCCCGGTCGACATCCCGAATGTACGGAATGTTCCATTCGTCAGCGAATTCCTGATTCCGCTGATGCACCCAGTCGGGCTGGTCGGGGTCGTCGGCCACCACCACCAGTTCAAACTGCGGGTGGGTGGCGACTCCGCGCGGCACATAGGCGTGCTTCACCACGCTCAGCACGGCACAGCGATGGACTAACGCGGCCGGTGGCCACTGAGGCGCGGTCATCGGGTACCTCCAAGGTCCAGAGGGACAGTGCGTTGCGTTCGCAGCGAGAGTTCAATCGCCCGGGTCAGTGCGGCCGCCCCGGGGGCCGGGCCTGCATCGGAAGCGTTGGCCGCGTTCATGGCTCCGGCCGACAACGCCAGCAATTGCCGCAACAGGGGCCAATCTCCCTCGGGAGTGCAGACGGCCCGGGCCGTGCCGCCGCCAAACAGCAGGTGTCGATTGCGGTGATCGTCGGCATAGGCCGCCCCGCGTGAACCAATCACCGACAGCGACCAATATGAGTCTCCCTCGGGCAAGCCGTGCGCCAGGTCGCACACTACCATCGCCGGTCCCGGGCCCCCAGCGTGAAACTGCAGGGTCTCGACTGGACCGGCAGCGGTCTCCTGCGCCGGATTCAAGATCGGACGGGTAGCCCAGACGATTTCCGGTACCGCCTGCAGTAGCCAGCAGATCAGGTCGGCGTACTGGCGAATGGCCTGCAGTTCCCAGCCGGGAGGAATCCCGTAATTAGGGTAGGTCTGGCTCCACTCGTGAAGTCGCAGAATGGCCGGTTCTCCCAGTTGTCCCTGCCACACAGCGTCGCGGACTGACTCGACCATCGGGCGATAGCGCAGCGGCTGCCCCGTCTGCAATCTGAGTCCCTGACGGGCGAAGGCCTGCTGCAACTGATCGAGCTGAGCGAAGTCGAGCACGGCCCCGTCGGCCAGATAGGCTGAGATTCCCCACTCCAACGCCCTTCCCAGAAGCTTCAGGGACAACTCGGCGTTGACGTCGGCTCCAATCAATAGGCATGCCGGTTGCCAGGAGTTTCTCCAGTGAAGGGCGACAGGAGGAGGGGCGAGCTGCACCAATTCGAGCCGTGGACAGCGGGGCAGCACGCGCAGGTACGCGGAATCAAACGTCGCCACGCTAACTCTCAGCGGGGCCTCCGCAACTGTTTGGGAAGCGCTCATCGGGTTGGTTCCGCGATGCTGGACCGTTGCCCATGCGTTCGCCGGCTTGGCTCGGGAATTGACAGCGGGGACGTGGCATGGCCGGTTGCGCCACGGCACAACCGCACAAAAAGGAGGGGCTGGAGAGTTCGCCGACCGTGTGGCATTCAGAGACCTCAGGCGACTCGATGAGGATCAAGGGAAGATGGAGGACACGCCGCGGCGAAGGCTGGGGAGCAAACCACTAACTGGGAACGCGGGTCTTCTGCAGGATGGTGTCGAGAATGGCCCGGGCGCGGGTCCGCTGCCCGAGCCGCACCGAGCCCCGGCACAGAACGCGGTGCGCCACCACGCAGGGGACCATTTTCTTGACATCGTCGGGTGTGGCGTAATCGCGTCCTTCGACAAACGCCTGCGACTGAACAGCCCGGTACAGTGTGAGGGCTCCGCGAGTGCTCAGCCCGAGACTGAGTTGATCATGCTGGCGGGTCGCCTCGACGATGTCCATCACGTAGTCGTTGATCGCGTCCGAGACCTTGACCTCACGCACCTGCCGCTGCAGTTCCTGCAGTTGCTGGGCCGAGACCACCGGCTTCAGGTGATCCACCGGTTCCCCTTGCCGGTGCAGCACGAGGGCCTGTTTCTCGGCCTCCCGACTGGGATAGCCCACCTCCATGCAGAGGGTGAACCGGTCAAGCTGGTTCTCGGGGAGCGGATACGTCCCCTCGAATTCGAACGGGTTCTGTGTGGCGATCACAAAAAACGGTTCGGGCAGCTTGTAGGTCTGCCCGTCGACCGAGACCTGACCTTCGCTCATCGCCTCGAGCAGGGCGCTTTGAGTACGGGGAGTGGTCCGGTTGATTTCGTCGGCCAGCAGCACGCTGGTGAAGATGGGCCCGGGGCGAAACTCAAAGTCTCCCTTGTTCGGCAGGTACACACTCGAGCCCAGGATGTCGCTGGGGAGCAGGTCGGGAGTGAACTGCAGGCGGCGGAAGGGGGAGTCGAGACTGCGGGCCAATGCCTTCCCCAGCACCGTCTTGCCGACGCCCGGGGCGTCTTCAATCAGCACGTGTCCCCCGGCCAGCAGCGCGACCAGGGCGAGCCGCACCGGGTCCCGTTTTCCCAGCAGGATCTCCCCGATGTTCTTCTCGAGGGCCTCGATCAGCGACGCGGATCCACTCACAAATCACCTGCAGCCGTTCGGTTGATGTCATTCAAGAAAGCGAGGCAGTCAGCGCACCCGCGGACCCCGCGATTGCCGTCAGGGGGGGCCTTCGGCGGCGACCCGTTCCAGAAACCTCACGGCGAAATCCTGATCTTCGCAAAGTGCCCGGTTCAGCATCGCGAGCCGGCGACGAATGCGGTCGATCGTTTCCTTCAGTGGTTGGGCCGCCTTGTCGAGGATCTGCTGCGGGCCGAATTCCTCCAACTCCCGTACAGTCCGCACCCCGAGGAATACAAAGATCTGCCGGGCGTGGAAGTCTTCTTTAAAGACCAGGTCCAGCAGTTCTTCTCCCACCACCTTGGGCCGCCCCAGTGAGACGCGCGGGGCCACTTGTTTTCGCTGGGGAGCCGTCTTGCCCCGGGAGACCGCCGGCACCGGAGCGGGAGCCGGTTTGGGTGAGACCTTCTTTTTCGCGGCGGTGGGTTTGGCCAGCGCCGGTCGGGGAGCCGCCTTCGCCGCCGACGGCTGTTTTCCCCGGGCCGAGGCCGGGCTCTTCGCGGCCGAAGATTTCCGGGGCGTCGATCCGGAAGCCGAAGATCCTGCGACTGCAGATCGTCGGCCCGTCGACTTGGGGGCCGCCGTACGACGCACACCTTGGGAACGTGCCGCCATGACACTCTCGTTGGCGAAGACAGGAAACAACAGACGCCGCCTGTCCGCCCGACAGCTTCCCGGAACAGGCAGACACCAGACCGGGCGGACGGCGAGATTCTAGAGTACAATCGGGCGGCATGCGCCCCTCCCGTGACGATTTCACCCCGCCGGTCGAAGCCCGGCCCGCCCGCCCCCGGCTTTACCTCCCCAGCCGCACGGGTCGCCGCTGGTTGTTCGTCGGCATCTGGCTGGCGTTTTGCGGGGGGCTGCTCTGGCTGGCGGGAAAAAGCTACTGGTGGTTTGCGGCGGCGGTCCCCCCCACCCAGGCTCCCTCGGTCTGGGATCACCACTATCCCCTGCTGCGCCGCTCGGGGCTGCTCGATCAGGTCACCCGGCACAACGATGACCGTTTCGACGTGCTGTTGCTGGGAGGGTCCGTGCTGGTTCCAGGCTGGACCCGGGTGCAGGCCGAGCTGGAACAGCGCCTCGAGCAGGCCCTGCCGGGACGGTACCGGCTGTTCAACCTTGGGGAATCGGGCTACACCTCGCGCGACAGCCTGATCCAGTACGAGCATCTGGCCAGTCACCAGTTCGATCTCGTGCTCGTCTACGACGGCATCAATGACGTGCGGATGAACTGCTGCCCTCCCGAGGAATTCCGCGACGACTACACGCATTTCTCCCGCTACGCGGCTCTCGGACGGCATCTGGCCGCCGGGCAGATCAACCTGCCCCGCGCTGCCCTCGACCGGCTGCAGGTGGTGGTGGGAACACTGCCGTATGGAACGACTCATCCCCAGTTGCTGCAGTACGGGGCCAATCCGCAGTCGGCCCGCACGCTGGTGGCGAATGTGGCCGAGATCGTCCGCCTCGCCCGCGAACGGCACGATTCCCTGCTGCTGCTGACCTACGCCTGGTACATTCCGGGAGACTACTCCGAGGCTCGCTTCAAAGCGGGGGAACTCGACTATGGACAGGAAAACGTCCGCGCCTGTACGGTCGAAATCTGGGGGAATCCCCCCGATGTGATCCAGGCACTGACCCTGCAGAACGACGGACTCCGCGAACTGGCGGCCCGAACTCCCGAGGCGGGTTTTGTCGATCTCGCCCGCGAACTGCCCGCCACCGGCGCCCACTTTGTCGACCCCTGCCATCTCACCCAGGAGGGGAGCCGGCGGTGGGTCGAACTCATCTGGCCCTCTGTTGAACGCCACCTGCGCACGTGGCAGTCTGCTCCATGAACTCCGAACAACTGCGTCACGTCGATTCGCACGTCGTCTGGCATCCCTTCACGGCGATGCAGGCGTATGCCCAGGAACAGCCCCCCCTCATCGCCTCCGCCGAGGGGTTTGAGGTGATCGATCTCGAGGGCCGCCGTTATCTCGATGGCACCTCGTCGCTGTGGTGCAACGTGCATGGCCACCGCGTGCCCGCCATCGACCAGGCGATTCGGCAACAACTTGACCGGGTGGCCCATTCCACTCTGCTGGGACTGGGAAACGTCCCCTCCATCGAATTCGCCCGCCAACTGGTCGATGTCACCCCGGCCGGTCTCACCCACGTCTTTTTCTCGGATGATGGTTCGACCGCCGTCGAGGCCGCCCTCAAGATCGCCCTGCAGTATTACCGCCAGCGGCCCCATGGCCGCGAGAACCGCTCGCTCTATGTCTCGCTCGAGGGGGCCTACCACGGCGATACCATCGGGGCGGTCAGTGTCGGTGGGATCGATCTGTTCCATGGAATTTATGGCGATCTGCTGTTTCGGAAGGTCACCGTCCCCAGCCCCTCGCCACGGTTCGCCGCCGCGGGCGTGTCGACCGAAGAACATCTCGCCCGGTCGCTGGTCGAACTCGAACGGGTTCTGCGTCAACACCGGCACGAGATTGCCGCGTTTCTGATCGAGCCGCGGGTGCAGGCGGCCGCGGGCATTCTGGTCCATCCCCCCGGCTATCTTCGCCGGCTGCGCGAGCTGACCTGGGAACTCGACATCCTGCTGATTGCCGATGAAGTGGCGACGGGATTCGGGCGGACCGGCCCGCTGTGGGCCTGCGACCACGAGGCGGTCGCGCCCGACCTGATGTGCCTGTCAAAGGGAATCACCGGAGGCTACCTCCCCCTCGCGGCCACCCTCACCACCACCCCACTCTACGAGGCCTTCCTCGGCGAACCCTCGGAGGGGAAGACCTTCTTCCACGGACATACCTTCACGGGCAACCCTCTGGCGTGCGCGGCGGGGCTGGCCTCGCTGGAACTGCTTGAAGCCAACCGGGTGCTCGACAATGTGAACCGGTTGAGCATGGTGCTGGCCCGCCGGTTGGCACCACTCGCCCGCCATCCGCATGTGCTCGACATTCGCCGCTGCGGGCTGATGGTGGGGATTGAGCTGGTACAAGACCACGAGACGGGGACCCCGTTTCCTCCCGAACGTCGCCTCGGGCACCAGGTGACCCTGGCTGCCCGTAAGCGAGGGGTCATCATCCGCCCGCTGGGTGATGTGGTGGTGCTGATGCCCGCCCCGGCGATGCCCGAAACTCTGCTCGAACGCCTCTGCGACGCCACCTTCGAGGCGATCGACGAGGCAGTGGCGGCGGGATAACCGCGCAGTTCCGCGGCCCTTGCCTCGACCAGGCAACGGACCACCTCAGCTTAGGAGGCTCGCCAACAGCATTCACAGGATTGCTTTTGGTATCACGAAAATGATCGATCCAATGATTCTGCCGCGAGTTCGTACAGTTCGCACCGGCGTCCACCTCGCCCACTCAAATACCTCCCTGTAGGGAATACTTCCCTCAGCCTGGGGTTGTCGCGCAGGCGACTACCCCAGGTCGCCATCCCCATCAGGATCTCGATCCTGTAAGGATTGCTTGCTACGCCCTGCCTGATGATCAGGGATTGATCATCTGGCGAGCCCAAAACGAACGGAACCACTTTCAGGGTTCAGGTTCTGTTGGGGCTCGCGTACCCCGGGTAGCCGCTGAGGCGGCAACCCGGGGCTTGGAGAAGTCACCTCTGCGAGGTAGGCGGTGGGTTGGCGAGAGGTTTGTGGCGAGGGCCGAGGGGCGTTGTCCCCACGGTCGCAGCCCGATCACCCATCGGCTGAATGCGCTCGTCAGGATCATGCATATGGTCTTCAAGACACTCAGTGAGATTGGGCATCAGACCATACCAGAATCGATCAACTCAGTGAATCGCGGGTCCTCAGCGTTGGTAGATCGGCAGGAACCCGTTTTCGAGCTGCAGAATGGTGGCGTTGATGGCGGTGGTGTAGACCGAGCCGATCTGGCTGTCTCGCCAACTGCCATCCGCCGACTGCTTCCGCAGGATGTTCGCACTGATCGCCTTCGAGTAGTTCTTCCACTCGTCGCCGCCGACGCGGTACATCACCTGGGCATAGTAATAGTGCGAGTAGTGCCAGTGGCCGAAGGTCCGGCCGTCGTCCCCCCCCGCGGAGAGATTCTGCCGGCAATACGCCAGCAGCTTCTTGGCGAACTCATCGTCGTACCCTCCCGAGTTGAATAGGCAGGCGACGGCGGCGGCGGTGATGGGAGGACGCGCTCCTCCTCCCTTGATGCTGTACTGCACGCCCCCTTCGGGGGTGGTGCATTTCTTGATGTAGTCGACCGCCCGGTCGATCAGTTCCTTGGGGACCGGAATACCGGCGTTCCGGCAGGCCCGCAGTCCCTGCACCTGGGTGATGCAGGTCGAGCCCTCGTCGAAGTCTCCGCCATCTTTGGCCGAGACATAGCCCCAGCCCCCGGCAGTGGTCTGGGCCTGGCCGCAGAAGTTGACCGCCCGGGTCAGCACCCGCCGCAGTTGCTCGCGCCGTTCGGGGTCTTCTTCTTCGCCAAACACCTGCGACAGGAACAGCATCGAAAAGCCGTGCCCGTACATGTAGTGGTAATCGTTCTTGTAGCCGATGAGACCCGAGGGATTGCTGACGCCCTGGGGCTCGGCCAGTTCGAGCAGATAGTCGACGGCGAGGCGGATGTTCTTGGCGTATTTGCCGCGAAGAGTGGTGGACCCTTCGCACAGCAGCGCATTGCCGGCGAGGGCCGTCATGGCGACGCGGTACTGCGTCTGATTGGCCTCCCAGTACCCTTGGCGGCGCTGTTCACGAACCAGCCAGTCGAGGCTGCGGGTGACGGATGCCTTGACCTTGGGCTCAATCCGTCCCGCCTGGGCGGCTGTCGGGACGCACAGGCCGGCGATCAACACCATTGAACAGAGCACCGCAGCAGGTCGCGACATCAGCAATCTCCCGGGAGACAGTCTCCACCCCCGGCTCTTCCGCCTGCCGCACTGGCTCGCCGCGGTACAGCCGATCGTGAATTTCTAGGATACCACTGCGAGCGGGGGTGGGGAAAGCGGGGAGCCTGTCCCCTGGGTTGGGAAAGGCAGCGTCGTAACCCAACAGGTCCGGTCAGAGGCTGAAAGTTGGAATGCCTGGATGGGGTTGACATCAGGAGATCGGTCGGACAGATCCGCCATGTGGCGCGGTTTGCCCTCGGCGATTTTTTCCTGGGCTATAATTAAGGACTGATTTGTCCGCGTTTCCAGGAACTTGACTGGTCCGATGTCAACCCGCATGAAGATCCTGATCTGGCCGGTGGTGCTGGCCCTGCTGCCCTTGGTGTGGTTCGCCCTGCTGAGCGCCTTTGCCCGCCGGCCTGCCGGGTTGGGGGCGACTGGCGACCGCCTGGGGCCGATGCCCACCACCCCCAATGCCGTCGGCAGCCAGACGGACGACCCGGATTATCGCATCGCCCCCCTGGAATTCGTGGGGGATCCCACCGCGGCCTGGGGGCGGCTGCGCGAGGTGGTGGAACGACAGCCGCGAACAACGATCATCAGTGTCAATGACCGCTATCTGCATGCCGAGTGCCGGTCGCAGTTGTTTCGCTTCACCGACGACCTCGAGTTCCTGCTGCATCCTGAGGCACGCCGCATCGACGTCCGCTCGGCCTCGCGGGTTGGACATTCCGACCTGGGGGTCAACCGGGCGCGGGTCGAGGCGATCCGGGGAGAGTTCGCGGCCGGACTTTGAGCAGACATCACACAGGGATTCAGACGGGCAGATCTTCCGTTGCAAAATACAATCCGGTCCTGCAGACCCCACCACCAACTTTTGTCAATTTGAGTTCGGGATTCCGTGAGTTTGTCGGATGACGCACGCGGTGTACGTTTTGACGGGTGCCGGGACCGAACTGGCGAATAGCTATCTGCCAGCCCTTCGGCTTTCGGCGACTTCCCTCCGGCGGCACATCGCTGGTGTCACGGTTTCGTGTTTTTGCGATTCCGCAATGTCGCGACTCGTCGGTTCCCTTCCGGAATCAAAAACCGGCCTGATCGATCGCTGGGTGGAATGTCCCGACGCCACGGGTGGCCCGATTCACCGCAGCCGGTTCATCAAGACCTCGCTACGGAATCGTCTGGATGGCCCTTTTGTCTACCTCGACTGCGACAGCGTGGTGACCGGTCCCCTTGATCGGCTGTTTGGCTGTCCGCAGGATCTGGGTTTCACGGTTGATGCGTTTTTTCCGCAAAATCCAGGGCGGTTTCCCAAATGGCTAGGGTCCCACTATCGACGTCTTGGTTGGGCAAGGCCGCACCGTTACTACAGCGGCGCAGTGTTCTTCGCGGCCGACAATGCCCGCACCCGGCAGTTCTTCGAACGCTGGCATGTGAATTGGCGATTGTCCGTCCGGGCCGGACTCGTGGCCGACCAACCCCCTTTGAATGCGGCGTTCACTCAACTGGGACTCTCCCCGGAATTGTTTTCCGAGATGTACAACTTCCTGGTCGGTTGCGAGGAACGCCGGCTGACCAGCGAGGTGTGCATCGCCATGCTGTTGGCGTCTCAGGGCCCCCCTTGGCTGCCTCGCTATCGGGACTTGCTGCAACGGGTGGGCCGCGGTGAGCCAATCAGCAGTGCCGATCTGGACAACCTGTTCCCCGTCGGAACGCTGCTGCCCCGGCAACCCGTCTCGTGGCCATCCGAATTGCGGAGGCGGCTGCTGCGATGGTTCCGGCTGGGGTGGGCCCGGCTGGGTTGGTACGATGCTTCGCAGTCTTGAGCCGCAAACGACGACTGGATCGTGGTGGCCCCAGAACCAGCCGGAACCCTGGAGAACGCTTGGCTGCTCAATCGTCGGTGGGAAGCGTCACCGGATATTTCCAGACATGGTCGATTGTCCCAAACTGGGGACCAGCCGCAGGCGACAAAAAGTGCCAGGCATAGTCCACCACTTCGAGGCTGACGATGGGGTTCTGCGGTCGGGAGAGATTCATCTGGGACAGCGCTGCCTCGAAAAATACCTCTTTCTCGGCAGTGTCTCTCCTCAGGAATTCGCTGTAACGTGTCACGGCCAAGGCACCGATCCATTCCTCGGGATTCGCTTCTTCGCGGTGCCCATCCGCAAACACGGCGAAGATTTTGTGCCACCGGATCAGGTCGGACTTCCTGGTGTTGCTGAACATCTGCCAGGCTGTGGCCGGGTAGCGTTCGAGTAGCAGGATCCAGCAGAAAAGCACGAACATCAGGCACCCGAGGCAGAACCGGAATCCGTGGCGGTGCGGGGCGGCTGCGGTGGACCCATCCCAATCCTGGTTTTCCGGGACCATCTCGCCGACTCGTGTGGAGGAACCCGTCCAGAAGTCGAACAGGAAGATGGCCTGGATGAGGATCAGATCCAAAAACAGAATGCCCTGAAAAATCATGATGCCCACGTGCAGTCCCACCGCCAGGATCGGCATTACCAGGCGGGCGCGTCGGGACAGCAAAACCAGACCGTACAGCAGTTCCGTCATCAGCCCGGCTAACCCCAGCACCGCGAAAAACTCCAGCGGCAGACCGGTCAGGAATTGTTCCAGGCCCCACTCGTACTGCTTCGGTTCCAGTGTGTGGGTCAGAATGATGTTCTTGAGATTCAGTCCGTTCCACCACAGCAGACCGCCGTTGCGGAGCTTGCTGAGACCTGCCGAAACATAGCTGCCGGCTATGAGGATCCAGCAGGCGTACCGCGACCAGCCATACAAAGCCGGGCTGCGCGGCGGTTCGCCTTCTCCGCGCTTCCGCCGCAGGAACTGGTCGACCGAGAAACCATCGCCGCACGGCAGGAACGACAACAGGACCGCCAGTTGCATCGGGACCAGGTACTGGTGAAAGAAATGCGAATACTCCCGCAGGATGCCGCCGCAGATCAGCCCCAGCAACGCGGCACACGGGACGCTCCACCGCGTTTTCCAACCCAACATCGCGGCGGACATCGTGGCCAAAGTCAGCAGTTTCAGTCCGGTGAGTGCGCGGGCATTGGTGTACATCGCATCCCACCCGGGCAGGCTGTGGAACACCGACATCACTCCCATCGGCCTGCGCAATTGAGGAGGCAACAGGGCAATTCCCGGCAAGTCCTGGGAAAAGACGTGGAAGGCCAGAATCAGGAAGACCCAGCAACGAAGGCCACCGAGTACCTCAGGGGTGGCTTCACCCACGAACCGGTCGAACAATGACTGACCCAACCTGCGGGGCCCAGCGAGGAAGAGGGGAGGGGCCAACAACACGACCAGACTCGCCCAATGCAGCTTGCGCCAGACCCGCTCGACCTGGTTCGGGGTCTGGACGCCCAGTTGTTGCACCCAGTGCGCGACGGCGGGCAGCCCCTCGGTCGAACGCTGGTTGACGAGGACGCGCGGGACCACCCAGAACCCCGCGACGGCCCAGAGGAAGACCCCCACGAGGTACGCGATTGTGTACTGCCGCAATCTGCTGGTCTCGTTCATACCCGCTCGTCTTCCAAACCGCGGCCATTGGCAACCTCGGGCCTGTCTCTGGCAGTCCGGAATGAGGTGTGAGAATTCCCCCACGCGGGATTTCTGCTGCCCCCCGTGCAGGCACCATAATCTCACTCCCGGGGGGAGTCAAAACCTCTCCCGGGCCCATGTGGCTGAACAGGGCCCGCGTCGGATCGATCACGATCGACAGGGAACGTCGAACGGGCCGGGGACTCTCTTGTGGCCCTGTTGGACCCCATTCGAACAGAGTGGGACGCTGCCACGCTGAGCCACTTGAAGCCGAGGAATTGGCGGTGGCGGTGCGCGGGGTGCTGACGGCGCAGGGGCAACTGCCCATGGACGCCCTGGTGACAGAGTTGGCCCGACTATTTGGCTATTCGCGGGTGCGGGAGCCGGCGCGAACCCGCCTGCGTCTTGTTGCCCAGCAGAGTGTGGGTCCTGAGGAATCGGCGTGATTCTGCCGCGGGTGGGGGGGCAACCACCGGTCGCGTCGACAACCCGGTGGCTGATTCAAGTTGTTGACCACCCCCCAGGTTGTTCAGCCAGAGTGCGGTTGGCCATCGCACGCCTCACACTCGCTGGCAGATTGAGAGGCCGTGGAGCCATCGCTTGACGCCCCTTCCCGGGTGAGGTCAGCTTAACGTCTGTCTGGTCCGTAGTTCCGTGTGGTTCCGATGTTGCCCCTTCGGGAATTCTGCCATGTCCCGCCCCGGTGTTCCCTCCGCGTCGACAGCCTCCCGGTTTCCTTGCGGGTTGACCCGCCGGGAGTTTGTGTGGGAGATGGGGGGCGGGTTCACCGGCACCGCGCTCGCCGCCCTGCTGGCGCAGGATGGTTTTCGCAACTCCGTTCAGGGGGCCGAGTCGGCCGAGGGCCAGGCCGCGCTCAATCCGCTCGCCTCGCGGCAGCCGCACTTCCCGGTCAAGGCGAAGTCGGTGATCTTTCTGATGATGAACGGCGCCCCCAGCCAGGTCGACACGTTCGATTACAAGCCGGTGCTCGAGAAATTCGCCGGTCAGCCCCTGCCCGAGGGGAAGAAGTTCATCAATTCGGGGGGGCGGAAGATCGGCTTCCTCACCCCCAGCTTCCGCCCCTTTCGCCCCGGTGGCCAAAGCGGGCTGATGATCTCGGACTTTTTCCCGCACGTCCGCGAACACGCCGACCACCTGGCCATCATCAATTCGTGCCACACCGACAGCCACGCGCATGGCTCGGCCCTCGTGGCGATGAACACCGGCAAAACGTTCATCGGCCGTCCCTCTTTGGGAAGCTGGGCCGTGTATGGCCTGGGGACCGAGAACCAGAACCTGCCCGGTTACGTGGTGATTCTCGACAAACGCGGTGGGCCGATCTCGGGACAGCCCAACTGGTCGAGCGGCTTCATGTCGGGGGCGTTCCAGGGAACGCTGTTCCGACCGGTGGGCGATCCGGTGCTCGATCTGCGCGGGCCGGCCCATCTCGACCGGACAGCGCAGCGGCGGCAGCTCGATCTGTTGGCCGAGCTGAACCAGCGGCACCTCGACGAACGCCCCGGCGGACAGGAGCTGGCGGCCCGCATCAACAGCTACGAGCTGGCGTTCCGGATGCAGTCGGAAGCCCCCGAGGCGGTCGATCTGGCCCAGGAGACCCAGGCGACCCTCGATGCCTACGGAGTGGGACAGTCACCCACCGACGAGTTCGGCCGCAATTGCCTGGTGGCCCGCCGGCTGGTGGAGCGGGGCGTGCGGTTTGTGCAGCTGTACTCGGGAGGAGGACATCTCGAAGAGACCTGGGACGCCCACCAGAGCATTGAAACCAACCACGGACAACACGCGGGCGAGGTTGACCAGCCGATCGGGGCCCTGTTGACCGACCTGGCGCAGCGCGGGCTGCTCGACAGCACCCTGGTGGTCTGGGGGGGAGAATTCGGCCGCATGCCCTTCAGTGAAGGGAAGGGGGAGCCGGGGCGCAATCACAACCCCTATGGCTTCTCAATGTGGCTGGCGGGAGGCAACGTGCGGGGAGGAATGAAGTACGGCGCGACCGACGATTTTGGGTTTGAGGCGGTCGAGAACCGGGCTCATCTACATGACATTCATGCCACGATTCTGCACCTCCTGGGGTTCGATCACCGCCGGCTGACCTACTTCCACCAGGGACGCCAGGAAAGCCTGACCGACGTGGGGGGCAAGGTCATCGACGCCGTCATCGCCTGAGGAAGTCTGACCCGGAAACCGGGCGGGCAAAGTGCCTGACCGGTCACAAAACCACAGTTGGTCTTAGAACTGGCAGACCAGTCCCGACAGGCTCTGCACGGCCTGGTAAACCCCCAGCACCTCCCAGGCGTTCTGCACCTCGGGCTCGATGGTGAGCGAGACATGCCGGCCCCCCGCGGTATGCCGGACCCGAAAGGGAGGATCAACCTCCACTTCGAGCTGTTCCCGGACTGTCGCGAGGGCCCGGGCCACGAATCCATCCTCGGTCTTGCCGATGATCTTGAAGGTGAACTGGCACGGAAAGGCGTGCATTTGCTCGAGCAGTTCGACCGAAGGGAGGTTGTTCATGACGGCAGTCCGGGGAGAGGACGGAAGTGGACCCACTCCGGAATTCTACCCGATCGCCAGTCTCTGCGATTGGGGGGCCAGGAAAATTGGGGAATGACGTTTTGCCAGACCGTGCCGGGTCGATAGTCTAACCACAGCGCGACATCCCGTAGTGTTCACCTTCCACGAGTCTTCCCGTCATGGCCACCCGTGCCTCTCTTTCGACCCAGCAGTTGCGCGCCCATGTCGACCGGCTGCCCCGCTATCTGCTGGGGCACTATCCCACACCGCTCGAATACTGCCCCCGCCTGACCGCGCTTCTGGGGGGCCCGAAGATCTATATCAAGCGGGACGACTGCACCGGGCTGGCAATGGGGGGGAACAAGACCCGCCACAATGAATTCCTCATTGCCGACGCCCTGCGCAAAGGGGCCGACCTGTTGGTGTGGGGGGCGGGCATCCAGAGCAACAACTGCCGGCAGACGGCGGCGGCCTGTGCCCGGGCGGGGCTGCATATTCACCTGGTGCTGGGGAGGGGCGGCCCCGCGCAGGGCCCCGACAAGATTCAGGGAACACTGCTGCTCGATTACCTGGTGGGGGCCCAGGTCGACATAGTCGAAGAGAAGATCGGTCCCGAACTCGACGCCCGGATCACCCGAGAGACCGAGACGCACCGGGCCCGCGGGCGAAAGGTCTATGGTTGGGACAAGCACATCTGCAAACCCCTGGCGGCGGTCAGTTATCTCTTGTGCGTGGCTGAAATTGTCGAACAGGGATCGGCCCAGGGATTTACTCCGCGAGCGATCTACACCAGCTCGGCGGGTTCGACCGGGGCGGGAGTGGCCCTGGCACAAAAAGCCCTGGGGCTCGACTGTGCCGTGCACAGCGTGGCCCCCATCCAATGGCCCTACGACACCCAGGCCGACATGGCCGAGATTGCCCAACAGGCGGGACTGCTGGTGGGGCTCGATCTGGGGATGACACCCGCCGATATCGACGTGCGTTTCGACTGCATTGGTCCCGGCTACGGCAAGCTCTCGGACGGAGGGATCGAGGCGATCGAGACCCTGGCCCGGACCGAGGGGATCCTGCTCGACCCGATGTACAGCGGCAAGGCGATGGCGGGGCTGATCGCCGACGTGCGGGCGGGACGCTATCGGGCTGGTGAGTCGATCGTGCTGATTCACACGGGAGGGACCCCGGCCCTGTTCGCGTATGCCGAGGGGATCGTCGACAAGATGCATCCCCGCAGACTGGCGTAGGGCGCACTCGCGAACTGGTTCAGCGGCATGCCGGGGCGATAAAACTCAGCCCGCTGTGTCGGGCAGCGGAGCCGGCTGCCGCGGCGGGCGCCGGACGGGGCCCGGTGGCCTGGGCGCCGGGCCAGTCGCGGCAGCGTAGGCCCGCCAGCCCAAGAGCACCGCCACCAGGGCCGCGAACGCCAGGGGCCAGCGCAGATCTGCTTTGACCAGCATCGTGTAATGGGCCACCCCGGCAATTGCGGCGACGTAGGTCAGTCGGTGCAGCCGTTTCCAGCGGGACGTTCCCAGCCGCTGGATCATGCGATTGGTGGAGGTGACCGCGAGGGGAACCATCAGCAGCAGGCCCAGCGAACCCACCGCCAGGTAGGGACGCAGCGCCATCTCCGAGAGGGTGCCGGAAAGCGACAGTTCGCGATCGAGGCTGAAAAAGATGAGGAAGTGGGCCAGGGCATGGAAGAAGGCGTAAAGCCCCAGCACCCGGCGGTTGGGAGTGAACCAGTTCCAACCCGCCAGCCGCACCAGAGGCGTGACCACCAGGGTCAGCACCAGGAAGATCAACGAGAGCATTCCCGTCGTGCGGATGGCGAAGTTGATGGGATTGGCCCCCAGTTGACCCCGCAGGGCGTCCCAGGCGAGCAGCGCGGCGGGAACGGCACCATTCAGCAGCACCAGCAGCCGGATGAATTGGATCTCGGACGACATGCGATTCTCGGCAGCGGGGCGATGGCAGGGGAGAGTCGCCGGAATTCCCGGCGGGAAGCGGCGCGGAGCCGCTTAAAACCAGCGTCGCAAATCCATGCCCGCGTAGAGGTGGGCGACCTGGTCGGCATACCCGTTGAACAGCAGGGTCTTCCGCCGGCCGAATTCCCCCAGACGCTGTTCGGTTGCCTGGCTCCAGCGGGGATGGTCGACCTCGGGATTGACGTTGGCGAAAAAGCCGTATTCGTAAGGCGCGGCCACGTTCCAACTGGTGGGGGGCTGATTCTCGGTGAGGGTGATGCGGACGATCGACTTGATTCCCTTGAATCCATACTTCCAGGGAACCACCAGCCGCAGCGGGGCGCCACACGAATTGGGGAGCTCCTTTCCATACAGTCCGCTGGCCAGCAGGGTGAGGGGGTGCAGGGCCTCGTCGAGACGCAGCCCTTCCACATAGGGCCATTCCAGCACCGGAACCTTCTGTCCCGGCATCCGCTGGGGATCGTGCAGCGTTTGGAAGGCCACGTAGCGGGCTTTCCCCAGTGGTTCCACCTTCTTCAACAGCCGGGCCAGCGAGAACCCCGCCCACGGAATGACCATCGACCACCCCTCCACACACCGCATGCGGTAGATGCGTTCTTCGGGAGGGGCCAGCCGCAGGATCTCTTCGAGGTCGAACTCGCGCGGTTGATGCACCAGGCCATCGATCTGGACCGACCACGGCCTGGGCTGGAACCGGCGGGCCGCCGCCGCCACCCGCTCTTTGCTGGTGGTGAATTCGTAGAAATTGTTGTAGTTGGCGATGTTGCGGAACGGGGTCTGTTTCTCGTCGGTCGAGAACCCGGCCCGGTCTTCTTCGGGCTCGGTCGGGGCCGCTGCCACCGCAGTGTCTGGGTCTGGTGATTCGGTCGGCGACTCGAACGGGTCGTTCGCCGGGACTTCCGGGGGAGCGGTCGTCACTGCCGCCGGCGGGGTGGGGGGAGGATCCACTGGAGCCGGCTCGACGACCGGTTGGGTTGGCGGAGGCTGCGAGGCGATGGGCGTTCCGGGGAGGGGCTCGGCGGCCCCCGTCGCACCGCCGGTGACCCCATTCGCGGCCGGCTCGGTGGTGGACAGCGAGGGCTTCGGACCCGACTCTGCGGTGCCGCTGACCAGATCGCGCAGAGGGGCGGTCTCAATCTCTTCGCCTCCGGGCGAATTCAACAGCCGGTAGGCGGTGCCGGTGGTCAGCACGCTGCCGGCCAGCAAGCCCCCCCTCAGAAATCGGCGGCGGTCGAAATAGTTCGCCTCCGGAGTGATCTCGCTGGAAGGAATCTTCGGAGAACGGCTCATGAGAGGACTTTCCACGAGGGACCAGGACAAACCACCGCAATGCCAAATTCTTGGCAAGCCGGGAGTGGTTTTCCAGTCCGGAAGCCCCCTCCCCGAATGGCCACGGGTTGCGAGTCTGGCCGCCGCGTGAGAGAAATCCGTGGGATTGTGGCGATTTTACGGAAATGACTGGGTCGATTTGGCGGGAGATGAGCGCGGCCCCAGCCCGGACGAATCCCCAACAGGGGGGAGCGTATTCTAAACTCTGAGGTGCGAACCTGGCGGGATGTCCTGATCGGCGGAGGTATCGCAGTGCCAGATTGATGGTCTGGACAGCAGTTCCCTCGAACCCTCTTACGGATGCGCGAGACCCAACCGACTCTTTCACGGTCCACGGGGACCGATCCAACCGCAGCGGGGCATCGGCCTCGGGGTGACGGCCAGGCTCTCGCCCAGGGGCTGTTCCTGCTGGCGGTCTGGCTGATGTTGGTGGTGGCCTTCCGGGACAACGACGGGTTGTGGTTCCAGGGAGATGCGCCGCGGCACGCGCTGAACGGGGTATTCTGGCTCGACCTGGCCTGTTCCGATTGGAAACATCCCGTCGATTACGCCTGGGGTTACTACGCCCGGTATCCCGCGCTCTCGCTCACCAATTATCCGCCGGTCTACCATCTGGTTTCAGCCGTCGGTTACGCGATCTTTGGACTGACTCCCTGGGTGCCCAAGGGGGTTTCGCTGCTGTCATCACTGGCCCTCGTGGGATGGGTGTGGCTGTGGTTGCGGCGCTGGGTTTCGGCCAGTTCGGGTTGGTTGGCGGCCAGCCTGTTTCTGATGCCGGGGATCTTCATCTGGATGCAGGCCGGGATGACCAACCTGTTGGCCACGGCGCTGGGCATGGGGGCGCTGTACCATCTGCGGCGGGCCCTGGAGCAGCCCTCGGTGGGGCGCCGGTTCTGGCTGGCGATCGGGTTGGCAACGCTGGCGGTGCTGACTCACCCTCTGATGGCGATTCTGGGGCCAGTGGGGTTGATGTGGATTCTCCTCGAGCGAGGCCTCGGATGGCTCTGGCGCCCCACA
Organism: Planctomycetaceae bacterium; assembly: GCA_046339535.1. Taxonomy (GTDB): domain Bacteria; phylum Planctomycetota; class Planctomycetia; order Planctomycetales; family Planctomycetaceae; genus UBA10511. The sequence continues at coordinate 12,460 of JBKDUK010000103.1, read as the reverse complement.
ACCCTCTGGGTGTGGCTGGGGTTCCTGCTGCTGCTGATTCCGGTGTTCGTGCTGCTTTACCAGCGCGGCAATCATTTTCGGCAGGCTCAGATCGACGTGAATCGGCTGTGGGATGCCTATGCCACCCAATTTTACGTGTCGCGGCTCCACGAACTCCCGGGGATCCCGGGCCTCATCCTGACGGCAATCGCTTTGCTCGGATGCCTGCCGCGTCTGGCGGTTGCCTGGCGCGAATTGAAACTGGTGGTGGTTTGGCTCGGAGTCTGTCTGCTGCTGTTGACGTTGATCTGGGCCAAAGATGTTCGGTACGCGCTGATTGGCCTGCCGGCCGTGGTGATTGCCCTGGCCGTCGGTTGCCGGGAATGGCACCGCAACTGCATTTCCCGTCTGGTCCCCTCGGGGCTGATCACCTGGTTCTGGAGTGGACTCGCCGTCGTGGCTGGCCTCGGTTGGATGGCACAAGTCCCCCCACTGGTTCCGAACACCCTCGGAATGCGGGAGATCGTGGCGGAGGTTCTGGAGTTTGCACCGCGGCAACCAGTCTTCTACTACGGAGAGCTGGATGGCCTGCTGATCTACTACCTGCGTCTGGCCGATCCCGGGTTTCAGCAGCAGGTCATTCCCGCCGCGGCCTGGGTGGGGGCCGATCCCGAACCCGATCTCGAAAAAGTCCGGCAACGCCTGCTGCGGTCAGGTGTGAAGTGGCTGCTTGTTGAGCGCCCGCTGCCGGGAAGACCCACACTTCCGAACGAATTCGTGAATCAGCTCTGCGCTGCCCCGGGCATTGAGAAGGTGCGAATCCTCGAGTTCTCGACCCGCGGGACCCGTCGTCGCCGGGTGGCGGTTTATGCGATCACCGATCAGCCGCCCGGAACCGTCAGCTACGGCCCGGAAGGATGCCCGTGGGATTGGGGTTCGCAGCGGCTGACTCCCCTGCGGAGCCGAACCTCGGGGGCTGCCGACATATCGCCGGCCGGTCATTGAGACAGGAGGGGTTGCACGGATCCTGACGTCGCCAGGCCCCGGGACCGACCGCAGGGAGTGTCAAGGCGGGAGGGAAGCCACCCCGCCTTGAGAACGTCGCCCCGGTCTCTCGCCCCGGTGGAGACACTACCCTCTGAAATATTCGCCGGAACAATGTCGCTGCGGGTCAATCTCTCTGCCGCGCGAAGTCGAGGCGTCGCCTCAAAACTAGGCGGCGGGCACCGCGTTGCTCATCACCGGACTGGACTGGACGGGGGCCTGCACCGAGCGTTCGTAGAACCACCGTACGGTTTCGCGCAAGCCCTGCTCGAGCGAGACCTCGGGCTGCCAACCCAGAACCTGGCGGGCCAGATCGGCGTTGAGAACGCTGCGGAGCAGATCTCCCTCGCGGCGGGGTCCCATGATGGGCTCGGGCAAGGTTCGACCCGAGATTTCCGACAACAGTCCCCGCACCAGGTGTTCGAGTTCGAGAATCGAAATCGATCGTCCGGTTCCGATATTGAGGGTGACGTAGGGCCGCGGCAGCGGAGACAACAGGGCCAGCAGGTTGGCCCGCATCACATCGCCGACATAGACGAAATCGCGTTCACAACGTCCTTCGTCATTGAGCCGCGCCGGGTGCCCCATCAGCAATTGCTGACAGAAAATCGACACCACACCGGCTTCGCCATGGGGATTCTGCCGGGGGCCATACACATTGGCGTACCGCAGCACGACTCCTTCCAGACCATGCTCGCGGACGAAGAATTCGAGATATTGCTCTCCCACCCGCTTGGCGATGCCATACGGTGAAGTGGGAGAAGGGACCCAATCTTCGGTGGCTGGCAATTGCGTTTCGCCGTAGGCGGTTCCCCCGGAAGCGGCAAACACCACCCTCCGGACCCCCACGTTGCAGGCTTCTTCCAGCAAACTCAACCAGCCCACAATGTTCGTTTCAGCATCCCACGACGGAGACTTCACCGAACGGCTGACGGAAATCTGCGCGGCATGATGGCAGATGGTGTCGGGGCGAAAATCCTGCAAAACGTCTTCGAGCTTCGCCCGCTGTTTCAGATCCACATTGTAGAAATGAACGCCCTGGGGAAGATTCTCTTCAAACCCGCTGGAGAGGTCATCGAGAACGCCCACGACATGCCCCGCCTCACACAACTGGCCAACGATATGGCTGCCGATAAAACCGGCACCACCGGTCACCAGAATTCTTCGGGGGGAAGATGCCGTCATGATCCCGTTCTCTCCAGTCCTGCTCGAAAAACAGCCTGCTCCGACAGCCAACCTCGCGCCCTGAAGCAAACCAGACATCGGTCGGTGGGTCAAGTGTTCAAGTCAGAAAACCCCTCCGGTACCGCCATTCCGGAGGAATCTTTAGGGGTTGTGCTGAATTGGACAAAAGTTTTTCCACGGAGGCAGCGGAGTTGCTCCGCACTCCCGCCGCCGGGTGCAGCCGCTTCTCGCGACTGCGGACGGGACGGAGAATTTTGTGTTGGGGGCTTGGGTTCAGGATCGTTCTGGTTCACGCCCGGCCACATCGGCTGCCTGTTCCTTTGGGGGCTTGTCGATCTGTGTCCCTGTTCGGGGTGGGGCAAATTCCCCCAGGAGAAGCAGCAGGCCAGCATAGCTGCCAGCCAGAACCGCCGCCTGACCCAGCACCCACCACCCGTTCCCGGAAAGGCGGGTTGCCAACCCCACCGCGAGCCCCGCAGCCACCAGAGCCCGTCCCAACGTCCGCCAGGGAAAAGTCAGCGACACCTCCGCTTGGACGTGTCCAAAAGACAATCTGGCCAGAACCAGGGAGCGCACCACGCAGGCCCCCGCTCCCCAGATCAGGAGTTGGCTGGTGTCGTCGCCGGTCGCGAAGTGGCTTCCCAGAATCAGGGCCAGCGTCTGCATCAGCAGCAGCGGGAACGCAGCCTGAAGGTACATCCGGGAAACCGGTTCGCGGCGCTGCTGGGCCGCCAGGGTGTTGAGGTTAAACATCAGGAAGAGACGGATGCCCAGATCGACCAGCAGGATTTGGGCAACTCGGCCCGCAGACTCATACCGCGCCCCAAACACCAGTCGCCCCAGATCACTGGCCAGCGGGCTCAGTGCGGCGACCCCCACCCCCACGCAGATCCAGAGCTGAATTCCCAGTTGGCACAGCGACCGGAACTGATCCGGTCGGCCCGCGTTCCAGGTTTTGGCGAGACGCTGCTGCATCAGCGGCATCAAAGACTGGGCCGAGCTCTGTAACGGCAGTCCCAGATTTTGGGCCACGGCGTACTGTCCGGCGTCGGTCGTCGAGACAAACCGTTTCGTCAGAGGCAATTCGACACTGAATATCAGGTTGTGCAGCAACGATCCCGCCAGCAGGTGCCTGGAATGGGACCACCATTCCCGCAAAGACATCCTGTCGGCCTGCCACAGCCAGAGGGTTCCCTGCAACTGGTTGGCGATCAATTGAATCAGCAAACTCAGCGGGATGGCCATCACCGCCCCCAGCACGCCCCAGCCGCTCTCCACCAGAACCCATCCCGCCACCAGTCGGGTCAGCCACATCAGCGAAAAGGAACCTGCGGGGGCATACCAGCGTCCCTCTCCGAACAGGCACATCGCACATTGAGACGACAGCAACTGCAAGAGCACCGCGGGGGCCACGCATTGCAGAGGCCCCACCAGCGCGGGAGTGTGCAGCAGCCACGCAATCGCGGGGGCGAAGATCCATGACGCCAGAGTCACCAGCAGTCCCAGGCCGAGCGCGAGCCGCATGCAGGTCCGGGCGAACTGCCGCCCCTGGGCGTGACCGGCGATCATCGGGACCAAACCACTGGACGTCGCCGGATCGATCACCAGAAACGCCAGTTGACTCAGTGCAGAAGTCACCGAGTACAGCCCGTACCCCGCCGGTCCCAGAGACCGCGTCAGGTAGAGAAACTGGGCGAAGCCCGCCGCCAACATCACCCCTCGGGACGACAACTGGGCGAGCGACTCCAGCACCACACGCGAGCGGCTCATGGGACGTTCCCCGCGCTGGGGCGACCCCCGGCACGACCGCCGATCCCAACCGTCACCCTGCCGCTCCCGATGGCTCCCGGGGGGCCTTCCTCCGCCCCCCTGTTCATCGCCAGCCCGGTCACGAACGAAGGTCTTTGGTACGCGGCACCTGGCGCCCGGTCTGGTCTTCGCCGTCGCGGCTCGCCTCTTCATGGTATTCCGCGTCCTGATTGACGCGCCAGACGTCGTACTGCGTCCTTCCCGCCAGGATGTTCCGGGCCACCAGCAGCGCCGTCATCATGGAGTGGTCCTGGTTGTTGTATTTGTGCATCCCGTTCCGACCCACCAGGTGCAGTCCGGAATACCGCGCCTCCAACTCGTCGCGAATCACCGCGACGTGGCGGGCGTAGTCGTCATCGTACACGGGATAGGCCTTGGGTTGACGCACCACGTGGCCATCCACCACATCCCCCTCCCGCACCAACCCCAATGACTGCAGTTCCCGCGAGCCCAGGGCAACCAGGTCGGCGTCGGACATGGTCCACAGGCCATCTCCCTCGAAGCAGAAATACTCCAGGCCGTAACAGGCCAGTTTCGGGTCGGGAACCATCTCGGGGGACCAGCTGCCGAAGTTCTGCACCCGTCCCACCTTGACCCCCGGCTCATGGATGTAGATCCAGTTGTCGTCGAACGGGCGCGAGGGGCGGACGATCAGCGCCACTGTCAGGAAGTCCCGATAACGCAGCCCGTTGGCCGCCTGCAACGCTTCGGCCGAGACCGGCGGTTGAACGGCCTTCACCAGCTCCCGCAGGGGGGCCGACGAAATCACGTGCTCCGCCTCGAAGACCTGCTCGGCTCCCTGCCCCTCCACATACCGCACCCGCCAGCCCGGGCGGTCCGCCTGTTTCTCGAGCCCCGTCACCCGGCAGCCCATCCGCACCTCCCCGCCGTTCTCCCGGGTCTTGGCAGCGGCGGCCTCCCACATCATGCCCGGCCCGAGGCGCGGATAGCGGAACTGATCGATCAAAGTCTTCACCGTCTGCGACCGGTCGCCAGTCCCCCGCTGGGGAAACAGGGCATTCCAGACAGCACTCGCCAGAGACAGCCCCTTGATCCGTTGGGCGGCCCAGTCGGCCGAGATCTCCCGGCAGCTCATCCCCCAGACCTTTTCGGTGTAGGTCTTGAAGAAGATCCCAAACAGCCGTCGTCCGAACTGGTTGGAAACCCAATCTTCGAAAGACTGGGGATTCTTCACGGGAAACAATCGGGCCCAGGCGTACGAGGCGACACACCGCCCCGATTCCAGCAGGCCCAGGTTGCGCAACGACTCCCCCGCCTTGAGGGGATAGGTGTAGAACTTCCCCTGGTAATAAATGCGCGACGAACGGGGCCGCAGCAGCATGTCGTCCTTCAGCAGTTCGGTCCAGAGTTCCTCGACCTCCTGCGACTTCGAGAAGAATCGGTGCCCCCCGATGTCGAACCGGAAACCTTTGTATTCCACGGTGCGGGCGATCCCCCCCACCAGGTGCGGATCGGCTTCAAAAACCGTCACGGGAACCCCCGCGCGGGAGAGTTGCCAGGCAGCGGTCAATCCAGCGGGCCCCGCCCCAATAATGGCGACACGTCCGGGAGAAGTTGAAGAGGGAGGCATGCAGGTGGGTATTCAGAATGAAAGTGGTTCAGCGGTGCCGCGCAAGAGCGGGCGTTGATCAAGGTCCCGGGCAGAAGGCACCCGGAGTTGTGGGGGACCTGGCCCCACGGTGTTCCAGCCGGCGCTGGTAGGCAAACCCCAGCAGATTGGCCAGTTGCCAGATCGCCAGCAGGGGGATCGCCGCGACACGGGATTTCCAGGGAAGCGGCCGCCACAGGGGGAACAGTCTCCACGGGAGGGAGAAGTGGAGTCCCGAGTCGCGGATGAGCGAATTCTCTCCCCGCAGTTTCTCCAGCCGGTGGTAAGTCCAGGCCCCCCGGCCGTAGTTGAAACATTGTTTCCAGAATTTGGGCAGGCTGAGATGGTGAAAATGACGAACCACCGCCTCGTTCACCTGCCGCAGCTTCCAGCCCCGCAGTCTCCAGCGGGTGCAGAAGTCACGGTCTTCCCCCCCCGCCAGGCGGAAGTTCTGGTCATCAAATCCCCCCAACTCCTGGAACCGCCGCACGGGCATCGCGAAGTTGTTCGAACAGAAGAAGGTGGCGGTGTCCGGGGAGGGATTGAACTGACGGTAGACCAAATCGACAATCATCTGGCTGATGGCCGAATACACGTTGTCTGTCAGCCCATTCACAACCCTCCCTCCCAACAACACGTCGGGCTGCTGCTGGAACTCACGGTCGAGGGTGCAGAGCCAGTCGGGCTCGGGCTGGCAGTCATCGTCGAGAAAGGCCAGAAACTCTCCCCGTGCCAGACGGGCTCCCTGGTTGCGGGCGGCGGCGGGCCCCGCGTTGTCCTGCCGGTGCAGTAGAATGGCCATCCTCTGCCGATACGGTTCCACCAGGCTGTCCAGCGGCGTGGGGCTTCCATCGTCGACGACAACCACCTCCAGACCCCCGGGGGGAATGTTCAGACGAACCAGCACCTCGAGTGCTCCGCAGATCGCATCCGCCCGATTGAACGTCGGAATAATCACTGAGTACCTGGGGGGGGGGGCACTCATCGGGTTGGCTCAGTCAATCCTCTCGGAGCCGCATCGCCAATCGTCGCGGGTGCCGACTCGTTCAGCCCTCCCCACGCTCGTCGGAACAAGACCAGCGCAAACGACACACCCGAGTAGAAATGGCTGAACCAATGCCAGGGAATCACCCGCAGCGCGAACCAGACCCCGCGCAGGCGGGCGAGTTGCGACAGCAACGGCCAGTCGAGGGCCAACAACAAGCCCGTCCCCAACGCCAGCAGCCACCACGCCGGCCACCAAAACATTCCCAGCAGCGCCAGGACTGGCAACAGGCCCGAAAGGGCGACGCGAACTCGCGCCCGTCGGTCGATGTTGAGGGCGTTGTCCATCCGCCCCCGGCTCAGGATCAATTCACTCCAGGGAATGGCCCGGTCCAACACCTCGGTCCGCAGCAATCCCCAGGGCCGCCAGACCTTGTGGTGAGTCACCTGCAGATCGGGACACATCCGGATGCGATGTCCCTTTTCCGCCAGACGGTAGCCGAGCTCGATGTCCTCGATGCAGGGCCGGCCGTAGTTTTCATCAAAGCCCCCCAGTTGCCAGAACACATCCCGGCGAATCAGTCCGCACGCCCCCCACATCGTAAACCCTTCTTCCCGGGCCGCCTGGTGCGTCAGATGGTGCGCGAGGTTCTTGTACTGCGACAACAGATTGGGGGCCGTCGGAAGGGTGTCGTACGAACCCACCAACGCCGCCACTCCGGGATGGGCTTCGATGGTCCGCTGGACCACCTCCAGAGCATTCGAGTGCACGGAACAGTCGGCGTCGACGAAAAACAACCACTCGCTGTTGGCGGCCTGAGCCCCGAGGTTGCGGGCCAGCGCCGGACCACTGCGGGGCCGGGGGGTCGAGACCACCCGGGCACCCGTTTCACGGGCCCGCTCGGCAGACCCGTCACTGCAGCCATCATCAACCACAATGCACTCCGCCACGGCCGGGACCATGGCCTGCAGGCTCTGCAGGCATTTCTGAAAGGCCTCCCCGCCGTTGTAAACCGGAACGATCAGTGAAACCGAAGCGGGGCCGGGTCTTTTTGAAGATGTTTCGCACTTCTGGAGGCGAGAATCCCCAAGGCTGGGGAGATCAGCGGTGTCCATCGGCAATCTTTCCACATAAGCCATCGTGAAATGGCCCATCGTCTTCACAGGGTTGTCAGCTCAAGATGCAACGCGACGCCCGATCGGGACAGTCCCTGTTGGAGGCCCTTTCCAACACTCTCCGGAAAGCCATCGATCCCCAGTCTCCCCTAGGATGCATTGCAGTTGGTAGATCACACGCCAGAATTCAACAGATCCCAACTTTGATCTTTCCGCTGACTCCCGGATGTGAGGATTTTAACGGTCTTGACGGGATGACAATCTTTTCTGTGCAAACTTTGATTTCGCCCCGGTTATAAACCCATTTTTTTCCGCGTGCCGCTTTTCATCTCGGGCAGCGTCCGGAACGACTTTATACGGACGTTCCTCAGGGTTTCCCGGGATCACGCCCAGTCCCTCTCGGGCCCGTCCCTGTCTCACCGCCTTGGTGACGACGGAACACGACGCCCGGAACAGCAATTTCCCCGGCCCCTGCCTCCCCCGGTTCATCGGGAGGGCATTTCACTTGGCCCCAGCCCGCGATCACTCGGCGGAACGCGGGTCGTCTGCGGTTCCCCGGCCGGCTGCCGCCTCCATCCGTTCGAGACGTTCTCCCAGGCTGGCCACTCGCCAGGACATCGTCTGCTCGGCCTGTTCCAGTCCCAGCGAGATGTGCTGGACCACCCCCAACAGCAGCACCAACTGGGAACAGGCGGCAATCACGTAGCCCACCGGCAGCAGAGAGTCGGTTTCCGATGACCAGAAATGCGTGTAGATCAACACCAGGGTCCCGGTGGCCAACCCCACGACCCCCACGAGGACGAAGATCTGAGCCGCAGCTTGCCACGAGCTGGACGCCCGCCGTGGCTGGGGGACCGGCTCCCACGGAAAGTGCGGCGGGCGGACGGCGGCATGGGCCCCATGCCACTGCCTCTCGGGGACCTCCGAATAGGCAATGGGCCCCGTCTCTTCATCATCCCGATTCGCAGGACGAGTCGGCCAGGGTTGCGGGGGGGCCTTTCGGGCTGCAGGAGCCTGACCCGGTGTGCCAGACAGCGGCGGGGGAACCGGGCGATCCGCCGAGTTCGGCCCCAGCGAAAAGTGGGGCGCTCCCGCGGGGGGCATGGCCGGAGCGGGCGTCGGAGGGGCCGCGGCGATCTGCTCGGGGAGCGAGACGGGCTGTGGACCGGCGGGGTGTGACGCGTCGAGCCGGGCGACCGCGGGGCCCCTGGGGACGGAGGAAAAGTGGGGGGCGTTCGAGACCGCCCCTGAGGGGGGCAGCGAGCTGGACGCTCCAATTCCCCCGGGAGTGGTCCCCAGTTCGAAGGGGGGCAGAGTCTCTTCGCGGGCCCAGCGGGCGAGCAGATCCTGGGGGCTCAACCGGGGACGCTGCGATTCGGGGGAGCTGGACCGGGAGTTTGAGTCGCCCCCACTCCGGGATGATCCGGTTGTTTCTGTGAACTCGTGTCCACAGAGGCTGCAGCGCGGGGGGTTGCCCGCCAGGCTGATCACCGGCCGCACTTCACTCTGGCAGTGGCTGCACCACATGGGAGGTCACCTGTTGGAATCCATTCCGGGGGCACGCGCGGGCTCACTTGGCCCGTCTGTTTCCGGGAAACAGCTTCCCCGGGTCGGTCCCAGGGAAGCTGCCCGGGAACGAAGCCGGCGCTTTCAGGGCGGGATTATCACGATGGGACGAGTTGCCGCAAGACCGACTGCGACGGGGAAGGGGCGTCCTCCTTCCCAGAGGCAGACGAATTGATGACGTGCGGTACAGAAGAACAGAGACGGCTGGCAGTGAGAGCCGAAGGTGTTCCGGGGGGCAGCGGAGGTGACGGACATCTCTGCCTGACTGAGGAATCGGATTTATGTCGGTGTTCTGTGCTGTCCGGCAGACGCGTGACTTCCGTTTCAACGACAGTCAACCGCGTGCCGAAATCGGGAGAACGGCGGTGGCAAAGGAAGGGTTGATGATCCGCGGATGGAACAGCCGGCGTGGATGGCCGTGCGTTTGGAGAACGATTTCAGTGAAGTCGTTGAATGAAACCTTACAAAAAAAGGTTGGGATTTGCGGATTTCTGAAAGGTTTAGGCGACGTTTGACGACTTAACAAGGGATTGGAGAATCTCGCACAAAGGAAAAATTGAATCTTGACAACCTGACTCGGTTTGATTCTGATACCTGTTTGTGAGTCAGTCAAAAACTTCTGGGAATCATAAGATCCACCCATCGGGCGGGTTGTTCTCAGCGGACAGGCTGGCTTATAATGTTTTTCCCTTCGTTGGAAAGTGTCGTTCTTGAGAGGTTGGCTTGGCGGAGGTTGGCTGTGTGTCGGTCGGTAAAAAGTCTTAGTCCGAAGCGTGTGGATTCGCCTTGCCAAGCCTCCAGGCGATCCTGTGTCGTGAGTGCTGGCTGATGTTGTGCGACAGAGAAGGAAACCGCGAGGTTTTCGGCTTGTTAGGGTGAGGTTCAGGCAGCGTGTCGGGCGGGTGCCGACGCGTGGTTTTTGAACCGAATCCAATTGGCTCGTGGTGGGTCAATTGGTCGATAGTATTCGTGTGCTGAGTTTTCTTTCGTTCATTTGAGGGAGTTGACTGATGAAGAAGTTTCTGTTGAGTTTGGCTGTTTTGGCGTTGACGTCGCCGGCGTTCGCCGCCCCGGTCTCAATTGCCACTTGGTCTGCCGCTCCGATCGTGGCTGGCGACAAGACCTTTACCTATGTCTCGCACACGGGATTGCTCGATCCGAGCATTCTCGTCGACGCCAATGATCTGGGTCTCAGCCATTCGCTGAACCTGACGAATCTCGGTCCTGAGTCGTCGAACTTCACCCTGAATTTCACGATTACTGTGAATGCGCCTCCCAACAAGATTATTGGGACGCGTGTCTCGGAAAATGATGTGATCGGGAACACGACGGCCGGATCCACCACGATTACGTCCTCGGGAGCGACCTCCTACACCGACACCTTGGTTCAGTCTCAGCAGGGGCCGATCAATCCTTGGAATTACGTCACCTCGGTTGATTTTGCCGTCTCCTCGAATGGAATTGACGCTGCCAATCGCTTGTCGAACATGACCTTCGACGTCGTTCAGGGCACTCCCCCCGTTCCCGAGCCCAGCACCTTCGCTCTGGCTGGCCTCGCTGTGGTCGGTCTGGTGATCGCTCGCCGTCGCGCCCGCTAATTTGCCCTCACTCGGCTCTCGGGCCGAGTGCTGAGGAGCTGGAGTCTGAGGAGCCTGGTTTCGCCAGGCTCCTCTTTTTTTTACCCGCCCATCCCCACTTCCAACCCCGACGCGCCGTTCGTCCCAAGCAGTTCCGAACCTTCCATTCTTCCCTCGCCGCAGGTCGGATGGAAGTCCCGAGAAGTCCGAGGGCTTCCGCTCTCACCGTGTCGTCGGCACTTCCATGCCGGCGTTTCTCCCGCACCACTTTGCGTATGGGACCTTGCACTCGGCAGACTGCAAACCGATCAATCTATACGACCGCAGGGCGCCCCAAGACCGGATAGGCAGAGTCCTGGAACCCCTTCCCGGTGTGTTCGCCCGGCGGGACCAGCGCATCGACGGCCGCCTCATCGGCCGCAGTCCACCCCACGTCGAGACAGCCGAGATTGTCGGCAAACTGCTCGGCTGTGCGTGGCCCTATGATCACTGAAGTCACGATCGGATTCGCCAGACACCAGGCCAAGGCAAACTGGCTCAGCACCCGACCCCTCGACCGGCAGTGCGCCTGCAGCGCTTCGGCCAGCTCGAAACTGGCGTCGCGCAGCTCGGCCTGCTGCATCCGCTTGTCTCCCCGGGCCGCCCGGCTTCCCTGGGGAAACGCCTCCCCCACCTTGTACTTGCCCGAGAGAATTCCCCGGGCCAGCGGGCTGTAGCTGACCACTCCAATGCCGTGTTCCTGGCACAACGGCAGCAGTTCCACTTCGATGTCCCGGTTGCAGATGTTGTACAGCGGCTGCACCGCCTGGAACCGGTGCAGATTGAGCCGCTGGCTGACCCCCAGCGCCTCCATCAGCCGCCACGCCCGGAAGTTCGAGCAGGCTGTGTACAAAACCTTTCCCTCGCGCACGAAATCGTCGAGCGCCCGCAGAGTCTCTTCGATCGGGGTGCCGTAGTCGGGAGTGTGGATGTAATACAGGTCGACGTGGTCGGTCTGCAGACGGCAGAGGCTGGCCTCGAGTGCCCGGCGCAGGTGCAGCCGTCCGGCCCCCGATTCGTTGGGGCCAGGTCCCATGGGCCCACGTCCCTTGGTGGCCAGCACAACTTTTTCGCGGCGGTCGGCCAGGGCCTTGCCAACCACCAGTTCCGATTCCCCCGCCGAGTAGATGTTGGCGGTGTCGAAGAAGTTGATTCCCCGGTCGATCGCCTCGTGCATGATGTGGATCGATTCGGCGGTGGGAGTGGGCCCGCCGAACATCATCGTTCCCAGGCAGAGGGGAGAAACGTGGACGCCGGACCGGCCGAGTCGACGGTATTGCATTCGTGGTGGCTGTTCAGAGGTGAGGGGAGTCGATAGGATGGCCACTTCCGCACGTTTGCGGAGACCGCAGCCCATTTCCCCAGGGAGATCGGCAGCGTACCGGGGCGGCACCGGTGGAACAACCGACATTTTCGAACCAGTTTGCCAGTCAGACGCGAAGAAGGAGTGGGAGTCTCAGCATGGGTGTGAAGAAAACGGGGAAAGGCCGCCGAAAACTGGGGCGTAAGAAGCGCCGCATGCGCGCTCGAATCCGACATCGTAAGGGATGAC
>JBKDUK010000102.1:0-7134 GCA_046339535.1 Planctomycetaceae bacterium | reverse complement strand
AGTAGGACCCGCCGTTTGTGAGGAAACTTTCTCCCTCGACCGGTTGGGGGATGGTCTCATTTGCGTTGGCCAGAAACTGCACCCAGTCGCCGGGTTCGAGGGAAGAGCCGTCGACCGGCAGGGCGTCGAGATCGGCGAGGTCATCACTGGAGGGGACCTGGACCTGCGCGCTCTGTTGGACGTTCTGGACCTGTCTGGCCGTGACCTTTCCGGCGACATTGGTCTGGACCGTCGAATCATCGATGCCCAGCGACGCCGAGAACCCGACCGTGCCGTCACCGAACGAGCGGGAGGTCGCTGTCGGGTTGATCGAGGATTTGCCGAGCGCAACGACGGCGGCCTGCTGGGCGGCGGAAATCGTGGAATTGGGGTCGACCGTCGTGACGGAAGTCAGTTTGCCCAGGGAGAAGGCGACGGTGATGGTCTTGGTCGCTTCGTTCGATTGATATTCCTCCGCGGGGGGCGGCTGCTGCGGATTTTCGGCAGCACCACCACCACCATTATTCGGCTGTTTGCGAAAACCCGCGAGAGCCCGGGAGGTGGCGTTGGCGGTCGTGCTGCCCGAAGAGCCGATGTTCACACTCCCCTGTGTGGAGGTCACCGCGCTGCTGGTGACCGTGAGCGTGGCGTCGGCCTGCGCGATGGCGGCGGAGAGCGCGATGAACACCTCATTTTTTAACCCGGTGCCCCCGAAGTTGCTCGATGTGACACTGGCGATCGAACTGGCCGCCTTGGCAAGGCTGTTGAGATCGATATCGTTCATGGCCGTCAGGGTCGAATCGCTGATCGTCACTGTGGCGTGAGCGTTGCGAGCCATGACACCGATGGAATTCAGAACACTGCGAAGGTTTGGAATCGCGTTCTCTAACAATTTGGCAGTATCAGTTTCAAAACCTGGGGCTGCTGTCTTCCAATAAGCCGACAACACTCCCAATCCCAAGCCAATCCCCTGCGAGGCCAGGTAATTGTAATCCCCGTCGGCGAAGCCGATGATATCTTCGGAATCGGCACCAAGATTCAACGTGTCACTGGCGGTGATGGTCGAATTCCTGACTTCAACCGTCGACTGGATCTTGTCAAACCCGAACATCTGCCGCTTGAAATCACGCAGGGCCTTGGCCGAGGTGATTGAGACGTTCGTTCCATCGACCGTCGCCCCATCCAGGGTGACCCGGGGAGCATGATCGCCGCTGTTTTGCAGGGAGAGAATCGCACCGACCTCCCAGGTGGCCACCGTGATGTCGGCGCCGATCAACTGCGGCGTTTTTCCTTCAATGACTGTTACTGGAGATTTTGAGCTGTCATCGCCAATCACATAACCGTAGGAATCAACCTCTTGACCCTTGGCATCCAGCTTGTAGTTGCTCACATTCACCGCAGTGTTCGAAAAGATGCCGATGTTGCCCCGGTTGCGTCCATCGGCCGAGGTGGTGTCGATCGTGCCGGCAATCTGGATCGTATGTTGGCCGATCGTCGGTTCGGCGAAATACTTGTTTTGGGACGTCAGCGCCATCCCGCCGGGGCCCCATGTGAATGCGGGTTCTTCGATGACAATCGGCGGATTCGCAATCCCATTGAGCTGCGGATGATCCTGCAGCACGTAGAGCGGTTGGCCATAGGTCTTGAAGTCGGAAAATGTGATCGTCTTCTCTGTGTCATTCACAGAGAAATCAAAATCAAAACCGGTGAAATACAACGGTTTCGTATGGGTGGAGAGGTCGAAGGAGCCTGTTGTCCCGGTGTCATCCAGATTGACTGTCCAGATCCATTTGGACGGATCCTGATGGTCATCGTCGTGGTAGTACAGCGAGTCGTCGACGTCCGAAGTGTTGGGATTGTCCCCCGTCCCAATGACCGGGTTGGCCCCCATGTGCTTGATCTGGATCGAGTAGTACTCGCCGTTGTGTTGCGATTCGACATGGATCTGGGGGCTCGCCAGCAGGACCCGGGGCTCCAGCGCCTCGGCCCGGCGCCGTCCCAGCCCCCGGTACAGCCGGAACCGCCGGGCCCGCACCAACTGCCGCCCCAGCCGGTCCAGCAATTCCGACAGCGAGACCCGCCCCAGCGCGTCCGCCCCGGCCTGACGCAGCCACCACGCCCACTCGGCCAGCCCCCGGGGAGCGTCTCCCCCCGGGCCCTGCGGGCGGGTGATCAGGGAACGCTGAAGACGGTTTCGCTTGGCACGGGTCATGGCTGTCTCTCTTCCTTCAGGCGACCGGTCACGGCGCAACGGCTTTGACCCCAGGTCCCTCACCCCACCGCAGGCGTTGTTGTCCACGCACATCTGCCTTAAGGGGCAAGTCGTTGGTGTCTGGCAAAGGTAGCCTCTGTCCACGGCCAAATCAATCGATGTTCCCGGTGCGCGCGGAGGTCTCAAACACCTTTGAAAAACCCGTGCCGGTACGTGTTCGGTGGTGGACGGGGCATCCTTTTCGGGTCGGCCCGGCGAGCGACATCGATCGCTCTAACGCAAATCGATGACCCGCCCTTTCGCCCCCCGTCGCTCCCGCAGGCGAATGCCCGTTGGGGACATCTCCACCGATTCGACACCGGCGAAATCCGCCGGAATCTCCACGAGAAACATCAAAAACTCACGGGTGACCGTCTCGTCGGGCTCCAGATACGCGAAGGTCGGCCGGCCAAACTTCTGGCCCCCCTGCTTGAGCAGTTCGGCTGGCGGACGGTGAATGCCCGTGGTGCCAAACTCCAGTCCGCGGGCCAACCGCTTCGTCCCGTCACGGAATCGCCAGATGTTCAGCCACGGGTAATCGGCCGTTCGCCAAGCATACCCCAGCAGCAAACCCTGCGCGGGCTGAGACGCCGTCACCCAGCCCCAGTCCACACCGTCGGCAAACACGAACGACGTCACGTCCGATTTGGCCCCGGGCTGCGCAGCGACCTCCAGGTGCCGCAGGTCGACCACCTGGGTCCCGCCCGGCAGCGCCATGCGCGGCCACGTCCCCTCGTCGAGGTCAGCGGTGGGAGAATCCTGGCAGAAACCCCGGGTGGCATTGCTGTCGACCAGCGTGTGCTCGTCGAGAAACGGCGGGGCGATGGTGGGATGCTGGACCATGTTGTACAGCCGGCCCAGTGGCCCGCGGTTGGTGACCGTCTCGCGGACGCGCGCCACCCCCCCCGCCTCCAGCAAAACCTCCCGCGCGACGTGCAGCTGGGCGAGTGGCAAGTCGACATTCATCGCGGCCTGGACGCCGGCAGGCGTCACTTTCGGGGGCGTCGTCACCTCCCAGGCCCGCACGGCCGCCTCGCCATGAAACGGCATGCCCCGTTTTCCCTCCGCCGCCGAGGGGGCCCCCCAGCGATCGAGACAGAGAAAGTGACCGCGCGGCGCGGGCTTGGTCTCGGCCTGGGTTTCGAAGTTGTCGGGGACTTCCCAGTTGAGGGGATTCAGCGGCTTCCCCTTCAGGCGGAACCCGGTGATCGTTCCCCCCTCGGGACTGATCACCAATTCGGCCCGGTCGGTCTGCAACCGCAACGGCTCGCGACACGAGGCGGTGGACGGAATCCAGGAGAGGCAGCAGGCAATCGCGAGGCAAAGTCGAGTGAGCGACATGGCGAAGTCTCCCGCGGGGTGAAATCGTGCGTGGCGAACCGGGACCGACAGGGTTACGAGGGCCGTGATGCGGGTAAAAATGGACCTGTCCCCTTTTCGCGGCGGCGAAAGACCAGCGTTCCCCCGATGGTTTCGGAGGTGAAGGGAACATCGAGGCCGAACAGGCTCTCGGCCGAGCCGAGAATCAACAGCCCCCGCGGCGCGAGCGCCTCGTGAAACCGCTCGCAGAGCCGTTGCCGGGTGGCTGGGTCGAAATAGATCAGCACGTTCCGGCAGAGGATGATCTCAAAGGGACCAAGCCCGGGCAGTGAGTCCATCAGATTGAGCCGGCGGAACTCGATCAGTTGCCGCAGTTCCCGTCGCGCCACCCCGTGGCTCTGATCCCGCTCCGACTCGAAAAAACGCCGTACCTGGTCCGGAGTCAGTCCCCGTTCGAGATCCCGGCGGGGATAGCGCCCCGCCCGGGCGGTGGCCAGCGAGCGGGCCGAGACATCGGTCGCCAGGATGGGAAACTGGTCGGCCCGCAACTGCAGGGCCGGGTTCCCGCCCACATAGTCGAGCACCGCCATCGCCAGACTGTATGGCTCCTGCCCGGTCGAACAACCGGCCGACCAGAACCGGGCGGTGGGATGGACAAACCCGCTCTCCCGGCGGCGTCGCAGGGTCTCACCCAGTTCGGGCAGCAAAAACTTGCGGAAGGCGTCGTAGAGATGACTGTCCCGATTGAACGACGTCTCACCCGTGGTCAGGGCCTCGACCAGTTCGTCGCGCAGCAGGACGGCATCGACCTGCTGCACGCAGCCCAGATAATCTCCGAAGCGCTGAAAGCCCCGTGCCCGGACCACCGGCTCCAGCCGGGTCCGCACGAGATACGCCTTGTCATCCGAAAGCACCAGGCCACACAGGCTGCGCACGAGGGACTGGACGTCGCGGAATTCCTGGGGGGAGATCTCCATGGGATTCAGTCTCCCATCCCCAGCAGACGGCGTACAGCATCACCCAGCTGCACCAGGGAGAGCACTTCGTCGGCCGCCCCCATCTCCACCGTGGTGCCGGGCATCCCCCAGACCACGCTCGATTCCTGGTCTTGCACCAGCACGCGGGACCCGGCACGCCGCAGGGCGAGGGCCCCGCGGGCACCATCCTGGCCCATACCGGTCAGCACCAGGGCCAGGGCCCGGTCGCCACAGGCGGCGGCGGCCGAGCGGAACAGCACGTCCACCGCGGGACGGCAACCGTTCTCAGGAGGCGAATCACTCAGGCCACAGACCAGGTGGGATCCACTCCCCCGCAGTACGAGATGGCTCCCCCCCGGAGCCAGGTAAATTCGCCCGGCCACCGCGGGCTGGCCGTCATACGCTTCCACCACCGAGACCCCCACACGCCGTGCGAGGCTGTGGGCAAAGTAGCTCGCGAAGTCGGCCGGCAGATGCTGGACCAGCAAAATCGGCAGCGGCGCCTGCGGGGCGAATTTCGGCAGCAGTTCCGAGAGCGCCTCGGGACCACCCGTCGAAGAGCCAATCAGCAGGGCGCGGTACCGACAAATCCCCCGCTGCACCGCGGGGGCGGGCACGGGGGGCGACGGGGTTGGCGCAGGGCCTGTTCCGCGGCGGGCTCCCGGCTGCCGACTGTTCCGCCACAACTCGATCTTCTCGAGCAACTGCCGACGCAGCGTCGCCTCGTTCGCGCGGGGATCGGGCGAGTCGGGCTTGTGCAAAAAATCGAAGGCCCCCTCCTGGAGACCTTCGACTGTGACGGCGGCCCCCTGTCTGGTGTGGGCACTGACCAACAGCACCCCCAGCGGGTGGCGGCGGGCCGTCGCCAGTTCCCGCAGCGCCTTGAGTGTGGCAATCCCCCCCAGGCCGGGCATCTGGATATCGAGGGTGACGAAGTCGGGCAACTGCTCGCGAGCGAGTTCCAGAGCCTTTTCGCCACTCCAGACCGATCCCACCACGCGAACCCCCGGCTGTCCGGCGAGAGCCGTCTCGATGATCCCGCGGAAGATGCGGGAATCATCGACAACCAGCACTCGCAGCGGGGGGGTATTCATTCGGGGTTCGTGTCTTCCGTGTTGATCTTGAACCGGCCCACCAGCTTGCGCAGCTCGCGGGCGATGCGGTCGAGATGCGAGGCCGACTCGTTGACGTGGGTCGCCGAGTCATTGGTGGCCCGCGATGCCGAGCTGACGGTGTGGATGCTGGAGGAGATTCCCCCGGCCGCCTTCGCCGCCTCGCTGACATTGCGGGAAACGTCGGTCGCCCCGCGGGCCGCCTCGGCCACGTTGCGCGACATGTCTCCGGCCGCCTTCGCGACTTCCGAGATCGAGCGGGCGATGTCGCCCACCCCACGGTTTGCCTCGCCGACGTTGCGGGAGATCATACCCGCCGCCTGCGTCTGTTTCTCCACCGAAGCGGTGATCCGCTCGGTCGAGGCATTGATGTCCTTGATGATCTGCGAGACGCTCTGGATCACCTCCACCGCCTGCCGGGTGTCTTTCTGCACCTCCTCGATCTTGCGGGCGATGTCTTCGGCCGCCTTGGCGCTCTGGTTGGCCAGTTCCTTGATCTCGTGAGCCACCACGGCGAAGCCCTTGCCGGCATCCCCCGCCGAGGTCGCCTCGATCGTGGCGTTGAGGGCCAGCAGGTTGGTCTGCAGGGCGATCATCTTGATCGTCTCGGTCACCTTGCTGATCTCGGTCCCCGACTGGTTGAGCTGCTGGATGGTCTCGGTGGCCGAGTCGGCCATCTTGCGGGCTTCCCCGGCGACCCGCGATCCTTCGCGCACATCCCCCAGCACATCACTGAACGACCGCGAGATCTCCTCGACGGCGGACGACACAACATTGACGTTGTTCGAGGTCTGTTCGGCGGCCGAGCTGATGGTGCCGACGTTCACGCTCATCTCTTCACTGGCCGAGCTGATCGACGCGACCGAGACACTCATCTGCTCGGCGGCGGCCGCCATGGTGCCGATGTTGGCGGTCAATTCCTCCGAGGCACTGGCGACATTCGTCGCCTGCAACGAGGCCTGCTCGCTTTGGGAGAGCAACTGCTTCGAGACCCCCGAGAGATCGCCCGCCGAGCCCGCCAGGCCCGTGGAGACCTTCTGGATCTCATGCACGATGGTGCTGAGCGAGTCAGCCAGCAGGTTGGTCGCTTGGGAGAGTTCGCCCACCTCGTCCTGCTGTTCGAGCAAAGCCCGCTTCCGCAGGTCGCCGGCCGCCATGGACTGGGCCAGATTGCGAACCTCGGCCACGGGCAATGTGACCGAGCGGGTCACGAACCAGCCGACCCCCATTCCGATCAGGGTCCCCAGCAGGGCCATGCCGAGAATGAACCACCGGGCCAGATTGTAGGCCTCTTCGGTGGAGGTCTGCCCGGCCGTCGCCTCTTCGTCCAGCAGGCGATTGAGTTCGTCCAGATCCTTGGCGCAGACATCGTCGGCCGTCGGGGTCTGATTCACAGACATCTCAGACGCCCGGTTGTGGCTGTCGGTCCGTGAGAATTGATGCAGCTTTGTGCGGTGTCCCCGCATCTCGATCCACCTGTTCCGCGCTTCAACCC
>JBKDUK010000101.1:0-4231 GCA_046339535.1 Planctomycetaceae bacterium | reverse complement strand
ACCTCCTGCCCAGACAAACAATCCCACTCCCACCGCGGTCGCCAGGGGAAACACAAGCAGCGAGGCAGGGTGCAACAGCTTCATCCACCCCGCCAGACACCAGCTCAGCAATGGGGGCTGACCGGCGAGCGAGGTTCCGGCGGCTGGGTCCAACCACGCCTCACTCCCACTCCCCTGCCAAACATTCAAGGCCGCCAGGCCCTGGGATCCTTCGTCCACCGAAAACGGCTGGCAGGCGGCAATCAACAACGGGGGAACCAACGCCAGGAGCGTCACCAACGGACGCATTGCCTCGGCCTTGCGCAGCGTGACAAATAACGGCTGTGCCGGCCGTTCCGCCAGTTTTTGCAACGTGGCTGAATCGAGCGAAGGGCGGGACGCGACAGGGACCGGCATGACAGTCTGTTTCAGGCCGGGCCCGCAGAGTCCGAGCGCAACTGCTCCCGTTTCCAGGCGATCACCTCGTCAAGAATCTCCCCCAGCGGCATGCTCGGGCAAAAACCGAGGGTATTCCGCAGCTTCGAGACGTCGGGGACCCGCCGCCGCACATCTTCGAAATTGTTCCCGTAAACCCCTGCGTAGGAGAGGTATTCGATGGTCGAGCGCCCCCCGGTCCGGGCGATCACCTCATCCGCCAGCTGTTTCATCGTCACCGGCTGGTCGCTGCCAATGTTGAACACCTCTCCCGCCGCCCGGGGCAGGTCCATCAGGCGAATCACCGCCTCGACCACCTCCCGAACATGGGCGAAGCAGCGGGTCTGACCCCCGTCGTCATAGATGGTTACGGGAGTCCCCCGCAACGCCCGCTCGACAAACCGGGGAACCACCATGCCGTAGTTCCCCACCTGCCGCGGACCAACCACGTTGAAGAACCGGCCAATCACCACCGGCAATCCGTACTTCTTGTGATAGCCGAGCGCAAGAAATTCATCGACCGCCTTCGAGATGCCATACGACCACCGCGGATGCGTGGTGGCCCCAAAGTGCAGTTCATCCTCCTCGGTCCAGCATTCCTTGAGATTCTTCCCATACACCTCACTGGTTGAGGCGAGGTAAAACCGGCAATTCGTCTGGGCAGCCAGCCGCAGCAGTGCCTCGGTCGGCTGGATGTTGGTTTCGATGGTCCGCACGGGATCATCGGCCACCAGCTTGACCCCCACCGCCGCCGCGAGGTGATAGATCACATCGACCCCCCGCACCATCTCGGCCAGCAAGGGGAGATCGGTGATCGACCCGGTCTCGACGGTCAGCTGGGGATGCCCCTGCAGGTGCGCCAGGTTGTCGAGCTGCCCGGTCGAGAGATTGTCGAGCACACGGACCGAATAACCCAGCGACAACAACCGCTCGGTGAGATGGCTGCCGATGAAACCGGCTCCCCCGGTAACCAGACAGAGCGACATGAACAGTCCTGAGGCGAGAAACAAGACGACCAACCCCCCGGTTGGACCAAGACAGCCCGTCCGGAAGTCCATAGCGTAGTTCCCGGCCCTGTCCCCCACCAGTCCCGCCCCCTTCGGCCGGGATCGATCGACTCCTGCAGGCCGCGGAAAGAGCCCCCTTCGCCCTGCTCGGATCCGACCATCGGGAAACTCGTCGGCACCGGTTTGTCGTCGTTTCTTCATCTGCCGGCCTGGGAACGGGTTGATTTTTCCGGCTCTTGGTCAATTTCATGGGGACAAAGAGTCTCTCAACCCCAAATGGGCGTCCCCCACAAGACCACCGTGCCAAGAGACGACACAGCGGGTCGCGGGGGGGCGGACCTCTGTATCCCGCTCCGCTGGGCCTGGATCGACAGGAAATCGTTCGATTGGGCAGCCGAATCGCAGGGATCGAAGAACCCGCTGGCCCCACCCCCAAAGACCACCATGGCCAGGGACCAGAACACGGGTCGCGGGGGGGCGGACCTCTGTGTCCGCTCCGCTGGGCGTGCATCGGAGGGCAACCGTCCCGATGGGCAGCCCCAACGCTTGGATCGAAACCATGCTGTGCCCCCCGCGCCACCCTGGAACTGGTCCCATTTGGACGCGGTCGCTGGATGGACGCCCATGGGGATGGCGAGCGGGGCCCACGATTGTCGCGCACCGACCCGGGGATGTTCCTTCTTCGATCGGTGGGGACGCTGGGCCGTGCCGGTTGGCCTCGGAACGCCGACTCACGATTGTTGAACAAGTTTTCAAACTCGTTCTACGGAAGACGCTGGCCCGCGTTGGGTTTTGGCGCCATGCGGGATCACACTTGGGGGTTCGACAAACTGGAAGTTCTTCGCCACGGCCGGTCGTAGGATAGGGTTTTCAACCTGTCCGTGATTGGACGTGGTTGGGATCGCTGGTGGTGCGCGAGACGCTGGGCCTCGTCGGGGTGTTGGCGGAGTCGGGGGACATTCGGGAGTTCGACAAACTGGAAGTTCGTCGCCACGACGTACGATCGGTTTTTAACCTGTCGGTCAATCGACGAGGTCCACACAGAAGACCCGTACTCACCCTGCGGACAGCCCCAACCCACCCGCCGGCCCCACGGCCTGCCTCAACCTTCGTCCTGAAGATCCCTCGGGACGCTGGGCCGCGCCGGTTGGCCTCGGAACGCCAACTCACGATTGTTGAACAAGTTTTCAAACTCGTTCTACGGAGGACGCTGGGCCGCGTCGGTGTCTTGGGTAACGCGGACTTCCACTTGGGCGTTCGACAAACTGGAAGTTCGTCGCCACGACATGGCCCGGGGAGTGCAAGTCCCCGGGCCATGGGTCTGATTTGGCATCACTGCCGATTGCCAACCGCCGCCGGCGGCTACAACGTCACCCGGGCTCCCTTGCGCCGTTTGACGTTCGTCAGATCCGTCGCGTCGACGAAGCCGTCGCCGTTGAGGTCGGTCGCCAGATTGAGGCCCGAGGTTCCCTGGGCGGCGGTCACCAGGCCGACGTCGGTGTCGTTCACGACGCCGTTGCCGTCGACGTCGCCGAACAGCCGGAAGAACGTTCCGGTGATTTCGGCAGTGCCGTCGCCGTCGAGGTCGACCCGGACGCGGTAGATCCCGTCACCCAGCGACGAGTTGCGGTCACCGCCGACGCCGTTGACCCCGAAGTCGAGTTTCACCTGGTTCCCCACCAGGCTCACCATCCCGGCGGTCAGGGTCTTGGCGACTGCCTGAGTCCCCGATGTCCCGCCGAAGAATAGCCGGATCCGCGCGTTGGCCGTCCCCACCGACGCCACCGCCTGCGACAAGCCCAATGTCCCGCCGAAGTTCAGCGACACGTACCTCACATACGACCGTCCCACCGAACCATTCTGCACCGTCGTGCCATCGAGCCCCTGCAGGTTCAGGGTGTAGTTCACCGAGGCATCGGGAGTGCTCCCCACGGTGGTGTCGTCGACATTGACCGTGATGGAGTAGGTCTTCTTCGTGGCGTAATTCAGTACGGTCCCAGCCTTGAGCCGGAGTTGTCCACCCACGACTTCGAAGGCACTGGCATCGGCCCCCGAGACACTGAACGTATTGGTCCCCAGCCCATCATCGGTGACCGACACATCGGCCAGCCGGATAGCGCTCGTCGTGTTGGCATTCGCCAACAGCACGCTCACCACGTTCGACAGCGAGACCAGCGTCGCCGCGTCGTTGCCGTCGAGCACCGTGATCGTGAACAGCAGCTCGTAGAACAGCCCCCCCTGATCGGTCGTCCGCACCCGGATCGCATAGCTGCTCTTCGCCTCGTAATCGAAGCTCGCGGCGGTCTTGAGGGTGCTGCCGTCGATCGTAAAGCTGGCGTTGTCGGTTGAACCGGTGCCGCTCACCAGCATGTACGTGAAGGTGTTCCCGGCATCCGCATCGGTCGTGCTGAACGTGCCGACCGTGGTGCCGCTGGCCTGGTTCTCGGCCGTGCTGCTGACGGACAGGGCGAGGCTGGAGGGAGCGGTATTCGACGACGACAGTGTCTTCCACAGTTCCACGCCGGTGGTGCCGTCGTTGGCCTGGAAATACAGCGTCCCGTTCACGTTGGTGAGATACGTGGGACTGCTGGCGCTGGTGCCACCGCGAATGTCCTGGACGAGCACGGTTCCGGACGAGGTCCCGTCGCTCTTCCACAGTTCCGAGCCGGTGGTGCCGTCGTTGGCCTGGAAATACAGCGTCCCGTTCACGTTGGTGAGATACGTGGGACTGCTGTCGCTGGTGCCACCGCGAATGTCCTGGACGAGCACGGTTCCGGACGAGGTCCCGTCGCTCTTCCACAGTTCAATAC
>JBKDUK010000100.1:0-44495 GCA_046339535.1 Planctomycetaceae bacterium | reverse complement strand
AGTAGGACCCGCCGTTTGTGAGGAAACTTTCTCCCTCGACCGGTTGGGGGATGGTCTCATTTGCGTTGGCCAGAAACTGCACCCAGTCGCCGGGTTCGAGGGAAGAGCCGTCGACCGGCAGGGCGTCGAGATCGGCGAGGTTACCACTGGCGGGGACCCGCACGTTCATTGATTGTTGAGAGTTCTGCACCGATCCGGCCGTGACCTTTCCGGCGACATTGGTCTGGACCGTCGAATCATCGATGCCCAACGAGACCGAGAACCCGACCGTGCCGTCACCGAACGAGCGGGAGGTCGCTGTCGGGTTGATCGAGGATTTGCCGAGCGCAACGACGGCGGCCTGCTGGGCGGCGGAAATCTGGGAAGTGGCGTCGACCGTCGTGACGGAAGTCAAATTGCCCAAGGAGAAGGCGACGGTGAAGGTCTTGGTGGATTCATTCGATTGATACGGCGGGGCGGGCTGCTGTTGCGGGTTTTCGGCACCATTATCACCATTATTATTATTATTATTATTATTATTATTATTATTATTATTATTATTATTCACGGCTGGGTTATTCTGCAGTTTGCGAAAACCCGCGAGAGCCCGGGAGGTGGCGTTGGCGGTCGTGCTGCCCGAAGAGCCGATCTTCACACTTCCCGTTGTGGAGGTCACCGTGCTGTTGGTGACCGTCAGCGTGGCGTCGGCCTGCGCGATGGCGGCGGATGCCGCGCTGAACACGTCTTGCGCCCGTGTGTTGTCTCCCCAAGTACCCCCGATGTTGTTCGACGTGACACTGGAGATCGAACTGGCCGCCTTGGCAATGCTGCTGAGATCGATATCGTTCTTGGCCGTCAGGGTCGAATCGCTGATCGTCACTGTGGCGTGCGCATTGCGAGCCATGACATTGATGGAATTCAGAACACTGCGAAAGTTTGGAATCGCGTTCTCTAACGATTTGCCAGTAGCAGTTTCAAAACCTGGGGCTGCTGTCTTCAAATAAGCCGATAACGCTCCCAATCCCCCGCCAATCCCCAGCGAGGCCAAGTGATTGTAATCCCCGTCGAATAAGCCGATGATATCTTCGGAATCGGCACCAAGATTCAACGTGTCACTGGCGTTGATGGTCGAATTCCTGACTTCAACCGTCGACTGGATCTTGTCAAACCCGATTATCTGCCGCTTGAAATCGCGCAGGGCCGTTGCCGAGGTGATTGAGACGTTCACTCCATCCACCGTCGCCCCATCCAGGGTGACCCGGGGCGCATGATTGTAGCTATAAAACGCCATGGTGCCGCGATCCCAAGTGGCCACCGTGATGTCGGCGCCGATCAACTTCGGCGTTTTTCCTTCAATGACTGTTACTGGCGATTTTGAGCTGTCTTCGCCAATCACATGACCGTCGGAATCAATCTCTTGACCCTTGGCATCCAGCTTGTAGTTGCTCACGTTCACCGCCGTATTCGAAAAGATGCCGATGTTGCCCTGTGTTTTGCCATCAGCCGAGGTGGTGTCGATCGTGCCGGCGATCTGGATCGTATTTTGGCCGATCGTCGGTTCGGCGAAATACTTGTTTTGGGACTTCAGCGACATCCCGCCGGGGCTGTCCCCCAGTGAGAATTCGGGTTCTTCGATGACAATCGGCGGATTCGCAATCCCGCTGAGCTGCGGCTGATTCTGCAGCACGTAAAGCGGTTGGCCGTAGGTCTTGAAGTCGGAAAATGTGATCTTATTGTGTGGTTTTTCCACCGAGGAATCAAAATCAAAACCTGTGAAATACAACGCCTTGGTATTGGTGGAGAGGTCGAAGGATCCAGTTGTCCCGGTGTCAATCAGATTGACTGTCCAGATCCATTTGGACGGATCCTGATGGTCATCGTCGTAGTAGTACAGAGACTCATCAACCTCGTTCGTGGCGGGGTTGTCCGCTGTTCCAATCTTGGGGTTTGTGCCCATGTAATCGAGGGAGATTGCGAACGCATGGGGGTAGTTTTGGACATAAATCGTGGGAGTCGTCAGCAGCACCCTCGGTTCAAGGACCTCGGTTGGTCTTCGCCGCAAACCCCGCTGCAGCCGGAACCGCCGGGCCCGCACCACCTGCCGCCCCAGCCGGTCCAGCAATTCCGACAGCGAGACCCGCCCCAGCGCGTCCGCCCCGGCCTGACGCAGCCACCACGCCCACTCGGCCAGCCCCCGGGGAGCGTCTCCCCCCGGGCCCTGCGGGCGGGTGACCTGGGGACGCTGCAGACGGTTTCGCACGGCACGACGGGTCATGGCTGTCTCTCCTTCTTCAGGCGCCTGGTCACGGCGCAACGGCTTTTACCCCACGTCCCTCACCCCACCGCAGGAAGTGCTCAGATGAGCACCCATCTTTTGGGGCAGAGTGTTTGTGACACAAGACGTTATTGGCTGTCCAAGGCCCAATCAAGAGATTGTCCCGATGATCGGGGAGGTCGGAAAGAACTTTGAAAAACCCGTGTTGGTCAGGGTTCGGTGGTGCAGGAAGCCTCTCTTGGAGGGATCCATCCGGATTCCGGTGTGCCGAGGGAGGGGGCTCGATCGTTCCATCGCAAATCGACCGCCCGCCCCTGCGCCCCCCGTCGCTCCCGCAGGCGAATGCCCGAAGGAGTCACCTCCACCGACTCGACGCCGGCGAAATCTGCGGGAATCTCCACGAGAAAAATCAAAAACTCACGGGTGACCGTCTCGTCGGGCTCCCGATACGCGAAGGTCGGCCGGCAAAACCGCTGGCCCACCGGCTTCAGCAGTTCGGCTGGCGGACGATGAATGCCCGTGGTGCCAAACTCCAGTCCGCGGGCCAACCGCTTCGTCCCGTCACGAAACCGCCAGATGTTCAGCCACGGGTAATCGGCCGTTCGCCACGCAGACCCCAGCCGCCACCCCTGCGCGGGCTGAGACGCCGTCACCCCGGCCTCAGGCCACCCCGTCG
This sequence comes from Planctomycetaceae bacterium, assembly GCA_046339535.1. Classification (GTDB taxonomy): domain Bacteria; phylum Planctomycetota; class Planctomycetia; order Planctomycetales; family Planctomycetaceae; genus UBA10511. The sequence goes on along the minus strand of JBKDUK010000100.1, from coordinate 41,565 downwards.
CCCAACACGAACGACGTGACGTCGAACCTGGCCCCGGGCTGCGCAGCGACGTCCAGGTGCCGATCGGCCACCGGGCTGACTCAGGTGGAAGGGGAAGCCCCCGATGGCGTGGGCAGAGTCGTCAATTCGCACCTGCCGCAGGGCCTGATTTCCGCCGGCACCATGCCATCGAGCGTGCGCGTCATCAGGCGGCTTGAAGGGAGCTCACGCTGTGTCGGTCAGGAACCGGCTGCCAAAGAACCACACCCTCATCCGCAGAGATCGCGCCGGCTGTGCGGGCAGGGACCGCCATGCGGTTCAGGCCAATCCCGTTCGGCGGGTTGCTCAAGAGGAGCGTCTGGCCTGGTGCCGCGCTGCGTGAGCCTCCCGGGCCACACCCCGATGTGGGGGGGGCCGGGTTTCAACCGGTCCCGGCGCGTTCAGGCGTCGTCGTCGAGGTCTTCCTTCTGGACCTGCAGCGAACGCCAGGTGGCGATGGCCCACTCCTCATCCGACTTGTTCTGGTAGAGGATTGTGGTGATGGCGATCTCCCCCGCCACCGCACACTTCCCGCTCAGTTGCCAGTGGGGTGTCTCGGCATCGGTTTCCTGACGGATGCGGGCCGTGCCGATGATCTCATCATGCGGACCGAAGGGAATCTCGGGGCCGTACGTCGAGGGATCTTCCTCGTCTTCGATCAGTTCATCGGACGCCAGCAGATCCTCCGCGGGAATCGGCTGATCGAACTTGTCGACAATCGAAATCGAACTGACCCACACCTGACGCAATTCGTCCTGAGCGCCCCAGTTTCCTTCGTCGTCGATCAGTTCCTGGAAAGAACCCGGGACCACGACCGACCAGCCCCCCGAAGCCCGCGTCCGGAGGTTTCCCCGGCGGTACCCGATGCGGGGCTCGTTCTCGTGCGCGATCGCGAATTCATTCAGCGTTTGCCGGAGGTTGTCTTCGATTTCGAGTTCGTGCTCTTCTTCGAGAAACCCGACAATCTCGTTCCACTCGAACCAGGGCAGGGCGACCGAGGGATCGAGTTCGTACGCCTGGCAGAGGTCGTTGTGGACCGAACTGAGCAGTTCGGCCTCCTGTTCGTCCAGAGGGGCCCGCCAGCAGACGGCATCCCACATCCGGCACAGCGCCCGGTTCCGGAAGACCAGCGCCAGAGGCTCATCATGCCACCAGGGGAAGATCTCCTTGCCCCGCTCGGGGTCATTGATCACCTGCTTCAGCCACTCGGTGGAGCGGGGGCCCAACACGGTCAAGACAGGTCCGAAATCGAGAAACTGCGGACTGATCGGCATGCTCAGTCCCAGCCCCTCGTAACCCCGCTCCTGATATTGCAGCAGGGCTGTGCAGGCCGACTTCAGCCAGACCAGCATCTCGTGGTCGACCCGGGCCGAGTCCTTGTAGAAGAAGTACCCGGTCTCATCCCCGGCATTCCCTTCTTCATCGAATTGCTTCCATTCGACGTCGAATTCCTCGCCGAGTTGTCCGAGGATCCCGCACAGCCAGCGGTGATAGCCGGGGCCCAGGATCGAGGTCTTGGTCGACAGCCTCAGCAGGCCCCCGGGACCGGTTTCGATGAAGAGGGCCTCGGTCGAGGGAAAACACTGGACGGTCCCCAGCACCATCCGGCAATCGTCGTCGTCAGCCGACGTTTCCAGATCGTGATCATGACCGCATTCCCCGTTGTCATGATCGTGGTCGTGACCGCAGCCGGGGCCATGCGCTCCCTCGAAGAATTCCCCCGTGATCGTGGGGAGCCACTCGCACAGTTCCCGGCAGAATTCTTCGGGGTCTGTCTCTTGGCGCGCCCGGGCGACGCCGGTCAGGTCAAGACCGATTCCCATGATGGGGTTTACTTCTTTCCAATGGAGTGATGACGTTCGAACACCAGGGGGTATTCGGCTTTGGGATCATTGACACGCAGTGCGATGCGCCCGTCGAGCACATCGGCCAGCAGGTCGCCACAGACTTCGGCGCGCCACCCCTGGGTCAGCCGGGGGGGATCGCCCGAACGATCGTTGTAGACGTGCCAGCGCACCAGGTGCCGCAGATCGGCGGTAGTCCCCACCAGTCCCAGGGCAATCTCCTCCTGGGCACAGCGGTTGGCCAGGGCCATGTTCAGCAACTGGGCCAGCAGCTGCTCGTCCTGATCCTTCTCGTTGCGGCGGGTGGCCGGGAGTTGTTCTTCCCGCACCGCCAGCCCTTTCTGGATGGCACCAATCATCGCGGGAGCGAGCCGGCGATAGTCGGACCGGTTCATGTCCCGGGTGGCCAGCAGGTCGGCGACGTCGCGCGGCTGGCGACGCGCCAGCTCGATGATCAGATCATCCCGCAGGATGCGGCGGAAGGGCTTGTTGCTGACCGCCGCTTCCTGCTCGCGCCAGTGCCAAACCTCCCGGGCCACCGCCAATTCGCGGCGGTTCAGCGACACAATTCCCGGCAGCTTGCGCCAATTCTCACGCAAGGGCTCCTGGGCCAGGTCGGAGACGTAGCGATTGATTTCGGTCTGGGCCCAGTCCAACCGGCCCCGCCCCGCCAGGGTCTGCTGCTGGCGCTCGTAAATCGCGATCAGATGCTGCACGTCTTCGAGGGCATAACTGATCTGCCGGTCGGTCAGCGGACGCCGCCGCCAATCGGTCCGGGTTTCCTTCCCATGCACCGGGACCCGCAACACCCGCGCGACCAGGGCCGAATAGCTCAAGGGGTAACTGCGGCTCTGCAAACCCTCGGCAATCTGGACATCGAACAACCGGGCGGGTGCGGCCTGGGCATGATGCAGGCAGAACCGGATTTCCTCCCGCCCCCCATGCACCACCGTCAGAATCTCTTCGGAAGCCATCAGCTTCCACCAGCTCGACAGATCCTCGACCGACAAGGGGTCGACGAGGGCCGCCCGGTCGGGCGTGGCAAACTGCAGCAGGCAGAGTTGCGGCCGGTAGGTGAATTCCGACAAAAACTCGGTGTCAAATGCCACCACGCCCGCGCTACGCAGGTGCGCACACAGGTCTTCGAACTCTTGCTGGTCCGTGATCAATTCTCGCGACATGGAAGAGAATGTTCCCGAATTCCAGTCGGCAAAACAAGTCGCCCGGCCCCTCCCCCTGAGGCAGTCACGGGAATCGTCCCCGGGTCACTCGCTCTGGTGGCCGTCGTCCATCACAACTCGGTATGATTCGCTCCTGCCTGCCCCATGCACCACCGTCACCCGCCGGGGTCTGGCTCCGTCAATTTTCCCGGCAGGGAGCTTGAAGATGGCCGGGACTTTCCTTTCACCCTCCCAGGATTGACTGCCGTGGATCAGCCTGAATCTCCCGAGACACGGGCCGCCCGCGGCGGGTGGTACCGCGAGTTTCAAACCCGCCCCAGCACTCCGCCGGTCTTCCTCACCACCGCCTTCGATGTCGACGGACTCGAGCAGTTGGAGGGGATGACCACTGGCCGGGAGTATGGGTATGTGTACACACGGGACGGCAATCCGAATCACGATGCTCTGGCCGCCGATGTGGCGGCTCTCGAAGGAGGGCCGTCTGGGGCGGTTTTTGCGAGCGGCATGGGGGCCATGACGGCGACACTGCTGGCCATGGTGAAATCGGGAGATCATGTCGTCGCGGCCCGTGTGCTCTACGGTCGGACCGCGCAGATGCTGAATCACCTCGCCAGTTCCTTCGGCGTACGGGTCACGTTTGTCGATGCCAATGATCCTTCCGCGTTTGCCCGGGCCCTCACCGCACAGACCCGGCTCGCCATCGTCGAGACGGTCTCCAATCCCCTGATGGAGGTGGCCGACCTGCCGGCGATCGCCGGGGTGCTGGGAGACGTGCCCCTGCTGGTCGACAACACCTTCGCCACTCCCTCCCTCGTCCGGCCGATCGAACATGGGGCCCGCCTGGTGTTTCACAGCGGCTCCAAATACCTCAATGGCCATGGCGATGTGATGCTGGGGGTCATGGTGGGAGAGTCGGGGCTGATCCGCAAGATCAAGGGCCTGGGAGCCCTTTACGGGGTCAACAGCAATCCCTTTGAAAGCTGGCTGGCGTCGCGGGGTTTGCGGACGCTGTCCCTGCGCATGCAGCGCGTCTGCGCCACCGCGGCCGAACTGGCACCCTTCCTGGCCACTCTGCCGGGGGTCTCCCGCGTCTATTACCCCGGCTTGCCCACCCACGCCAGCCACGCCATCGCCCAGCGCATCATGCCCGCCGGTTTCGGGGGGATGCTGGCGTTTGAGCTCCCGGGTGGCCAACCGGCAGTCGCCAGACTTTTCCGGGCCCTCGGCGAAACCATTCCCTTCTCCCCCACACTGGCCGATGCCCGCACGACTGTGTCGTATCCGGCGGGGACGTCGCACAAGTTTCTGACAGCCCAGGAGCGGGCCGAATGTGGAATTACCGATGGTCTCGTGCGGCTGTCGGTTGGTCTGGAGGATGCCGGGACGCTGCGACGCGAACTCCAGGCCGCCCTGGCCCAGTTGAGCTGAGTTCGACGGGAGGAGGTCGCAGCCCTGCAGCCAGTCCCCAGGAGACAGTTTCGATGAGTGTCGATCGTCGTGAATTCCTGCAGCAGACGGCCGTCACCCTGGGGTTGGCCGGTTTCCCGGCGGGCCACTGTGCAGCCTCGGAAGATGACTGTGCGGCCCCGCCCGCCGTGGGCGAAGCCCAACTGACGGCCCCGGTTCCGTACCGGGTGTTTCAGCGACGGGGCTTCGATCCCCGGCAGGCTCACGACCATGCCGAAGGGGGACCGCGCCGGGGCGGGGCCGACGTGGAATTGGCCTGGACCGCCAGCGTCGATGAAACGCCCGTCTGGCAGTCACGCATCGTCTGTCTGGAGGGAGCGTCTGGCGTCTCGACCGAGTGGATTGATCTGGAGGCAACCCGGCGCGGAGCGGGCTGGCACGCGCGGCTGCGGATCGAGGCTGGTGGGTGGTACCGGCTTGAATTGCGGGGTGTGCTGGCGAAGCGCACCGTTGTGGCGGGGGCCGTCGAACCGGTCGGAGTGGGCGAGGTCTTCGTCGTGGCTGGCCAGTCGTATGCCGAGGGGGCCAACGACGAGTTGCTCAAGGTGACCGAGCCGGCGGGCCGGGTGACGGCGCTCGATTTCGAGACGGGAAACTGGCAGGTCGCCCACGATCCGCAGCCGAGGGCCGGCGCTGGCGGCACCATCTGGCCTCCGTTGGGAGATTTGCTCGTGCCGCTGCTGCAGGCGCCCATCGGGTTTGTGAATGTGGCGGTGGGGGGGACTGCGATTCGCCAGTGGCAGCCCGGCGAACAACTGTATGACCGGCTGCTGAAGGGAGCCCGCGGTGCGGGAGATTTTCGGGCCGTGTTGTGGCAGCAGGGAGAGTCGGACGTCATCGAGAAGACCCCGACAGCCACCTACATCGAACGGTTGCAGAACCTGCGCGGGGGCTTCGCCCGGGCCACGGGGAATGACGCTCCCTGGCTGCTGGCCCAGTCGACCATGCATCCCACGGTTTACAACGACCCGGCGGGGGAAGGCCGAATCCGCCGGGCGATCGAGATGCTGTGGGAGGAGCCTGGTTTTGCCCGGGGCCCCAATACCGATCTGCTGACGGGGGAGACCCGTGGTGGGGTGGGGACGCGCCGACATTTCACCGGGGTGGGACAACGTCGGGCGGCCCAGCTCTGGTTCGCCGCACTCTGGAACGAACTGCAGCATCCGCGGGTGAGGACGGGGGCATGAGCTCCGGCAACGCAACGACTCTGTGCCTGACCGGAGTGGCCTTCGGCGCGGTGGGATTGATGACCCGTCTGTTCGCGTTCCACCCCCTGTTGGTGCTGCGGTGTCTCACCGGGCGCCGACTGCGGCGCACCCCTCATGCGTGGAGCACGTCCGGGTGGCAGCGAGGAATGCGTGGAATGAGCTGGCTGCAGCTCGCGCTGGGAGCGGCGCTGTTGTTTGTGGGAGGGTGTTGGCGTGTCCTCTGAGTTCGCCGATCGCCGAGCACCGTCGGGATCTTCCGTCCCACAGGGCTCGCCGCAGCCGACGGGACGTTGGTGCGGTCTGAATCCCTGGGCGCTGGTGGGGTTCGCCGTCTGGATGCTGCTGATGGGTTACCTGCGGTCGCTCGAGAGCCAGATGCCGACCGACTGGCTGAAACTGGGGTTGCCGTTGCTGGCTCCGTATTACCGGCCGATTGTCGACTGGAAGGATTCCGAGCGGGAGGTCCTGCGGCAGGGGCTGCTGGTGGATGGACTGAATCTGCTGCTGTACCCGGTGGTGTTGTGGTCGATGCTGATGTGGGTGACCCGTTGTCGCCGTCGGTCGGGCCAATGCTGTGCTCGCTGCTTCCACCAGGGGGCCCGTCTGGCGCTGCTGGCGATGCCCTTTGATCTGCTCGAGAATCTCTGTCTGTATCGGATGGCTCTCCCTGGCGCCGAGCTGACCGGCGGCTCACTGCGCCTGTTGACGGCTGTGTCGCTATTGAAGCTGGCCTGTGCCTTTGTGGCTGGCTGCTGGCTGCTGGTCGGTTTGCCGTTGGCCCTGCGGGAATGCGTCTGGCCGACACCGCCCACGGTTCCGCCGGGGGATGATCCAGCCGGCGGCCGCGCGACCTCTCCCGGCAGTCTCGGGGCGACGGGTGGGGTCCCGACATGACGAAGTGGAGCGAACTCACTGTGCCATTCCTCCGAACGCGACGAGACTGCCTGCAGGGATTGGCAGCCGCACTGGCAACGCTGTGGGGCAGGCGGGCCGCCCCGGCCGCCGAGCGGCTGGAACCGCTCGTGGTATCGGCCGACCGGCGGCGATTCGAGGGGGCTGATTCGAAACGCACATTCCACCCCTGGGGTTTCAACTACGACCACGACACTCAAGGCCGTTTGTTGGAAGACTACTGGCACGACGAATGGCCGCTGGTCGAGCGCGACTTCGCGCGCATGCGTCACCTGGGGGCCAATCTGGTGCGCGTGCATCTGCAGTTCGGCCGTTTTTGCCCCCGGGCGGGAGAGGTCAGCCAGCGGGAACTTGACCGATTGCAGCGTCTGGTCGAACTGGCTGAGCGCGAACGGCTGTATCTCGACCTGACTGGCCTGGGGTGTTACCACAAGGCGGATGTCCCTCCCTGGTACGACGCGCTGGCCGAGCCGGAGCGCTGGCAGGCCCAGGGGGACTTTTGGCGGGCGATTGTCGAGCGGGTGCACCGCAGCCCCGCCATCTTCTGCTATGACCTGATGAATGAACCGGTCGTCTCGGGAGGGCCCCGGACCGCGGGAGACTGGCTGGGCCCCCCGTTCGGCGGGAAGCACTTTGTGCAGTTCGTGTCGCTCGACCCCGCGGGGCGCAAGCGGTCCGACGTCGCCCGGGACTGGATCGACACCCTGGTGGCCGGGATTCGCTCGATTGACCGGCAGCATCTGGTGACCGTGGGACTCGTCGACTGGAGTCTGGATCGCCCTGGTCTGACTTCGGGATTCATTCCCGCGGAGGCCTGCTCGCGGCTCGATTTTCTGGCGGTGCACCTGTATCCCGAACGGGGGAAGCCCGATGCGGCCCGCGAGACCCTGCGGCAGTTTCAGAGTGTGGGGAAGCCGGTGCTGATCGAAGAGACCTTCCCTCTGAAAGCGACAGGAGCCGAGTTTGCCGGTTTCGTCGACCACTGTGAGGGAGCAGGGGTCGGTCTACTGGGTTTCTTCTGGGGTCAGATTCCCGCCGAGCTGATGCCCCCCGCCACGATTGCGGACGCCCTGCTCAAGGAATGGCTCGAGCTCTTCGCGGCCCGCTCGGCCTCGCGTCAGTGACGCCAGGCCTCAGGCTTCGGGCGGGCACCGCGGCAGTGGTGTCTCCCGGCCACCGCCAGCGCAAGACTGCTCGAGCCAAAGAAAACAACAAGCCGCGGTACGCATCCCGAAGGAGAGCACCGCGGCTTGATTCCACAACTCGGCAGACGGGGCCCTGGTCACAACCAACGCCCCGGGATCGGACTACTTGCCGACCTTGAAGCCACCCTTCTTCCAGGCGTCGGCACCGAAGACGAGGTTGACCTGCTCGTCACCCTTGGCCTTCTCGGCCTTGCCCTTGCAGTTGTTGCAGCAGAACTGGACCTTGGCACCGTGAATGGTGATTTCGGTTTCCTTGTTCAGATCGCCACCCGACAGCGGGCACTTGGCCTGCTTGGCCTGGCCGGTGGCCAGCAGCTGGTGGTTGCCCTTGGCGGTGAACTTGGCGGTGTCCTTCTTGAACGCGTCGGGGCAGCCGCCGCAGCAGAGGTACACCTTGCCGCCGCCGAAGTCGACAGCGTGCTCTTCCTTGACATCCTTGCCCGAGATCGGGCACTTCAGGCCGTCCAGCTTCACGGCGGCCATCGCCAGACCCGACAGCAGGAAACTCGCGGCAACCAACGAGAGAACCGAGGTGGTACGCTTCATGGAGAACTCCTAGACGAACACCGGAAAGACTCTGAACTTCCCTGCGATTGAGAAGTTCGAACAGACACCCGTCGTGATGACGTGCCGATCCCCGGACCGGACGCCAACAACGCATCCGCGAATTTTTACACGAGGGGGGGGCAAAAGTCATCCCCAAAAATGGGATTTCCCGACAAACCTCAAAGTCCTGCGGGAGTTCGTGTTCGCCCCTTGAAGTTCTTTCTCAAAAAACAATAATCCTTTGTTCACCCTGCCGACTTTCCCTACCTGCCGAGGAACAGCAGCATGCCACCCCGGAAATCTCCTGTGCGCCGGTCTTCGACGCAGGCCGAGGTCTGTCCGACGATTGGTGAATACCTGATCCAGCGACTGCAGGATTACGGGTTGAAGCATGTGTTCGGGATCCCGGGCGATTTCATTCTGCAGTTCTATGCCGAGTTGTGTGCGAGTCCCATCCAGGTGGTGGGCTGCACCCGGGAAGACAACGCCGGCTATGCCGCCGATGGCTACGCCCGGGTGCATGGTCTGGGCGCTGTCTGCGTGACCTTCAGTGTGGGCGGGCTCAGCACCTGCAATTCGGTCGCGGGAGCCTATGCCGAGAAGTCTCCCGTGGTGGTCATCAGTGGCGCCCCGGGGATGGCCGAGCGGGCCAGCGATCCCCTGCTGCACCATCGCGTGCGGGACTTCAACACCCAGCGCGAGGTCTTCGAGAAGATCACGGTGGCGGCCGCCTCGCTGGACGATCCCCTCACCGCCTATCGCGAGATTGACCGATGTCTCGCCGCCTGCGTCCGCTACAAGCGACCAGTCTATCTTGAACTCCCCCTCGACCGGGTGCAGAGCCGGGGGACCGTTCCTCCGACTCCCTTCGTGGAAAAGGTCGTGAGCGACAAGGCGGCACTCGCCGAAGCGCTGGCCGAGGCGTCGGCGATGATCAACGCCTCCCGGAAACCGATTCTGGTCGCCGGGGTGGAGATGCACCGGTTTGGGCTCGACGACGAACTGGTGGCGTTTGCCGAGAAGCACCAACTTCCGATGTGCGCCACCTTGCTGGGCAAATCGGTCGTCAGCGAGAAGCACCCGCTGTACATCGGGATCTACGAGGGGGCGATGTGCCGGGAACCGATCCGCCGGTTTGTCGAGGAGAGCGACTGTCTGCTGTTGATGGGCACATTCATGACCGACATCGACCTGGGCATCTACACGGCCAAGCTCGATTTCTCGAAGCGCATTCTGGCGACCAGCGAGTCCCTGCAGATCCGGCACCACCATTACCAGAACGTGCAGTTGGGAGACTTCATTCGCGGTCTGCTCAAGGCCGATCTGTCCCCTCCGAAACGGCGGATTCCGGCCGATTGCCGCCGGAAGGAGCCGAAGTTCATTCTCAATCCCGATGCCAGAATCACCACCGCCCGCATGTTCGAGCGGATCAACCAGATGCTCACCCAGGGGCTGGCGGTGGTGGCCGATGTGGGGGACTGCCTGTTTGGCGCGGCCGAATTGTCGATCAATCGGGATACCGAGTTCATCAGCCCGGCCTATTACACCTCGATGGGGTTCGCCATTCCCGCCGCCGTGGGAGTGCAGTTCGCCAATCCCGAAATGCGGCCGATTGTGCTGGTGGGGGATGGAGCGTTCCAGATGACCTGTCTTGAACTCTCGACGGCGGTCCGGCACAACTTCAACCCCATCGTCGTCGTGCTCAACAACAAGGGCTACACCACCGAACGGTTCCTGATGGATGGCGAGTTCAACGACATCCTGAACTGGCAGTACCACCGGCTCCCCGACCTGTTGGGCGGGGGCTGGGGGTTTGAGGTGCGCACCGAGGGAGACCTCGACAAGGCCCTCAACGCCGCCCTCGCCAACAGCGACCGGTTCAGCCTGCTCAACGTGCATCTTGATCCCAAGGACATCAGCCCCGCGCTCGCGCGGTTGGGCGAGTCTCTCTCCAAACGGCTGTAGCCTGCCTGTGTTTCGGATGCTGGAAACGTGGCCCGTGGTGCGGGGGATGGTCTATCACCCCGTGCGCCGGCGCACGCTCGGCCCGGAATCTTGGGGGCTCGATCCGCAACGGATCCGGCCTGTGCAGGTCACAACGGCCGATGGACTCACGTTGCGCGGCTGGCACTGCGTGGGGGCCCCCCGGGTCGAGTTTGCTCCCGTGGAGCGGCAGCGGTTTCCGGCGGGACTGATCTATTTCCCGGGACGAGGAGGACATCGGGGCTATCGGCTGCTGGAGATTTCGCAGTTGATCGACGCGGGGGCCGAGGTGCTGTTGGTCGACTATCGCGGCTACGGAGACAATTCCGGCCAGCCGAGTGAACCAGGGCTCGCCCGTGACGCCCGGGCCATCTGGAATTTCTCCCAAACCTTGCCCGGTTGGTCGCCGGCCCACACCGTGCTCTATGGCGAGTCGCTCGGAGGCGCGCTGGCCGTGCAGTTGGCCGCCGATTTGAGCGATCGGCAGACCCCGCCGGGGGGGCTCATCCTGCGCTCGGCCTTCACCTCGATGACCGAGGCGGCCCGGAGCTATCGGCGGTGGTTGCGGTGGTTCATTCCCGAGGGGTGGTATCCCTCCCTCGAACGCATTCCCCGGGTCACCTGTCCGTTGTTGTCTCTGCATGGAACCGCCGACGAGGTGGTCCCCTGTGAGATGGGTCAACGACTGTTCGCGGCGGCCCCCACCCGCTCGCACAACAAGATTGTCAGGGAGTGGATCCCGTTTCCCGATGCGGGCCACAATGGACTCGCCGTCTCACACGCACCACTGCTGAGAGCCGCGGTCGCCCGGTTCCTCGAGCGGGTGACGGCGGCGGCCAGCCTGCCGTCCGCCGGTTCAAACTCTGACTGAACCACGGCCCCTCACCTGGTGGCCGCTCCGGCGGATCCGGCAACCCACCGCCAGGAACCGCTGCCACCTGCTTTACCTCTCGCCCCCGGCTGGGCTATGATACATGCGTCGACTTTGATTTGAAGGTCGTCTTGCCGGGCCAGCGCAGAGGGCGCGACTCGTGCACGGCGACCAGTCGAGGAGAGACCGCATGGCGAGTTGTCTGGAGTGGGGAAAGCTGACGATCTGTGGTGTGTTGTGCACCACGGCAATCTGGCTGAGTGGCCTTGGGCAGGCTCTGGCCGCCGATGAAAAACCCGCCGAGGCCCCGGTCCCGGTCAGTTTTTATCGCCAGGTTCGCCCCATGCTGCAGCGGACCTGCAGTGGATGTCATCAACCGGCGAAAGCCAGCGGGAAACTGCTGCTGACCAGTTATGACGTGGCCCAGAAGGGGGGAGAGCAGGGGGCTTTGTGGACCCCGGGCAAGCCGGAAGAAAGCCTGCTGATTGAGGTTGTCACCGGGGAACCTCCCTCGATGCCCCCGAACGCTCCCCCTCTGACCCCCGAGCAGGTGGCCCTGCTGAAGCGCTGGATTGCCGAGGGAGCCAAAAATGACACTCCCGCTTCGGTAGAAGACACCATTTCGGCTGAAAGGCCTCCGGTCTACACCAGCCCGCCGTTGATCTCGGCCCTGGCGTGGTCGCCCGATGGGCAATATCTGGCGGTCTCGGGCTTCCGTGAAATCCTGCTGCACAAGGCAGATGGTTCCGGGCTGGTCGGGCGGTTGGTGGGGCGATCGCAGTCGATCACCTCGCTGCAGTTTTCTCCCGATGGCAAGCTGCTGGCGGCCACTGGCGGAAATCCCTCGCTTTTTGGTGAGGTGCAGTTCTGGAACGTTGCCGAGAAGAAGCTGGAGCGGTCGGCCACCCTGGGGGTCGACACTCTGTTCGGCGGGCGTTTCAGTCCCGATGGCACCCTCTTCGCGTGCGGAGGGGCCGACAACAGCGCCCGCATTCTGCGGGTGGCCGATGCGCAGCAATTGCTGAAGTTCGATGCCCACGCCGATTATGTGATCAACACCGCGTTCTCGGTCGACGGCAAGCACATGATCACGGTCAGCCGTGATCGCTCGATGAAGTTGTCGATCGTCGAGACCGGACAGTTCGTCGACAACATCACCAGCATCACCCCCGGGGCTCTCAAAGGGGGACTGCAGGCCCTCGCGCGCCATCCGGCGAAAGACGAACTGCTCTGCGGTGGAGCCGATGGCGAGCCCAAGCTCTACAAGATGATCCGCACGCAGGCCCGGCAGATTGGCGACGACTTCAACCGGATTCGCGGATACCAGGGAATGGTGGGGCGGATCTTCGCGGTCGATTTCAATGCCGACGGTTCGAAGTTCGTGGCGGGATCCAGCAGCGGCCTGTCGGGTCAGGCACGGATCTACAGCACCGAGGATGGCAAGTTGCTGCATGAACTGCCCGGCTCGACCCGGGGGATCTTCTCGGTGGTGTTCGCTCCGGATGGGAAGCATGTCGCCACGGGGGGCTTCGACGGCAAGGTGCGGATCTACAACGCGGAGACAGGGGCTCTCGAGAAGGAACTGATTCCTGTCGAGGTCACCCCGGCTGTCGCTGGCAAATGACCACTTTCTCCCCGGGCCTGGGGCCTGGGTGAGGCTTCAAAACTTCTGGACCGTGCTCGTTCTGTGGTGAGGTTTGCGATGCGCTGTGTCGTTGCGTGGCAAGTGGCGTTGTGGGGCAGCCTGTGGGTCACGGCGGTGGGGGCGGCCGACGCCCCGGCCCGGCCGGAAATCACCGGATTGAAATTCTTTCCTGAAAAACTGGAGCTGACTGGCATCCGCGACACCCGACGGGTGCTGGTTGCCGGTCAAACCGCCAGCGGCGAGCTGATCGATCTCACGTCGGAAGCGCAGCTCCAGGTCGAAGGGGCGGCGATTGAGCTGCAGCCCGATGGGTATGTTGCCCCCCGGCAGGCGGGCGAGGCCCGGCTGCTGATCTCGGCCGGTGGCCGGCAGGGCGCTCTGCCGGTTGTCGTGAAAGACGCCCAGTCCAGCCCGGTCAGCTTCATCCGCGAGGTCCAGCCGGCCCTCAGCAAGGTGGGCTGTAACCAGGGGACCTGTCATGGAGCCCAGGATGGCAAGGCGGGTTTCAAACTCTCGCTGCGCGGCTACGATGCCGAGTTCGATTATCTCGCCCTCGTCGACGATCTGGTGGGCCGTCGCTTCAACCGGTCGGTCCCCAGCCAGAGCCTGATGCTGCTGAAGCCTACCCAGGGTGTGCCGCATGTCGGCGGCTTCCTGTTCTCGGAAGATTCTCGCTACTACAAGCTGCTGGAGCAGTGGATTGCCGAAGGGTGTCAATTCGATACGGCGACCCGTGTCAGCCGTCTGGAGGTCTTCCCCCAGACTCCCGTGATCGATCGGGAAGGGCGCAAGCTGCAGCAGACGGTGATCGCTCATTTCCCCGATGGCACGACCCGGGACGTCACCCGCGATTCGGTCTTCAGCAGCAGCAACTTCAATGTGGCCACGGTCACCAACACCTCGACGAACAGCGGCCTGGTTGAGACGCTGCGGCGGGGAGAGACGGCGATCCTGGTCCGTTATGAAGGGGCCTATGCCGTCAACCAGGTCACCGTCCAGGGAGACCTCAGCGGGTTCGAGTGGCAGCCAAGCCACGAGAACAATTACATCGACACCCTGGTCAACCAGAAGCTGCAAAAGATCAAAACGCTTCCGTCGGAGCTGTGCACCGACGCCGAGTTCCTGCGGCGGGTCTCGATTGACCTGACGGGACTGCCCCCCACGACGGAACAGGTCAAGGCGTTTCTGGCCGACACCCGCCCGACCGAGGTGAAGCGGAATGAGAAGATCGACGAGCTGCTCGACAGTTCTGAATATGTTGACCACTGGACCCTCAAGTGGAGCGACCTGCTGCTCTCGAACCGCAAGTTCATCACCGAAAAGGGGGTCTGGGCCTACCGCAACTGGATCCGCAGCGCGATCGCCGGGAATCGCCCCTACAACGAGTGGGTGTCGGAACTGCTGACCGCCAACGGCAGCACGTTCCAGAACCCGGCGGCCAATTACTACCGCATTTCGCGCGAACCGGCCGCCGTGATGGAGAACTTCACCCAGGTCTTTCTGGGAACCCGCTTCAGCTGCAACAAGTGCCACGACCATCCGTTCGAGCGGTGGACCCAGGGGCAGTATTACCAGTTGGCGGCGTATTTCTCGGGCGTCGGGCGGAAGCCGGGGGATGTTCCCGGCGACGAGGTGATCTATCCCCTGCGGGCTCCGCAGGCGGTGGTCAATCCCCGCAGCAATCAGGCGGTCCCGGCGAAGTTTCCTTACGAACACGCAAGTGCCGGCGGAGTCGACAGCCATGCCGACCTGCGCGAGCAGTTGGCCCAGTGGCTCACCTCCAGGGACAATCCGTACTTCGCGACCAGCCTGGTGAACCGGTACTGGAGCTATCTGCTGGGACGCGGAATTATTGACCCGGTTGATGACATCCGCAGCAGCAATCCGCCGTCCAATGCCGAACTGCTCAAGGCCCTGACCGATGACTTTGTCGCGAAGGGGTTCGACACGAAGCACCTGTTGCGGACGATTGCCCGCTCGGCCACCTACCAGCGCAGCCATGCCGCCAACCGCTGGAATGAGGATGACACCGAGAACTTCTCGCACTTCCTCCCCCGGCGGCTGACCGCCGAGCAGCTGTTCGACGCCATCATGACGGCGGCGGGGAGCCCGGTGTCGATCCCGGGTGTCCCACCCGGTTTCCGGGCGACGCAGTTGCCCGATCCCAACATCCAGATCGGGTTCCTCGACATGTTCGGCCGGCCGGCGCGCGAGATCCCGTGCGAGTGCGAACGGGCGGCTGACGTCAGCCTGTCGCAGACTCTGAACCTCATCAATGGCCCGACGGTTTCGGAGGCGATCATCCATCCCCAGGGGCTGATCTCCCGGCTGCGGGACGCCAAGGTCGACAATCAGGCACTGGTCCGTGAGATCTACCTCTCGGTTCTGAATCGTCCTCCCACAGAGGAGGAACTGAACCAGGGGGTGGGCTATCTCGTGGGGGTGGAACGGATCGAAGGGGCCCAGGATCTGATGTGGGCTTTGATGAACAGCCCGGCGTTTTTGTTCAACCGGTAGAGCTCTGAATGCGTTGATTCCTGTGCCATGTCAGCGGCGCTGCAGGCTGACCTGGCCGGAGGAGGCTCAGATTAAGAGGATTGCCCAATCGATGCGGCGCGGGAATTGGACGGCGGAGAGTTGGGGATGAGTTCCCAGAATTGTCCCTTCGAATCCCGCCCGGGGTTTTCCCGTCGCCATTTGCGGAATGATCGGTTCAGGGCTGGAGCGTACGCTGCTGTTCGAGATGCAAGAAGACAATGGTCTGCGTGCCTGCCGTAAGCGCATTGAGGCACATCGAACCAATGTCAATTCCGCTCCGCCTGGGTGTTGTCCCATTGCGGTTTGATTTCCTTTATGGTTCGGCCATTTGGGACCGGGTCGATCCCGGGCGATCCTCGTCCCCCTCACGCCACTGCGGGGGTAAGCGGCCGAAAACCGCCAGCAGCGCGATGTGATCGTTGGCGGTGCTGCGCAGTTCCGTGGTGATCAGCCTGCCATCCACGTTTTGCGGCAATGCGGTTGGTGTCGAAGCAGTAGACCGCAATCACTTTCTGAGGGGAATCTTCGACCACAATCTGGTGGCTGGTCCCGAAATGAATTCCTTCGGGATGCCAGACCCCCTGGATGTTCCTCACGGTTTCCAGAAAGCGGTCGATGTGAGCCCCTTGGGTGGTCTCGGCCAACATGCGCCAGGTACCGTCGTCCTGAAACTCGTTCAGTTCCAGTCGGGCGATCCCGGAACGCGGGGGGAGTGGTGTGAAGATGCCGCGGATCCCCGGCGAATGACAGCTGCAGAGAATAAACACCAGACCGCTGACGACGAATCGTTGCATGCGGAATTGAATCGTCTCTGGCAGAACGGGTGGGATGATGTACCGGTACTTGCGCAATGTGAGACTGTCTGGAATGTGAGTTTCGAGCGATGTCATCGAGAACGTGCCAGGGCTCGATGAGTGTCGTTCGCGACGGGACTCACCGGTTTCCGTATTTGTCCAGCGCCAACTGTTTCACTCCCCGCAGGTCCACTTTGCCGGTCCCCAGAATGGGAATCTCGGTGACTTCCAGGAAGCTGTCCCGGCCGGGGAGCCAAAGGTTGGGGAGTTCCGCTTTTGTCAATTGGGCGTACAACTCATCGAGCGGCTGTCCCAAGGGCTTGTGGACCACCACCAGCCGTTCCCCTTTCCGTTCATCCGGGACGGCGGTCACCACGAGCTTGAGTTCCTGTTCTTCACCGGGGGCATGGATCAGCAATGACCGCAGCACCTCTTCCACCCGGATGTGCGGGACCATTTCGCCGGCGATCTTCGAGAACCGGCTCGCCCGGTCGGTGATGGTGATGAAACCATCCGCATCGACCTTCGCCACATCTCCGGTTGAGTACCAGCCATCCTGCAGCACCTTGGACGTCAGATCGGTCTTGTGCAGGTAGCCCTTCATGATGTGGGGGCCCTTGATCTGCAGCAGGCCTGGCTGGTCGAGTCCCAGCACGTCTCCCGTCTCCTGATCGATCACCCGCACAATCGAGCCGGGAATCGGCCGCCCAACCGTCCCTTCTTTCGTCCCGACCTGCGTCACGACCGGCGAGCGGTGGTCGGGAATGTTGACGGCTGCGACAGGCGAGGTCTCGGTGGCCCCATACCCTTCGATGGGCCGCACCCCAAACTTCTCCTCAAATGCCCCCGCCAGGTCGAGGGGCATCTTCTCGGCACCGACCACCACGATGTCGAGCGATTCCAGCTGCTCCCTGTCGCAGCGCTTGATGTAGGTCCGCAGGAAAGTCGGGGTCGCCATCAGAATGGTCCCCCGGTATTTCATGCACAAATCCCCAACGATCTTGGCGTCGAGGGGGTTGTAGTGATAGACCGCTCCCGCTTCGAGCACCAGCGGCATCCACATGGTGGCCATGTAGCCGAAAGAATGAAAGAAGGGGAGAATCCCCACCACCGTGTCGGTCTTTTTGATCTGGATCAACTGTCCCACGGCATCGACATTCGTGCCGATGTTGTGCTGGGTCAGCATCACTCCCTTCGGCTCGCCGGTGGAGCCGGAGGTGAAGATCACCGTCAGCAGGTCATCGGCCTGGATCTTGTGGAGACCGAACAGCCGATCCAGAACAAACGCCGGGGTGGCATAGGCCTGAATTCCCGCGACGACCTTGTCGAGCAGCGTGATCTGGGGCCGCAGGTCTTCGAGGTAGACCATCTCGACCGGAAGTTCGAGCTTGAGCTTGGTGACAAACAGCCGGCTGGTGAGGACACGCTGGATCGAACCCTGTTCGAGGCACGACTCGAGCATCTGGCGGGAGGCGGTGTAGTTGAGGTTCACCGAGACCCGGCCCAGCAGCGCGAGGGCGGCATTCACGACCGCTCCGCCAACCGAGGGGGGCAGCAGCACTCCCACGAAGCGTTCGTTGGGCTTGAGCAGGCGGGTCGCCAGCAGCCGGCGGAAGATGAGAGTCCTCAGCAGCAACTGCATCCCCGTCACTTCCTGATTGGACGAATCGGCCAGCTTGAGTCGGCTGCGCGCCTTGCGACAGGCCCGCAGAAATCGTCGGGGCAATGTCAGATCAACGTTCTTGCGCAGCTCGAGCGATTGCACGCCCAGCGCGGCAACAGCCTGTTGCACCTCGTGCACCGTCTCGGGATTCCGCAATGGCTGGCCGAAGGAGATCCCAATGGGATAGGGCCACTTTTGCGGGCGTTTCCAGAAGTATTTCCCCTGAAAGAAACTGAAGATGCTGCCCCACAGTCCATCGAGATAGACCGGAATGACCGGATGGTCTGAACCGTCGATGATCTTCATCAACCCCCGCTGAAACGGCAGCAGTTGTCCGAGCCGGGTGAGCTGTCCCTCGGCGAAGATGCAGACCAGTTCGCCCCCATCGATCGCCTCCCGGGCCGATTGCAGGGCGCGAACGATTGATTTGGGGCCCTCACTGGTCTTGATGGGAATGACCCCCATCTGGGTCATCAGCCATCCCAACAGTTTGCCCCGGGCGTAGTCGGCGTAGATGATCATCCGGACGTGGCGGGGGATGGTGCTGATGAGCAGGATTCCATCCACCCAGGTCACGTGATTACAGACCAGCAGCGCTCCTCCCTCGCGCGGGATGTTTTCCAGACCATGCACACGGATGCGATAGAGCAGTCGGCTGAGCAACCACGCAAGCCAGCGGCTCGACCATCGGGGCGCGAGCAGGAAACTGGTCACAATCAACACGATCAGGGCCAACAGTCCCCCCACCAGGGCCAGGGGATAACCCCACCAGGGCCAGGCGGTGGCCAACACGGGAAAACATGAGTTGGCGGTGGCGAGCGTCACAGTCAGGAAATCCCGGTTGGATCTGGGGGATGGAACTCAGGCTGCCAAGTAGACTACGGAACCTTCGCAAACGGGGCAATATGATCTGGAACGGCGGTTCGACTCCTGGCTGGTGGCTCCGATTGGCGGCCAGGGCCGCGGCTTGAGGAAGTCTTTGATGCCTGGGGAAAGCTCCCTCGTCGAAATCTGGGGGTGACGAACCACTGGGTTGGGCCAGCACCCCTTGAGGGAACCGGAGAATCTCTATAAACGACAGTGTCGAACGGATTCTTGTGCCGAACGATTCAGATCGAATCGTGAGTCTTGAGTTCGCGCAGCCGATGGAAGAACATTCGGCAGTGCTTGTGACCGGTCTTGCCTCAGCAGGACCGTTCTCGGCCAAGGTCTGGCTGGTTTTGATTCCAGTTGCTCCACGGGACTGTGGAGAAGACGTCCTTATGCGCATTCTTCAGCTCAATCACCAATATCCTCCGTTTTCGCGCCAGGGGTCGGAACTGCATTGTCTGCAGTTGTCGACCAGCCTCGCGAAGACCGATGACGTGGCAGTCTTTCATATCTCCGACGTGAAGAATCGTCGTCCCCACCGGCTGGAACGATCGGCTCCCGATGGATTTCCCGTCTTTCACTGTATTGATGGGGGGCACTACTCCCGACTGGCGGACTGGTCAAACCCGTTTCTGGTCGAGCAGTTTCAGAGGGTGCTCGCGGAGTGGCGCCCCGAGATCGTGCATTTTCACAACTACCTCAGCCTCGGCGATGATCTCCCGACTCTGGCCCGCCACCAGGGGGCCAGGGTCGTCTACACACTGCATGATTACGGCCTGATTTGTCCCAATCACCTCCTTTTGCGGACGGATGGCCAACTGTGC
The DNA here is from genome assembly GCA_046339535.1 of Planctomycetaceae bacterium. Taxonomy (GTDB): domain Bacteria; phylum Planctomycetota; class Planctomycetia; order Planctomycetales; family Planctomycetaceae; genus UBA10511. The sequence goes on along the minus strand of JBKDUK010000100.1, from coordinate 21,996 downwards.
GGAAAGTGCCAGCCCGATTTCTTTCAGGATTGTTGTCCGGAAAACCTGCGGACGGCGGGAGGGAGCCGTCCTTGGCTGCGTCACCTGGTTCCCTCGCTGTCGCGGTGGAGGAAGTTCGCCGCCCAGCAGGCCAATCCTCTCGTCCGCGGTCTGTTGCAGGCCATGTTGCATGTTCCCGGTTGGATCTATGGCGAGCCCGCCACGTCCAACATCGCGCGCAAACGCGACTTCTTCCAGACACATACCAAACGCATCATTCAGGATGTCGATCTCTTCATTGGTCCCAGCGAGTTTTTGCGACAAAAATTCATCTCCTGCGGGCTTCCCGAAGAGAAGATTCGGTTCATCCGCTATGGCATCCGGAAGATGACTCCAGGGAACCACAAGCCATCACCCAATCGAAAGGTCCGATTTGGATTCATTGGTGCATTTCACTCCCAAAAAGGGCTGGAATTGCTGGTTCGGGCCTTTGAGGGGTTGGGAGATCGCGCGATGTTGCACGTCCATGGCTCGGCGTTTGGCAGCCCCATCACCGAGAGCCTCTGGGAACGTGTTCAGCAGCAGGCTCCTCCGGGAATCATGTTCCACGGTCCGTATCGCAATGACCAACTCGAAGACATCCTGTCGACGATCGATGTGGTCGTGGTTCCGAGTGTCTGGTTTGAGAATTCCCCGTTTACGATTCAGGAGGCATTTGGAGCGGGATGTCCTGTGATCACGGCCAACGTGGGGGGAATGGCCGAATTGGTCCGACATGGGGTGGAGGGACTGCAGTTCCAGATCGGAGATGCCGCCGATCTGCGGCGGCAATTGCAGGTCGTCATTGATCATCCGGAGCTGCTCCAGCAGTTCCGGAAAAATCTTCCCTCTCTGCCCGACCTGAATGGTCAGGCGGACCTGGTGCGTCGGGAGTATCGGCGTCTCCTCGAGAGCCGGATGGGAGCGAACGCTTAGCGGCTGCGTGTCCTGCGAATCCAGAAACGGTGGGTGGCATTCAGCGCACTTTGCGAGAGGATCCGGAAGCCCGGGAATGTGTGCCGCAGACGATGAATCAGCGCGCCCACCTGACGGGCCGATTCCTCCAGCGGTTGTCCACGCGGCAAACGGATTCCCGTTTCGCCTTCGAGCCAGGCGAGACTCTCTTCGGAGAAGCGGAACAGATCGTCTTCGGTGCGGATGCAATCTCCCGCATCATGCTGCGTCCAGTCTTCCCGCATCGACGCTCCGATTCGCTCTTCAATCAGTTCGAGGTCGGGCAGCAGCGGCTGCAGCAGGGGTTCCACGACCGAGGAGTGAAACCGCAGGGCGGGCCCACGCAATGCCATCAGCCTGTTCATCAGCCAGCGATGCTGCCACATGGTGACACGTCCATGCGGGGCTTCCCGATTCGCGAACTTGCCGTAAGCGAAGATCAGTCGTACCGCGTCGAGTCGCATGGAATCATTGGCGCGGCGAATCTGGGACTCGTGCAGAGAGATGCCGGTCAGCTGGCAGAAGTCGCGGGTCACGCATCCCCCAGGAAAACTGCCGGGCTGGAACTTCCGGAACAGGACATTCTCACGACCAAAGATCCCGTCGAAAGTCTGGATCCGGTTCCAATAATCGATCTGGACCGGATTGGCGAGTCCAAAGATTGACGGGTGAGGTTGATTCGACCGATACATACAGACCAATTGAGTCCGCTGGGCGAAATTGCTCTCCAGCCATTCTTTCCAGGGACGCACATAGGCGACGACCTGAACCCGCAGGCCGGTCTGTTCCAGAAGTGTTTTCAATTTCCGCAGTTCATTCTCGGGCATCCGCCAGCAGTTTTCTCCCGAGACAATCAGTTCGCGACCCGACCGCTGTGCCTCCTCGAGGTGTCGGGCCAGTCGTTGCTGGGCCGCTTGCCGCTCCGCAGCGAGAAACGCAGTATCGCGACCACGCTCTCCATCAAAATGCAGGGGTAAATCATCGTCGGAACCAAGCAGCAACAAGGTCCTTGCGGTATTCACTTCACCCCCGGTGAAGTACTGAAACCGGGGGTCATTCAATCCAAAAAACAACGATTCCTGAATCGACGACGTTCCCGTCTTCGGCATGCCAACGTGTAGGATGCATCGTTTCATGGCGGGAAAGACACGCATTGGGCGGCCACCGTCTGGGCTCTCCAAAGTCTGCCGGGCAAAGTCCGGGGATCAAGCCGCCTACCGCGGGATTTTTGAAAGGTTGGCAGTGATCTGCTGGTTCCGTTGGCGGCTGATCTGCCGCAACTCACTGCACAGTCCGACACTCCAGAACACGTTCCCCACCAGACAGGCGGGAGACAGGGCGAGGAAACCCAACAGATACGTCCATTGTCCCCACAGCCCCATGGCGATCCGGGGGAGTGTCATCAGGGGAGACAGCAATGCCAAAGCGGGAACCTGTCTTACGAGGCGATACAGGGGACGGTCGAGGACCATTTGATAGTAGGCAGCCGCCCGTCCCATTTTCAGGTTGTACTGCAGAAACTCCCACCAGCCTTCCCGATTCCAGTGGCTGACCTCGATCTGGGGGGCATAGAGCAGATCGAATCCCGCGCGTCGGATGGATTCGGAAAACAGCACGTCTTCGGCCAATGTCCGGTCGGGAAACTGAACCCGCTCCAGAACGTCCCGGTGACAGGCCATGTTGCAGCCAATCAGAAAATTCCGGTTCCGTTCGCCGGAATTCGCTGAAGGAAAATGACGCAGGAATTCCAGAAAATAGACTGCCGCGCCGCTGAAATTGGAGGGGTTCCGAAAACGAATCGATCCACCGGCGGCCCCCACTCCCGGTTGCGACAGCAGTTTCTCGAGACGGACGATCCAGTCGTGAGGAACGAGGCAGTCCTGATCGACAAACGCAATCTTTCGGCTTCGCGCTGCCGCAGCGCCGCGATTTCGGGCCGCACCGGCCGATGCTCGTTCACTCAAAGCAAGAACACGGACTCCCGGAAACTCCTGCCGAATCAGCTCGACAGTTCCGTCGCCCGAACTTTCCACAACCAGAATCTCGGCTCGAAACCCCTCCACCGCGCGTTCGACCGAGCGAAGACAATCGGCAATCAGGGCCCGTCCATGGTACGCAGGAATGACCACCGTCCAGTCTGGAGGCGAGTTTTCGGGACGCCTGTGAACGCCCTGCTCGGCCATCTCAATGGAGGAGACAGCAGAGTCCTGCTGATCGGAGATGAGTGCATCCGATCTCAGCGGACGTAGTGCAGCGGTCTCAGGCGGTGGGATTTGCTGGAATCCAATCACAAGTTGTCAGTTGCTCGATCTGAGGAAGATCTACTGGGTCCGAATTGGACTGAACAGAGTCGAATCGCACTCGCAGGTTCGGAGTAGGGACTTTCCTGGGACCGAATCTCAACTCAAGCAGCCATCTGGATGGAATCCCAATTGCAGTGGCGGAATTCGCCACAATGCGTCTCGGAACCCGCTCTCAGATCTTCGCCGCAAACTCCATAAACTGTCAAGTTTTGCCTCACGAAACTGATTTGGAGTGCGAGAAAACGCCGGGAAAACTAAGGAAGTGCTGGTTGCAACGATTGCACCGAAAATAACGATTCTGTCGATTATGACCTCCGGCGGAGATCATGGGTTCAGCCGCGAACCTCCCGGAGGTCGAGGGGGGCCCCGCTGCTGGAAAATGGCCGCGGGGACCGCGTTGTTCCGGTCGCACCAAACTGTCCGGAGCAATGTCATGTCCGGGAGCCTGTTGGTTCGGAATGCGGGACGATGGATCGGTCGCATGGTCGGTAATGAGTTTGGCGTTCGGCCCGGCCGGCGACTTGGCCGCTCGGTCGCGCAGCCGCTGCATGCGGCGGCTCAGGGCGTGAGTCGTACGGAATTCAAAAGAGGGAGGCCCTCGGGGCGGACCAAGGCCCGGAGCCAGGCCGTGGGCGACTCAATCCGCCAGATCCCGTGAGGAATACCCTGCGCAGGAATGCGACCAATACCAATTCGTCCCGGTAACCAAACCCGTGTTCCACCGGGAAAAGCGCGTCGGGTGGCCCCTGTGATTCGCCACGGGTGTCGGTCGGCGGGTCGGGTGATGGTGTCGACCGGTCGCAAATCGAGTGGTTGGTCACCAGCAATCGTCTGGCGGTCCCCAATTCAGACATCCCGCAGCCAGTGCCTGATCCGGCGGGTGAAAATATCGCGATGCCAGCGCAGACGGCTGGAAAACGAGGGGTGCTCAAACAGATGATGCATCTGCCCGGCCAACTGTGGCAGGTGGTGTTCACTCCCGGATGGGATCCTCGGCTGCCCCGTCGCCTGGCTCAACCATTCCCGTGCCTTGGTACCGATTTCCAGCAGATCGTTCTCGTTCTCAAGACACGCTCCCAGATTCCCCTCGCCGCGGGTCTCACAGAATCCATTCCCCAGTCTCTGTTCAAGGGAGGGGATTGTGGCCGCCAATGGCGACAAGACGGGTTCCACGAGGCGGGGATGGAATCGGAATCTGGGACCTGTCACCTCGAGCAGTCGTCGGCACAGAATCTCATTCCGGATGATCGACTGCAGTCCTGGTTCCATTCCTCCCCACACTTTGCGATAGGTGTAGAGTAATTGCAGGGCGGGAAGACTGAGTCCTTCATTGGCTCGATGAATCTGTCTGGCGGCGAGGGGTATCTCCAGTCGACTGCAGAAGTCGTGAACGACGCAGCCCCCTGGAAATCGGTCCGGACGGAAGGGAACTGCCTGCACCTGGCGCGATCCGAACACGCTGTCCAACTTGGTCAAATGATGATGAAAATCGGTATGAATGGAATATTCCTCATTGGAGACTTCAAAGCGACTGCCACCCAGTTTGACATATTCCTGGAAACAACTCTCCAGCCAACTCTTCCAAGGGCTCTCCAGCAATTTGCGGAACTCCTCAGATCTTCTGCTGGCAACGCCCAAAAACACTCCGACGAGAAAATCAGTGTTTGCTGCTTCCGCCGGGCCAACCCGATCCGTGTTTCGATTGCCTGACGCAGGTGCATCCGCTGCTGATCGACTTCCGCCGGGCTCAGCCCCAGCTTCCGGTGGAAGAAATATGGTGCGCAGTGGAGGAGAATGCGGTTGCCAGGATCCGCTCTCCGGTCACTTCTCCCAGGCTCACGTACCGGAACCCAGGGTGGGTCAATCCGAAGTAAAGTGATTTCTGGATGGAGGAGGAACCTGTTTTGGGGATCCCCGCATGCAGCAGACAGCGGAGCGACAATCGGTTTCTGTTCGGCTGGGAAACTGGACCCGCTGGACTGCCCGCGCGGGGCGGAGTGTTTGTGAGTGACGACGTCTTGCCGTCTTGCCGACTTCATCGAACCGACTCCGTTCGGCCGACAGTGCTGCGTGGTCGACAAGTCGCCGATGGATTCCGCTGACCCTCGTCCCACAGGCAGGAGCGATGTCCGCTGAAGAGAGGATGACTCCCCGCAGGATCAATCCTTGACGCCCCAGATCAAGATGGGATTTCACCATGCCCTCTGACCAGATGCAACCGCGTGAACTCCCGCAGCCGTGTTGCCAAGGGGGAATAATCCTCATTCCCGGAACGACAGAAGCGGATCGGTCACCCTCGGAACCGATTGCTGCGGACTTTTGACGCACTTGCGATCCTCGGCCGGTGATTCTTCTGTGGGGGTCTCCACCCGGAGATGGGAAGAGTGGCGCGCCGTCCTGACTGACCCGGTCCCCCAGCAGACAGTTTGCTGGACAGGTCCCCCAGGGGCTGGTCAAGATCAAGGGCTGGATCGTCAGCGGCCGCGCTCTGAAGGTGTCCCGGAGAGGCTGCACCTCCGATCTGGACCGTTCGCTGTTTCCGGGATGTTCCAGCGAAAGCGTGAGTTGAAGGTGGGTCAGGTGAGAATGAGCCGGAACTGTCCCGGGGCCCGCCGGCGGGGTCGTCACTTCCGACCCGCTGGGGACGGGGGGTTTGGTGAACGTTCTGGGAAAGTCGACGGATGAATCGCTGCGTGCTGCATCTGGGAATGCCCAAGACGGGAACCTCGTCGATCCAGGAGTCTCTGTATTTCGGTCTGCGGGAACCCGGTTTCCAATACCTCAGTTTTGGCGAGGTGACCGCCAATCGCTGGATGGAAACCCTGTTCGGAGATGATCCCGAACAGGCTCATTACAACCGCAAGATTGGACTCTCCGCACAGGCGTCGGCCACACTCAAGGACTCAATCCGGCGCAGACTTGCCGAGGCCCTTGAACAGGCGCGCCGCCGACAACAGACGGTCATCGTCTCGGCGGAGATCTGCTGGATGATGCGCGCGGCCGAATTGCAACGCATCCACGACTTTTTCAGCCAGCAGGGATTCCCGGTGCAGGTGGTTGTGGCCCTGAGGCCGTGGAAGTCGTGGTTGGAAAGTGCGTTTCAAGAGAGGGTCAAGCAACACGATGCCGTGTTCGAAGTGCTCCCCGAGCCACGCCACCACCTGCTGGACTATCCGGCCCGACTGGCCGTGCTCGATGAAATCTTCGGAGCCGATCGTGTGGTCGCCTACGCGTTTGACCCCGCCAGTTTTCCGCAGGGGTGTGCCGTGCTGGATTTCTGTTCCCGGACTGGCATTTCCCTGTCGGCCCATCAGGTGCGGCGCAGCAATGAAGGTCTCAGTTTCCCCGCGCTCAAGCTCCTGTATGCCTATCGCCGATGGGGTGGAGGCTACGGTGTCGGCCTGTCCGCCGTCATTCGCAACGAAATTCTCTTTCGGCGCCTGGCGGAACTGAAAGGGGCGTCGATCCGGTTTCATTCCCGAATGGTGCAACCGTTCCTCGCCGATTGGTGCGACCAACGTCCGGTGCTGGAACGGCGGCTGGGGAAGGATCTGTGGGAGGATCCCCGGAAACATGACGAAGGAGAATGCGTCCGCGATGAAAAAGACCTTGACCGGTTTTCTTCCGAGTCGCTGGCCTGGTTGAGCCAGGCCACGGGACTCCCCCCGATTCAGGGAATCGAGGGAGATCAGGTGGCCCAGCAGGTGAGCCAGCAGATGCACCATCTGTGCCAGCACCCGTCGCTCGAGAGTCGCCTGCGCTGGCATCGCATGATCTTGGGCCGACGAATCGCTGGATGGTGGCGAAACGTCTGATGGGGACCGACAGGTGCGGCCCCCAGAAAATGGGTGCCGACAGCACCGGCGAGGTGTTCGTGGCCCCTCGACCTGGTCCGGAGACTTCCCGGCGAACAATTCCCCGGCGAAACAATTCCCCGGCGAAACAACTCAGGGGGTGACCAACTGCAATTGCCCGTCGGGCCAGCGCAGTCCCTGCTGGACCTGTTGCGCGAACTCCACCAGGGTGGGATCCGGGTTTCGCAGAACAATCCGGCTCCGTTCGGCAGCCGCCGCCAGAGCCATGGGAAGATCTCCCACACGCAACACATTCAGCAGGTCTGGTCCGGCGCGATGCGATGCGGGCAGGTTCGTCAATTCCAGCCGTGAGATTCCTGTTTCAAACAAAGAGGCATACAGCGCCAGTCCCGACTGGTGTCCCTCTGCCTGCAGCCACAGCGGTTTCGATTTGAGTCCCGCCACCGATTGCAGTTCCTGGATTCCCCGACGGATATCCCACACCCTCATCCCATCCACCGTCTGGCCCAACAGTTGGAAGCGCCGCCGGATTCCAACCTGCCGCACGGCATCTCCGGGCCAACGGTCGGGACCCAGCCCCCGCGGAGCCAGCCAGGCCAGGCCGCGCCGTGATTCGGCGAGCGACTTTTGAATGCCGGCGAGCCGGGTGGCGGGAGTGTCGTTCGTGGGTTCCCCGGCAAAGGGGGCCGGAAACGCCGTCCGCAGCCCTGCCACCAGTTCGTTCCAACCGGCGTCATCGACAATGTGCAGTACGGTCAGGTCGAGATCCGCTGCGGCGAGTCCCGGTCGGCTGGCCAGGTACAGCCGCAGCGGAACCTGCGACTGACTGTCGAATTCCAGAATCCGCAGCCGAATGCCTTCGGCTTCCCCCTCGAACAGCAGCTTCCCGCCTGGGGAGGAGTTCAAGCCCTCCGGGCTGGGCCAGCCACGGAAGACCTTGTCGCGCAGCCCTTGAAGAAACTGGTTTCGATCCGACTCCCATGCGGCGGGTGTTGCCGGTCGGCGGGGAGGTGCCGCCGGAGCGACAAAGCTCTCGGCCACCCGCGTGACCAGCTCGTCGGGGGGAAGCGTCTCGAACACCCGCAGTTGCGGTGGCGGGAAAAATTTGACTGCCGCTTTCTCAATCAGGGTCGCCGGTTCATTCTTGAGAAACCGGTGGAACCACCGGAACGAGTGGATGTGCAGTTCTTGGGTATCGAGGTGGGGGCCCTCGGTGATCTGCAGTCCCAGGTTCTTTTCGGCCCCATACAAACGATAAATGCGGCGGACCTTCTCGTGGACCCGCACCACACCTTCGAGCGGGAAGATGGTGTCTTTGTCGGTGTTGGAAATCAGCAAGGGACGCGGGGCCACCAACGCGGCGATTTGGGCGAAATCCCAGCGGTAGGTATTCACGGGGAACATGCAGTCGCAGTGACCATCGACCACACCGTCGATCACATGATTTTCCAGATCAGTGATTCCCGCCACCGGAACCGCCGCCTGGACCCGGTCGTCGAGAGCCGCAATCCACCACGAATACGCACCCCCACCCGACCGCCCCGTCACACCGATCCGCTGGGGATCGACTTCCGGCCGGGTCTGCAGATAGTCGATCGCCCGGATGCCATTCCAGGCCTCGACACCGGCAGGAGTGTAACCCCGGGCATTCCACCACCATTGGTTGAGATTGTGCGTGCCATGATGCACTCCTTCGATCTCTCCCAGCTGAATGGTGTCAATCGTGAGGCAGACATAGCCGTGCCGGGCGTACCACGCCCCGTGGTGCTGGTACCCGGTTTTGTTCCCAAAGCTGGTGTTCCCTTCCTTCTGTTTCGAATGCCCGCAGACGTAAAGAATTGCCGGGGCCGGAGTGGACTGACCTTTGGGCAGGTACAGGTTGCCGGTGACGTAGAGTCCCGGCCGCGATTGGAAGTACAGTTTTTCGACTGTGAAGTCAGGCTGTTCGAGCGTCCCGGTGATGTGGGGTGCGAGCGGGGTGCGGGCTGGTTCGGGGTCGAGTCCCAGCATCTCGCGAAGTTGCCGTCGCAGTTCGTCCCGTCGGCTGGTCCAGTCGTCGAGGGTCTTGATTCCAGCCAGGCACTGGTCTGCCAGACGGTTCGTTTCGGCCCGCAGATAGTTTTGCAGCCGTGTTTCGCCGGGAGATGTCTCTCCAGGCGACTGAGCCCAACCGTCTCCCGAGCCAGTCACCAGTACCAACATCGAGGACAGCAGCCAGGCACGTGTGAGCATTGCGGTGACCCGATGGGGGGGCTGGCAGGAACGATTCGTTCAGGCTGACCGGAGAAGGCCTGGCTCCGGGGGACCGGATGGATGTCAGGCCCGGTGCTCGGGTTTGGGGGGGTAACCGGTCCACGCGAGGGATTTGGCCACCTTGGCTTCCTTCCCCTTTTCGAGGACTGCCAGCACTTCGCGCACTGTGGCGAGCGTGGCCATTTCGCGCGTCAGTTTTTGGACAACCGGGGCGGGCACATTGGCCGCACCTTGACCGGTGGCCCCTTCGATAAGGGCCCCTTTTTGGTCAAATACCGCCCAGAAAATGGTTCGTGCGTGGTTTTTGACCGCATCCCGGATGGTCTTGGCCTCGCCTCCTTTCCCGCGATTCCCGTTCACCCGGTACAGGTCGGGGCGTTCAAAAATGATCCCCACGACATTCCAGTCCTTCCCGCCGAAGAGTCCCAACATTTTCTGCTCCTGCTGCTTACAATGATGCACTGGTTCCGACGAATGACCAAGACCCGCTGGAGGAGTGCCAGACCACGATCGCTCCTTGCGCTCCCCCGGCGTTTCCACCTGCAGGCGGTTCCACCGCGACTCGGTTCTACCAGTCACCCCTTGGGATTTCCATTCCGCCAAAGTCCGGTTGGTCCTTCCCTCCCTTTCAATACGACGCCCGTTCCGTCTTCGTGGCGTTGGGCCCATCCATGTCCCATCCAGCTGCCAACCACTCCTCCTCTGCACTCCGGCCCCGCGATTCCCTCCCCGGAGAATCGAATTCCTCGGACGGTCTGAATCTCGGTGAATCCAGCGGCGAGTCTTTGTCCGGCCGCTCTGATGAGACGGGGCTGCCTCGCTTGCCGCCGCGACGCTCCAGCCTCCTGATGCCGGCCGTGCTGTTTGTGGCGACGTGCTACTCAACGTATCTTCTGGGACGGGAAACTTTTGCGGCATACCGTCTGACTGTGCCGACTCCGCTGGGCTGGGAAATGCGGGAAGATCCCCACCGCGGTGGCCTCGAGTACTGTCTCTCGGTGATGGCAGTTCTGCTGGCGCATGAATTCGGGCACTACCTGCAATCGGTGCGTTACCGCATCGCGGCCAGTCTGCCCCTCTTCATTCCCATGCCCATCAGTCCCTTCGGGACCATGGGGGCGGTGATTCTGCAGCGAGACAACTCGGCCGACCGGCGGCAGATGTTCGACATTGCCATCAGTGGTCCCATCGCGGGGATGCTCGTGGCAATTCCACTGTGTCTCTGGGGGATCCAGCACTCGTACATCACCGACATCGACCCGGCCGCCCGCGGAGCGAGTTTCGGCACGCCGCTGCTGCTCGACTGGATGTCGGACTGGATTCGTGGTCCCCAGCCGGAAACCCGCAGTCTGACCGTCAATCCCCAGTTGTTCGCGGGCTGGGTGGGATTCTTCATCACCGCACTCAACCTGCTCCCCATCGGACAGCTCGATGGAGGGCACATCCTGTACTGCCTTGTGCCGCGGTGGGCTCCCCAAATCTCCCGGCTGGTGTTCCTGGGAGCGGTGTTGGCCGTCATCCTCGGAGGGGCGTACTACGACAAACGCCTCTATTCGTGGACACTGATGCTGGTGCTGTTGTGGCGGATGGGCCCGGAACATCCTCCGACCAGCGATGACTCGGTTCCCCTCGGGTGGTTCCGCAGCCTGTTGGGCTGGCTGACCCTCGCGTTCATCATCATCGGATTTACCCCGATCCCCTTCCAATAAGGGGCTCGGTAGTCGCATCCAGCCCACGCGAGCCAGCCCACAGGCAGTCTCGGGAAATGGTACTGCCAAGACCGGGCTGTTTCCCGTGGGGTCACTGGCCGGCATCCGACCCGGGAACATCCGACCCCGGAGCCACGGTGCGAAAGAGGGGCGTTGTGGGGGTGGGGAGCCGCAGACGCTCTTTCTCCAGCCGCTCGGCGAGGAACTGGACCACCGCCGGTCCCTGATGATTGAAATAGTCCCAGGTATGCCCTCCCGCCCGGGTATCGAAATCTTTTTCAAAGGGGATGCCGCTGGAACTCAGCTTGCTGGCCAGCCGCTCGACTCCTTCGAACCACTCGGTGTCGGTGGGATCGCACAGCAACATCTGGTGACGGGGCCAATTGAGCGGATGAATCAACACGGTCGCCGTGTCCTGCCGCGCTTCCTCGGCCGATTCATACAGATCATCGAGCGGATACCCCTGACCGTACCAACGGTGGAAATCAATCGCGGGCGCCAGGGCCGCCACCACGGGGAACTGCTGGGGGGCGAGATACGCCAGCTTCAGCCCCCCTTGACCTCCCATGCTGACTCCCAGCAGGGCAATGGCTGGCGGTTCCGTCTGGCGGTGCTCCTTCAGCCACGGCAGCACCTCGTCGAGCAGGAATTTCCTCGGCGATTGAACCGGGTCGAACTCGGTGCACACCCGGTCTCCCCACCAGCTGCGGCGACCCGCAGGGCAGAGGCAGGCCAGTCCATGACGCTCCAGTTCGGTGGAATACACCGGGTTGTCACGCAGCGTCAGTTCTCCATGCCCGTGCAGAAACAACACGGTGAACCGGTGGGGCGACGGCCGAGTTGGTTCGAACCACTCGGCCCGTTTGCCGCCGATCTCAACCTCCTGCCACGTCCCCATGTCGCTCTCGTTTCATCCCGGCTGTTGACGGTCTCGACCGGATCTACTTGCCGATGCAAAACCGGCTGAAAATACGGTCCAAGATGTCATCAGTGTAGACCGCCCCGGTAATTCTGCCCAGTTCCTGCAGCGCCTCCCGCAGCTCGAGGGCCAACAGGTCTTCGTCGCGCTCGGCTTCCGCCAGGGCGACCGCCCGCTGCAGGGCGGCGTCGGCCAGCTCGAGGCTTTCCCGGACCCGGATCGCCGTCGATCCAACAAACTGCCGGCCGCCCGCACCACATCCTGTCAATCGACTCGCCACCGCCTCCCTCAGCCGTCCAAGCGACAGGCCATCGTGAACCGACACAGGCAGCCTTGATCCTGCCCGGGCGTGGTCTTCCGGGGAGGCCAGGTCGCTCTTGGTCATGATCCCCAACACGCGGGTTGGGGGCTGGTCCCGGGGCTCTCCGGTCGCACCCCAGGGGGAACAGTCGATGATCAAGTCGGCCTGCGAGAGTTGGTCAACCCGTTGGGCCTGCGCCGCCTGTTCGATCGCATTCCGCGGAGACTCGGCCCCCGCCGTATCAATGAGCACAATGGGCACTCCGCCCAGATCCAGTTCGGCCGCCAGAAAGTCACGCGTCGTTCCCGGTTCCGCCGAGACCACCGCGGCGAACCGCCCCACCAGAGCGTTGAAGAGCGTGCTCTTGCCGGCGTTCGGCGGACCGGTCAACACCACCCGCCAGCGAGCGTCGCTGCGCGCTCGTTCTCCCAGTTGACGCCGCAGCGGTGTCAGTGTTCCCACCGCCAGCCGCAGCCGTCGGGCCAGTTCGTTGTGGGCCACGAATTCAATCGGTTCATCGGCGAAATCGAGTCCTGCTTCGAGATCGGCCAGCAGGTCGAGCAGATCGCTCCGCAGGGCGGCCAGTCCCCCAGACAGCCCGCCGGCAAGTTGTCCCAGGGCCGTTCGCAGTTCGTCCTCCCCCTGGGCGTCAATCACCCCCAGCACCGCTTCGGCCTGTACCAGGTCGATCCGTCCCGCCAGAAAGGCCCGCAGGGTGAATTCCCCCGGCTCCGCCGGACGTGCCCCCCGTCGAAAAACCTCGCCCAGCAGGGCTTCCAGCAGGGGGGGCGATCCCACGGTATGCAATTCGGCGAGACACTCGCCCGTGTAACTGCGGGGACCGGGCCAGTAGTGGAGGGCGACTGGACAGGGAGACCAGAAACCGGCCAACGTCACGCTTCCTTCCGTCCGCCACGGCAGAACCCCCGGCGGAGGAGACGCGTCGGCTGCAGCGGGGTGGACTGTGGGCGGGTTGGAGGAGCCGCGGAACCAGTCGGCCAGCAGTTGTCCCGTTCCGCGGCCGCTGATGCGCACAATTCCCCGTGGGGCGGAGCCGGGAGCCGACGCGAGGGCGGCGATGGTGTCGTCAGGATGCAACCGGTGCTGCATGGGGGTTCAGACGCAGGTGGATGGCGTAGCGCCGGAACTCGTGAAACCCATCAGCCTCATACAGGGCCCGGGCCGGTTGGTTGCGGCTCTCCACCGCCACGTGCAGCCGGGTCTTTCCCCGCAGCCCGGCAATTCCCCGCGCCTCGGCAAGCAACCGCCGCGCCACTCCCCGACGACGGGCAGCGGGAACGACACCCAAATACTGGATTTCGAGTTCATCGGGACCGCTCGACTCTCCCAGCAGCAGAACGGCCACGGGCTCGTTCGATCCCGTGGCACGGTACAGGTGCCAGAGATCGGGCTGGGGGGATGCGTTGGCCCCGTGAGAGGCAAGGACATCCTGGCCGGTCCGGTACGCTCCGACTTCCGGACAATCATGGGCCTCTTGCTGGGTCTGCTCAATGACCGCGGCAAACTCTCCCGACAGTGTTTCATTCCAGGGAATGGCCTCGAGCGATTCTGTCAGACGCAGACGGGAGGCACTCGGCGGCGCGACGTTGGCCTGCATCAGACACAGGTCGGCGAGGCTGGGATAACCGGCAAATGTCAGCATCGAACGCTCGGTGCGCAGACTGGGTTCCACGAACACCACCGAGCAGACCACGCCCGCCTGGTCCAGACGCTCCGACAAGGCGGTCAGCAAGAGTCCCGCCACACCGTCGAACGATTCCCCCTCGGCCACCGCTGGCAGCCAGACGACCGCTTCACGCCCCGGCCGCTCGATTCCCAAAGCGGCACCCCGCACGCCGTCGGAAGAAGGGGAGCGAACAATCAACAAATGCTTCAGGTCGAGAGCCTGCCGGGCGGCTGACTGCAACGCCTCCCGCACCAGACGATCCCGTTCCACAGCCGGCCAGCGACCATAGAGCAAGGCCAACGCCGGTGTGATCTCGTGGAGGTTGGCCCGAGACACCTGCAACATGGCCGGCCTTTCCAGCCGCTTCCGTTACGGGAGGCGGCAACAGGTGGGAGAGCAGGGGAGCGGACCGGGAGGGCAACTCGGGGCCATGGGGAGGTTGTGGGACATCCCTCCCACCTGGGCGATGGCCGGTTCGCTGAACAGCTTTTGCAGATGGACATCGCCACATTCGGGGCAGGCGGGTGGCTCCCCCCCACGGACCAGAATCTCAAATTCCTGACTGCAGGTTTCGCAGCGGTACTCGAACAGAGGCATGTCGCAGACTCGTTTTCCAGGGTCAACTCACGGCATTCGCCGCGTCGGGAACCGACACGGGCCAGGTCTCGCGACCTGCCGTCTGTATTCTAATCCACAGTCGTGCCGGGGTAAGAGTCTGGCTCCCCGGATCGTCAGATTCGGGACCGGTTTCCGCCAGTGACGTCCCGCTGGCCTGGCAAAAGAATGGCAGGAACGGGCCTGACGGATGTCGGCCAGGAACGCCTCAAATCATCTTCTCGCACCAGCGAACCACGACATATACTCCCACCGCCACGGATTGGTCCTGGCGTCCTTTCGGAAGAGCCCCATGTATTACGACGCCCTGCTGCTGTTGATTCTGCTGTTCCATACCTGGCGGGGGGCTGCCCGGGGGGTCACCTGGCAACTGGCGGGAATCGCCGCGATCCTCCTCTGTTTTCTGTTCGCTGCGCCGCTGTCGATCAGCGTGGCTCCGTTGATCAAACTCGATCCGCCGCTCAACCGCTACGTTGCCATGCTGGCAATCTATCTCGTGTTCTCCCTGGGAAGTTTCGTCGCCGCACGGACTGTCCGGGGACTGCTGGAAACACTCCGCTTCCAGGAATTCGACCGCCACCTGGGGGCGGTGATGGGTTTCCTAAAAGGAGCGACCCTCTGCCTGATCATGACCTTTTTTGTGGTCACACTCTCGGCGACAGCCCGGGAACAGGTCCTCCGGCGTCCAGGCGGGCGACTCGCCGGTTATCTGCTGTACAAGCTGGATGGCATTCTGCCGCGGGAACTCGATGGCTGGCTGGCTCCCCATTTCCGCAAGATCGGGGGAGAACTGATCGAGATCGCCATCGAGGAAGAACAGCAGGGCAAATCTGCCAATCCCCTCGGACTCCCCTTCGATCTCGATCCCCGTGATGATGAAGAAGACGGGGCCCCGACCGCGCCCGACAACGACGCCGAAGAGGCCCTCGAAGCCGATGCCGGGCAGGATCCGGAACCCAACAGCCTGGCCGCGTCCGAAAGCCCCTCCGAAGACGGCAACACAGCGCCCTCGACCGTACAGAAAGGCCCGGCGGACGCGTTGTGGAATGACCTCACCGGATCCTTCGTCGGACAGCTCAGGAATCAGATCTCAGAGGCGATTCGCGGTGCCTTCCCCCAGACGGCGGAACCGCGGGCCGACGTGCGCGACGAGCCACTCGCGCCGTCCCCCCGGGGGGCTGTACCCGTTCCCAAACGCCAGGGGGCTGCTCCGCTCGAGACACCGCTGGTCCCCCGCGAGCGGCGTCCCGTCCTGACTGCGTCGGAGGATTCCGAAGTCGACCGCCTCCTGAATGAGATCCTTCAGGTGTTCAGCGGCCGCGATGCCACCCGCCAGCAACTGCAGCGGCAAGTGACCACGCTGCTCGACGGCGTTCCGGCCACTCTGGCCCGGCAGGCTCTGGCCGATTGGCGGGCTGACCTCTACGGCACGTTTCCCGATCCCGACCCCGGTACCGACATCGACACCCCTCTGGAAGACCGCATTCTGCGGCAACTCTCCAGAGCGAGACTGTCTCTGCAGGATCTGCCCAACGGCGTGCAGTCCCGCCTGAAACGCACGCGGTGACATCGGTACGACCCGCCGGGACCAAGGCTCGACCCGCTTCCGGCGATCGGGACCCGACCGCCGGAAACGCGTGCAGAGAAAGACCCGCTCCGACGGACAGGCAGGGCCGCCTCAGGCCTTCACGGGCTTGTTCTTGAAGCCGTTGATCCGCCCGTGCACATCATCGAGCACGTAGTGGAAGGCGATCAGATGCAGCGACTCCACCATCCCCATGTCATCCAGGGGACAGTGCAGACATTGGTCGGCGATTTCACGCAGCTTTCCGCCGCTGAATCCGGTCACGCCAAACGTCTCGATCCCGTGCTGCTTGGCCCACTCCACCGCCCGGATGATATTCGGGCTGTTCCCCGACCCGCTGATCGCGATCAACAGGTCGCCCGGCTCGCCGAAGTTCTTGAGCTGCTCCGAGAAAATCCGGTCGTAGCTGGTGTCGTTCCCCCAGGCGAGAATATAGGGGGTGTTGTCCGTCAGGCTCAGTACCTTCAGCCGCTGCTGCGTCTCGAAGTCGAGCACGGTGCTCTTGCCGAGGTCTTCGCAGAAGTGCGACGCATTCGCTCCACTGCCGCCGTTGCCGATGATGTACACAAACCGGCGCGACAGGTACCGCCGGTAAATCGCGTCGGCCAGGGCTTCAATCTCGTTGTGGTCCAGGCGGTCGATTTCCTGGTGAACCCGGTCCAGATACGTTTTGACGTCGACCCGCGCGCCAAACATGGCCATGAGGCGTTCCTTCCCTCGCGGCGGCTGTCTCCCGAGGCTTCGGGGGGCCGCACATTCCGCAGCATCCTGTCGTGAATCCCGGTTCCCCGGGTGGCCGAATGCTGGTGAGCCTCCGGGGAATCGACCCGAGTGTAGCGGGGGAGGGCGATTGCAGACACCCCGACTCGGGGCCTTACGCCAGCAGACCTGTCACCACCCGGCCCGACGCAGCGGGGAGCGGGCGGTTCAGCTTGTCAAACAACTCGGTCGCCGGATCGATTCCCAGCAGCGACAGCATCGTCGCCGCCAGGTCTTCCAGCGGGACGGGATCGCGATCGGGCAGGGCGCCGGTCTTGTCCGACCGGCCATGCACATAGCCCCGTTTCACCCCCCCGCCCGCCAGCAGCACGGTGTAGCACTGCGGCCAGTGATCCCGGCTGATGTTGGCATTCAACCGTGGCGTTCGCCCGAATTCCCCCATCCAGACCACGAGAGTTGTGTCGAGCAGGCCGCGGTCGTCGAGATCGTTCAGAAACACCGGCAGGGTGTGGTCGGTCAGCGGGAGGTGCCAGGCATCGAGGATCGGGTACTGCCGGGTATTGTTGAAGCCGTGCGTATCCCAGCCCCCTGTGGTCGTACTTTGCCCTCCGATGTTTGATGAAAAATACACATTCACGAATTTCACCCCCGCCTCGACCAGCCGCCGGGCCAGCAGGCACCCCTGGCCGTAGGTGGTTCGGCCATATTTCTCGCGGGTGGCCGCGCTCTCTGCCGACAGGTCGAATGCCCCCCGCACCCGCGGCGACTGCAGCATGGCCAGCACACGATCGTAGTAGGGCTGCAGGTCCCCCGAGGGAGCGGCCACCCCCTGTTCTTCGGTCTGGCGGTTGACCAATTGCTGCAGCGCCCGCCGGTTCTGCAGCCGATCGAGACTGAGGTTTGAGGGGAGATTCAACTCGGGCAGCCGAAAATCCTCCCGGTTCGGATCTTCGGTGATCAGCAGCGGGTCATGGGCCTTGCCCAGGAAACTGGCGTGCTGGCCCGGGGTGATGGCTCCGTCGCGGATAACGTGGGGATAGGCCACAAAGGTGGGCATTCCATCCTGGTTGGGAGCCAGTCGATCCACGACCGAGCCATAGGCGGGAAACAGCTCGATGGTGTCTCGCAGGCGAATGTCGTCGACTGGGGGGGCTCGGCCCGTCAGCGCCTGATACGAGGCCGAATTGTGGTTTTTCATGGCGTGGTGCACGGTGCGCACGAGCGTCACCTTGTCGAGCACCCTGGCGGTTTCCGGCAGCCGGTCGCAGATCTCGACTCCCGGCAGGCTCGTGGCGATCGGAGCGTACAGGCTGCGGATCCCGTCGGGAGCCTGGGGTTTCATGTCAAAGGTGTCGACATGACTGGGCCCGCCAAACTGGTAGAGAAACACCACCGACTTCGCCCGCGCTCGCCCCACGTTCGCTGCTTCGCCGGCACCCCAGACACGCGGTCCCGACAGTCCCAACAGACCGGTCGCCCCCGCCTGCAACAGCGTTCGCCGGGGCCACAACAGGGGGGAGCGCAAGGCCTGATGGAACTCGGAGTGCGACATGTCAGCCGGCCGGGAAAGTCGAGGGGAACCATTCGCTGGATGATACCTCGGCAGGAATCCGGTCTCCATCGGCCAGCCGTCCCGGCGCGGGGCCCTACCCAGCCTTCCTCCCAACCCCAGAGACAGGTGCTTGACCCTTGGAAACGGCGGATCGATACTGTGAGCACCTCGAAAGTTGGACACGCTCGAGTCGTGCCATCGCTTCGGGACCCCTGCAAGGTGGCACGAAGGAGCTGAACGATGCGTGCATTCTCAATCGCCGGGATGGTGTGGCTGAGATCGGTTTGCCTGGTTTGGATTGGACTGGGCTGGATTGGACTGGGCTGGGCATCCGTCGCCTGGGCTCAGGGCCCGGGGGGTTGGCACGGCCCGGGGGGCTACTCGGGGCATGGGCAGTGGAACGGTCCCCAGGGCTCGGGAGTCGGCTGGTCCGGCAACTGGACGGGGAACGCGGGGGGGGCCTGGTCCGGACGGGGAGTGGGCCTGTGGAGCGGAACCGCCGGGTGGACGAACACCTGGCCCGGAGGTTGGGGCGGGTACTCGTCCTGGGGTCCCGCGGGGGGATGGAATGTGTATCCCGGCCCGGTGATCAGCTATCCCGCGTGGGGCTACACCTCGGCGGCCCCCATTTTCGTCGATCCGGAAGTGATGGGGTTTGGTCCCCGCCCCCCGCGGCTGCTGC
The DNA here is from genome assembly GCA_046339535.1 of Planctomycetaceae bacterium. GTDB lineage: Bacteria > Planctomycetota > Planctomycetia > Planctomycetales > Planctomycetaceae > UBA10511. Next base: position 2,883 of record JBKDUK010000100.1, on the reverse strand, counting down.
CGCTCCTGGGTCCCGAAGTGGGCGAGCAGTTGCGCAATCTGGGGCGTGAGGAGTGGGTCGCACCCGGACTGCGTCGGGGAGCGGGCCCCGGTGCCGCTGTGCCGGGTGCCGCTGTACCGGGTGCCGCTGTGCCGGGGGCCGCTGTGCCCGGTGCTGCTCTGGAAGGCCTTCCGGAGGGAGGAGCGGGAGCTGCGGCACCCGCCGTCCCTCTCCAGCCCGATCAGGAAAATCCCCAGTTGTTCTTGAAGCGTTCCAATCCCGAACAGCAATTGCGTGCCCAGCGGGCTCAACTGCAGGGCGATCAGCACTTCCAGCGCGCCGACTATCTGTCGGCCGCGGGAAAGTACCGCCAGGCCACCCAGGCAGCGGCCGACTTGCCCGGCCCGCGGATCCGGCTGGGCATGGCGCTGGCGGGTCTGGGTGAATTCCGCGGAGCGGCCCGCGCCTTCAAGATGGTGTTGCAGCTCGAACCCCGCTGGCCCGAGCAGGGGCCCAGTCTCGACGAGTTGTTCGGTCCCGACAACGACATCGCGAAAAACACGGTTTTGCAGCGGGCACTCGCCTGGACCAAGGCCGACATCCGCGATCCCGATCGCCTGTTGGTGATGGGCGTTCTGCTCTGGTTCAATGAAGACCTCGACGCGGCCCGCAAGGTCTTGACCACCGCCGTGCAATTGACCGAGGGAACTTCCCCGGCTGTCGCATTTCTCAAAGCGGGTTCCGCCCCCCGCGAAGCGTCCCCGGTCCCCGTACCCGCACCCCCCCGTCCGCCAGTCAACCTGCCGCCAGTCAACCTGCCGCCGCAACCCGCCCCGGCCGACGCTCCCATTCCCATGCCTGACTGATCCGATTGACCCTGGTCTCAGAAAGCCAGCGGAAGCTCTTCCCTTCTCTCGTGCGGGGTCACTTCGAGGACCGTGAGTCGACGGACTTGAGTTTGAGACGGGCGTCGCCGACCTTCAGGTCCGCACAACATCCACACTCCGCACACGCTCAGTGTCCGTGAGACGCACGATGTTGTGCGTCTGGATCACGCTCTCCCTCGGAACCGAAATTCGGCACGGACCAACAGACGACCGCCGGGTATGAAGCAAGCCGGAACGACATGTCCATCCAACCCCGGGTGACGGGGAGCATGGGAACGAGGGAGGTCAATTGGGGGGGGGCGGGAGTTCGCCGTAGGTCTCCCCTGTGTAGGCCCTTCAGATAGGGCTCCCTCGGGGTTGGCCTGCGCGGAACGCTTGGGATGGTGTGGACCGCCATTCGTGCATCTTTGGACGCAACCTGTTTCTGAGTTTGTCGTTGCGACTCATTTCCAGATGTGAACAAAAAATCACAAAAACTTCTTGAACAGGTGGCTTTTTGTGTTCTAATTCTTCCCCAGAGAGTGTCCATCTGCACCTTTTGGGGAGAATTCCGAACATGTTGAAACAGAACGTGACTGCACAGCCCGCCTCCAAGGCCGATTCGTCGACCGACGCCGACTGGTCCCGCCTGAGGCTGGAAGTCGATCGGCTGCCCCCCGGGTGCTGGCTGGAACAACGGGGAATGCACGATTATTCCGACCGCAAGATCCCCCGTCAGAACAACCCCTTTGCGCCCGTTCATCCCGAGAACCACGGCTGGGTCTGGCCCGGAAAGATTCGCGCGGGAGATCTGGTGGTGGTGGTCGGTGACGCCGGGACGGGCAAGTCGACCGTGATGACCGACTGGATCGCCCGGGTCACCACAGGCACTCCGTTTCCCGGGTGTGGTGCCGATCAGGCCCTCCCTCCGGCGGACGTGCTGCTTTTCAACTCCCGGGAAGATTTCACCCGTAAGGTCATTCCCGGGATCGCCTCTGTCGGCGGGGATGTCCACCGGGTCTTCCGGGCGAGCCAAAAGGCGCTGATCAACCCCGCTCCCCACCCGGCGCCCGCCCAGTTCACCTGGTCCAATTTCGAGACCGGCCAGCTCCACCTGTATCGTGATGAGGGGATGCTGGCGGCGTTCGGCAAGTTCCTCCGCAAGCGCCCCACCATTCGCCTGGTGGTGATCGATCAGGCCAGCCTGCATCTGCGCTGCGACAGCGAACGGCAATTCGACGTGGTCATCCGGGAATTGACCCGCGCCGCCCAGGACAACGAAGTCGCCATCGTGATCACCATGCAGCCCGATGCCTTCCGCAACGGGACAGGGGCCGCCCGGTACCTCCAGAGCCGGTCGCTCCTGGAACACGCCCATTCGGTCTGGCACCTCGCCACCCCGACCGATCCCGACATTCCCGGCCGGGTGCTGGAGATCATCAAGACGGGGCATGGCGTGGCCGACGAGGGCCTGCACGCATGGCATCTCGAGCAGGCACCCGACCAGCGCTTGCAGTGGAACGTGGCCGAAGGGACGGAACTGGCCCCCACCAGAGAGCTGCTCAAGCACCGGACCCTCGTGCGGGTGCTGAAGTATGTCGATCAGTTCCTGATGCTGCTGGGGGGCATCGCCGGCTGGAACCAGTTGGCCGAGCGGGCCGCCAACCATGGCATCACGCCCGGGTTGCTGCGCGCCGCCCTGACCTACGGCAACCTGCCGTCGCTGTTCGAGCCGCATGAGGGCGACCTGCGGGAAATCGTCGGCTATCCCGAACTGATCGAAATCCGCGAGGCAGCACAGCGGACACAACAGGCCGCCGCCCGCGCCGCTCTGATCAGCGGCCACCCCCCGGCCGACCGCGCCGCCAGCGCCCCGGCGACCCCCCCCGCGGCCCCCGCCGCCCGCCCGCCCCCCCCGCCCCGCCCGGCCGCGCCGCTCCACGACCGCCCGCGCGGAGCGGCCCGTCGCGCCGGCGCTGGCGCGGCTGCCCCCCCCGGCGTGGGCCCCGCCGCGGCCCCGCGCCGCCCTCGAGCGTGC